>NZ_SJES01000007.1:0-209497 GCF_004762015.1 Halostella pelagica
ATTGTCCCAAACAAACTCTACGACCTGCTCGCTTCTCAAACTGGCCTAACTAGACAGTGCCCTACCACCGGATGTATCATCGAACATACCAACATCACACTCTAGCTCTTATCTACCGCTCCGCGTTGAAAAACCGAACCGTGGACTCTATTTCGTATGCAGTATTCCACATCCATCCACGAAAACACTCGTCTAGAATAAACACACAGACATTCCTCACTCGCATCACCGGCCCAAATGAATGCGGGTGTATCAAAACCTGTGTAGAGCTTCTCGACTCCACTGTTGATTATGTCAGACTCTATTGATACGCGGACACCTCTCCAACTCTCACATCTCCCGGCACAGTTCATCGGGCGAGAGGCAGAGCAGGACGCCCTCACCGAGGCATTCGGCGTCGATGAGGACAGCCGTCTCCAGAACTACCATGTGTACGGGCGGCGGGGCACTGGAAAGACACATCTCCTTCAACGGTTTCTCACCACGTTCCCACCAACGTTCACCACCTGCTATGTTTCTGGAGTCCGGCACGACACCCAGTACAAAGCATTGGAACGCCTCTATCAGCTCCTGACCGGGACATCACTCGGAACAGGACACCACGTCGCCGATATCCAACGCAAAATCAAAGACCAGATTACCCTACCTACAGTCGTCGTGGTTGATGAGGTCGACTTCCTGCTGTTAAACGACGGCGACGATCTCCTCTACTACCTGACCCGACTAGAAAACACAGCAGTCATCACCGTTTCAGCCAATCGGTCCACCTTGGAGGATGCAGTTGATGACCGGACATACAGCACGTTCCAGCCCCAGTTGTTGACGCTGAACGACTACACCACCAACGAGGCACGGCAGATACTCGCCGACCGGGCACGGAAAGCCCTCCAACCACAGTCACTTGAGCGGGCGGCCTTGACCTATATCACCGAGACCACCCAGAACATCGCCATCGCAGTTACCTGGCTACGTGAGGCAGCTGAAACCGCTGAAAACCAAGTCACCCAAAGCTTGGCACAGGAGGTAGAGGTTGCCGCGTACCACAAATACGTGAGGACGCTTCTCCACCGGTTCACAACACACCACCGTCGTCTGTATAATACGATCAGCCGTCTCGAACAGGTCGAACAACCACCGTTCACAACCGGGACAGTCTACAGAGAGTACAGTGAACGCTGTGAGACAGCAGGGGTCGCCTCCCTGAGCGAACGACGGATCAGCGACTTTCTGACCCATTTAGAACTCCTCGATCTAATTGAAGCTACCTACCACCGAGGCGGATCCAGAGGGAAAACACGGGAAATCAGGCGAGTCAACTGGAACTCTCGACCCGGTTCAGAGGAGACCGGTTAACAGATCGTCATCCAAGGCAGCTAATTCACGCCGGGCCTCCCGACGCTCGGCAAGCAACTCCTGACGATCACGCCAGTGCTTCCGACGCTCCTCTCGGAGCTCACGGCTAAGTTCTCGAATACGCTTCTTCTGCGATTCCTTTCGATTACGCTCAGCAAACTGCCGAAGCAGTTGCTCCAAGTTCTCTTCGTACTGCTGTATCTCCCTCTCCAAGTCATGGACCAGATCCTCATGCAACGTTGTCCGCTCCTCTATCTGGTCCTCGATCTCCTCCAGCATCGACTCCAACCGTTCGCGTTCTGCTCTCTGAGCCTCAGTCAACAACCGGTTAACGTCCCAATCACTGGAGAACCTGCTTCCCCCACCGCTGAGGGGATTAGGTACACCGGTTTCCAGAAGTCTTGTATACTCATCGTAGGCCATTCCTCTAACAGGAGATAGTAGCTGAACTGTTTCAGACCTTAGGAGTCACCCTGTTTCCGCAGCTTCCGGTATCGCTGTGCCCGTTCACGGTAGAACCGAGGGAGTGCCTGGATCTCATCTTCCGACCACGTTTCCAGTTTCTCAAGCAACCGCTCTGCCTCCGCAACTTTGTGAAGTGTCATCCGTATCGTCACCCGGCCAAAGATACGGTGACCAGCTTTGTCTATGCTTCAGAAGCCCTTGTTACGGTTGGTGTTCGCCGATCTATATCTAAGGCCTCGTCACGAATGGACTGAACTTTTTGACTAAGTCCAACTTGTTCATTGGTTGAATGACGGTATCTCCTTCACCTAATCCGATACTAGTGGTACCTCACACCCGGTGATGCTCTAGCAATAAGCAAAGGAAAAATATGGCTGAATAGTTAGATATTGCTGTCCTTGTATTTCCCTGAAGGAATAGGTAGCTGCTTGAGAATTCAGGAACTTGTCTCAGTTTCCCTTGTGAAGGCGTCTAATTGGTCCAAGATACCTTTCTCCTCGAGCTCCGCAAGCCTCTCTAAGACTTCCAGCTTCTCCTCCTGGTTCGACTGTTGTTCAAGTGAGAGCGGTCTTCCACAGTTCCGGCACTCGGTATGGATTTCATCGTTCGATGTTCCGCAGAACGAGCACTGAACCTGGCTCTTCTCCTCATCCTGGCTACTGATCCCGTACTCGTCTCTGATCGCCTGGTTGACGTCGTCGTTGTTGAGGTGGACGTAGACCTTTGCTCTATCCGAACCGGGTTTCCATCCAGCGAACTTGTTCAGCTGCTCGTATCCCATGAACGTCGCCACCTCGGTCAACCGGGTATGTCTCAGGTTATACGGTTTCCGCTTGTTCTCAGGGATTTCTGCTTTTTTACAGGCATCTTTGAACCTGCGGTAGAAACCGGCGTACTTCATCCGGTCGCTGAGGTCTGATTCATAGTTGCAAGCGGTGTCATCGTGGCTGTGCGGTATCTCTCCACATGTCTTACAGACTTGTTGCTCGGTTTTCACCCAGAGAGGGGCACCGGGGTCTTGAATGTCACCAGGTTCGCCGCCGAGAGGGTGTGAGGAGATCCATTCACGGAGAGGCCTACCGGATCGGACCAACTGGTTCGTGCGGTCGGGTGTCCCCTTTGCCCCTTCTAGATAGATGAAATCTCCTTTGGCGTTTGAGGTGAAGTCGCCGACGTTCCGGGAGATGAGTTCACCGGGCCGGGCTGCGGACTCATACAGGACGTACGTGAATGCTCTGTCCCGTGTGTTGCCAAAGCTTCGCAGTAGTCGTTTCAGTTCCTCGTCTCTGAACAGATCTTCACGGGAGACGGAGGTTGGCTTACTGTTCTTGTGTACAGAGAAGAACTGGACCTTTTCTGGTTGTTTGCCGTCGTTCCTGACAGTGTACAGCTTCTTCACGGCTGACCGGAACTTGTGCTTAGTTGCCTCAGCGTAGTCGCTTCGGTTCAGTTCCGCAACTAGGTGTTTTATTTCATTTTTCGAGGTGTCCGGGATCGCGAACTCATCGTCCACGAATTTCTTCAGGATGGTTTTCCAGGCGTAGATATGGCGCTGTTGTTGGCTTTCGCCGATCCCTTCGGCCGCGGTGTGGTTGATAAATTGCTTTATTGCTTCATAGTTCCGCTGTGAAACATCGTCTTTCAGGTTTTGAAGGGCACCGTCTACATCAATATATTCTGTTGTGGTCATAGATCTATGAGTCACCGAGTGAGTTAGAAGGGTAGAGTGGGAGACCTCGTTGCGTTTGACAGGGTAAATTCCTTCCCTGTCTGTTAGTTTCTGGTTCAGTTGGACATCTTCACACCGTTATCTTGGTTTTCTTTTGCACCGAGTCTCGATTGGGGTCCATTGAACGGTTTGTCACATGGACGAAGAGTCCAAGCTAAGATCCGTTCAGTGGTCATCACCACCTCACCTTCCTTCATTTGCGTTTTCAAAGGAAATCTAGTGTTGAAAGTTTAAAAGAAACTAGGTGTTCGGGTGTATAAGAGATTTTGCTGAGCCCAGAGTTCAAAAAGAAGTGGTTGTACTGAAACTTCTCATACGGCTGCTCGTCCCTCGAGGTATTGGTTGATGTGTTCTGCGGTGACGGTTGTTCCTTCTTCCATGCTGTGTTCGTGTAGCACGCCGTTGTTGACTGCGTATTCGACTCCTTCAAACACTTCCTCGTCCTCGTTATACTCGAGTCCGTCGCCGTAGATTTGGACGTGTTCACCAGTCTCAATCTGCTTTTGCCCAGCCTTCATCACCATATCAAGAATAGGATCAACTGACTCTCTTTCAGGAACATGTTCGTTGTAGATGTCTTCGAGGACGGGGTCGCTGATTGAGAACTTTTCAAATTCTAGGTGGTCTTCGGTGTTGCTTCTGTCGACGAATCCTATCAATGGAGCTACTGCTTTACCTTTTTCACGTTCGTAGTCGAAGGCGGCTTGTTCGTCTCCTTCGTATCCTTCTATGAACGGGTTGTAGGCTCCTCTTGTTCCTGAGGGTATGTTTATTTCTTCGTTGTTGATGGGTAGTACCCAGAATGTGGTGGTGTCGACGAACCAGTAGTTGTAGTCTCCTTGTTCCTCTCCATCAGGATGTATAAACTGGTTGTCAAGCTTATCAGGATCTGAATATGCTATAACGGTTCCATGACCTCCTTCGTTCACGTGCGTAGTCTCCACGTTTCTCTGTCTGCCATCCTCTTCATGCACGTGGTTGGCTAATGTTTGGTGTGTTGCGGCAAAGTGGTCGTTTTCCCCGCTCCATGCGGTGATCCCTAGATTTGCTGTTGCGTGTATTTGGAGTGCTCCGTTCCCGTATGTCAGGATGTCTTGAACCCTGTCTGTATCTCTGAGGTCTTCAAGGCTCCAATGTCCGCCGCCTAACTCTTCCATATTAGGGAATTGAGCACCTCCATGGTTGTCGCCGCTGTATTTTTCCCGCACTCTTTCCGTATTCTGTGTTAATTCGTCAACTAGGTCGTTGTAGGCCATTTTTTGGAGCCATCCCTGTCGCTGTTCTTCCATCTCCTCTTGCTGGAAGTTGAGATCGTCCCACGTTCTCTCCGTACTGTATTCGCTGTATGGTGTGTCGACCTTCCATTCACGAGTATCAGGAGTGAAGGTCTCTGTGAAGTCCTGTGTCCTTCCGGTTTCATCGGTTACTCGTACTCCGAACCGGTTCTCTCCCGGCGCAACCATTCTTTGAGGGAACTCGTAGGCCGCGGTCGCCTCGGTCTCCCCTCCAAGACCTTCCTGATAGACCTGTACTGGTTCATCCAAAGAACCGTTGTCTAGGTAGGTTTCTATGGTTTTCAGGCCGTCTTGATCTACCACTGTAACCTCGGATCTGGTCTGGTTCTCCCGAGTCGCCTCAGTAATTATTGGCAGGATATCCGCGCGACTATGCTGGAAGTCTCCGAGTTGTGTGTCGCTGTTCGGTTCGGAGGAGTTGGGCGCTGTCGAGTTAGATGTTGTTGGGTCAGTGGTGGTTGACTGTTTAGGTGAGTTGGAGTTGCAGCCGGCTATTCCTGCGGATAGCACTGCGGCGCTTGTCCTGAGAATTTTTCGTCGTTGTTTATCGACCACTGCGTAACTCCTCTTATAGTTGTCACTGACTGGTAATGTTATTATTGTTTGTGGTGCGAGGGGCTGTTCTTCCGATGGAATCGAGTTTGAGTTGGAAAGAATAGGGTCGTGGTTTCGTATGCGGACGAAAACTGAGGTTCGTTTAGTGTCCATTAAACGGTTTGTCACATGGACGAAGAGTCCAAGCTAAGATCCGTTCAGTGGTCATCACCACCTCACCTTCCTTCATTTGCGTTTTCAAAGAAAATCTAGTGTTGAAAGTTTAAAAGAAACTAGGTGTTCGAGTGTATAAGTGATTTTGCTGGGCCCAGGGTTCAAAAAGCAGTGGTTGTACTGAAACTTCTCATACGGCTGCTCGTCCCTCGAGGTATTGGTTGACGTGCTCTACGGTAACAGTTGTTTCTTCTTCCATGCTGTGTTCTTTTAGTGTTCCGTTGTTGACTGCGTATTCGACTCCTTCGAACACTTCGTCTTCTTGGTTGTATTCAAGTTTGTCGCCGTAGATTTGGATGTGTTCGCCGGTTTCAATCTGTTTTTGTCCGGCCTTCATCACCATATCAAGAATAGGATCAACCGACTCTCCTTCGGGTACGTGTTCGTTGTAGATGTCTTCGAGAACTGGGTCGCTGATGGAGATTTTGTCTGTATTAATTTCTAACTCGTGGCTTTTGTCTACGAAGTCTGCGAGAGGGTCAACCGCTTTATCTTTCTCTATTTGGTAGTTTCTCTCTCCTTCTCCAGTGTATCCTTGGATGAATGGGTTGTACGCTCCTCTTTGGATGTTTTCTGCCATGGTGTTTCCGTTCCCGTTTTCGGCTGTTACTCCGAGCGGGACTACCCAGTCGTCGGTTGTGTCTACGTACCACCAAGGATGCTCTCCGTAGTTTTCCCCCAGGATCTCAAACTCGTTGTCAAGTTTGTCCGGGTCTGCGTATGCCACTACTGTTCCGTGACCGCCTTCATTGACGTGCGTAGTCTCCACGTTTCTCTGTCTGCCATCCTCTTCATGCACGTGATTGGCTAACGTTTGGTGTGTTGCGGCAAAGTAGTCGTTTTCCCCGCTCCATGCGGTGATTCGAAGGTTTTTGAGTGCGTGTTGTGATAGTACTCCGTTTCCGTATAGTAGGATTTCTTGTGTTTTGTTGGTTTCTCTGAAGTCTTCGGTATCCCAGTGTCCTTCGCTGTTTTCTGTGACGTTAGGGAAGCTGATTATGTCCCCTTCATCGCTGTATTTTTCCTGTACTCTTTCAGTATCTTGTTTCAATTCGTCTACTAGTTCGTTGTAGGTCATTTTTTGGAGCCATTCCTGTCGCTGTTCTTCCATCTCTTGTCTTTGGAAGTTGAGATCGTCCCACGTTCTCTCCGTAGAATATTCGCTGTATGGTGTGTCGACCTTCCATTCGCGTGTATCAGGTGTGAAAGTCTCTGTGAAGTCCTGTGTCCTTCCGGCTTCGTCCGTTACTCGTACTCCGAACCGGTTCTCTCCCGGCGCAATAATCCGTTGAGGGAACTCGTAGGCCGCAATCGCTTCGGATTCCCCTTCAAAATCTTCTTGGTGGACTTGTACGGGTTCATCGAGAGATCGGTTGTTTAGGTAGGTCTCTATGTTTTTCAGGCCGTCTTGGTCTGCGATGGTGACCTCAGACCTGGTCTGGTTTTCCCGTGTGGCTTCAGTAATTATTGGCAGGATATCCGCGCGACTATGCTGGAACTCTCCAAGTTGTGTATCGCTGTTCGATTTAGTGGACTGGGGTGTTGTTGAGTTAGATGTTGTTGGGTCGTTGGTGGTTGACTGTTTTGGCGACTCAGAACCAGAGTTGCAGCCGGCTATTCCTGCGGATAGTGCTGCGGCACCTGCTTTGAGAATTGTTCGTCTTTGTCTGTCCACCACTATCGATCACTTGTATTTTGTTACGGACAGGTAACGTTATTATTGTTTGTGGTGGGAGGGGCTGTTCTTCTCTTAGTGTTGTGGTTAGTTTGTTGGATCCGAGTTCTTCGTTCACATTGGAACCCGGCGGAGTAACTCACTGGGGAGAGAGAAACCAATCCGGGAATCCAGGATTCAAAAAGTAGTAGTTGTACTGAAACTCCTCATACGGCTGCTCGTCCCTCGAGGTATTGGTTGACGTGTTCTGCGGTGACTGCGGTTTTTTCTTCCATGCTGTGTTCGTGTAGCACGCCGTTGTTGACTGCGTATTCGACGCCTTCGAACACTTCACTTTCTTGGTTGTATTGGAGTTCGTCTCCGTAGATTTGGATGTGTTCGCCGGTTTCTATTTGTTTTTGCCCGGCTTTCATCACCATATCAATAATAGGATCGACTGATTCTCCTTCAGGTACGTGTTCGTTGTAGATGTTTTCTAGTACTGGGTCGCTGATGGAGACTTTGTTCAAGTCGATATTTTGATCTTTACTTCTGTCAACAAAGCTCACCAGAGGACCTACGGCTTTGATCTTTTCGCGTTCGTAGTCGAAGGCGGCTTGTTCGTCTCCTTGGTATCCTTGGGTGAATGGGTTGTATGTTCCTCTTTGGATGTTTTCTGCTATGGTGTTTCCGTTTCCGTTTTCGGCTGTTACTCCGAGTGGGACTACCCAGTCGTCGGTTGTGTCTACGTACCACCAAGTATGTTCTCCATAGTTTTCTCCCAGAATCTCAAACTCGTTGTCAAGTTTGTCAGGGTCCGAGTATGCTATGACTGTTCCGTGACCGCCTTCGTTGACGTGCGTAGTCTCCACGTTTCTCTGTCTGCCATCCTCTTCATGCACGTGGTTTGCTAATGTTTGGTGTGTGGCAGCGAAATGATCGTTTTCCCCGCTCCAGGCGGTGATTCGAAGGTTTTTGAGTGCGTGTTGTGATAGTACTCCGTTTCCGTATAGTAGGATTTCTTGTGTTTTGTTGGTGTTTCTGAAGTCTTCGGTATCCCAGTGTCCTTCGCTGTTTTCTGTGGCGTTAGGGAAGCTGATTATGTCCCCTTCATCGCTGTATTTTTCATTTACCTGTTCCGTATCTTGTTTTAGTTCTTCTATTAGGTCGTTGTAGGTCATTTGTTGGAGCCATCCCTGTCGTCTTTCCTCCATCTCCTCTTGCTGGAAGTTGAGATCGTCCCATGATCTCTCCGTAGAATATTCGCTGTATGGTGTGTCAACCTTCCATTCACGAGTATCAGGTGTGAAAGTCTCTGTGAAGTCCTGTGTCCGGCCGGTTTCATCGGTTACTCGTACGCCGAACCGGTTCTCTCCAGGAGCAACCATTCTCTGCGGGAACTCGTAGGCCGCAATCGCTTCGACTTCACCTCCGAGATTTTCTTGGTGGACTTGTACTGGTTCATCCAGAGACCGGTTGTCTAGGTAGATCTCTATGGTTTTCAGGCCGTCTTGATCTGTGACGGTGACCTCAGACCTGGTCTGGTTCTCCCGGGTCGTTTCCGTGATGATCGGCAGGATATCCGCGCGGGTGTGCTGGAATTCTCCGAGTTGTGTGTCGCTGTTCGATTTAGTGGACTGGGGTGTTGTCGAGTTAGATGCAGTTGGGTCGGTGGTGGCTGACTGTTTTGGCGACTCAGAACCAGAGTTGCAGCCTGCGAGTGAGATTAGTCCGGCGGCTGTAGCTGTTCTCTTGAGAATTGCTCGTCGTTGTTTATCGACCACTGCGTAACTCCTCTTATAGTTGTCACTGACTGGTAATGTTATTATGGTTTGTGGTGGGGGTAGATGTTCTTCCCTTTGGTGTTGCAGTTGGTTTGCTGGATCAGGGTTCTTCGTTCACATTGGAACCTGACGGGATAACTCTTCAGAGATAGGGAGAAATAATCCGGATTCAATAAGTATTGGTTGTACTGAAAAACTCCTCATACGGCTGCTCGTCCCTCGAGGTATTGGTTGACGTGCTCTACGGTGACTGCGGTTTTTTCTTCCATGCTGTGTTCGTGTAGCACGCCGTTGTTGACAGCGTATCCCAGTCCTTCAAACACTTCCTCGTCCTCGTTATACTCGAGTTCGTCGCCGTAGATTTGGACGTGTTCGCCGGTCTCAATCTGCTTTTGCCCAGCCTTCATCACCATATCAAGAATAGGGTCGACTGATTCTCCTTCGGGTACGTGTTCATTGTAGATGTCTTCGAGTACTGGGTCGCTGATTGAGAACTTTTCAAATTCTAGGTGGTCTTCGGTGTTGCTTCTGTCGACGAACCCGATTAGTGGGGCTACTGCTTTGCCTTTTTCAGTTCTGTAGAAGTTTAATTCGCTGACTTGTCTGCTTCCTTCGTATCCTTCAATGAACGGGTTGTATTTTCCTCTTATTCCTGCAGATATTTTTATTTCTTCGTTGTTGATGGGTAGTACCCAGTCGGTGGTTGTGTCTACGAACCACCAGGAGAACTCTCCATGTGTTTCACCATCCAAGTGTGTATATTCGTTGTCAAGTTTGTCAGGGTCTGCGTATGCTATAACGGTTCCGTGACCGCTTTCATTAACGTGCGTAGTCTCCACGTTTCTTTGTGTGCTGTCTTCCTCATGCACATGATTTGCTAATGTTTGATGTGTGGCGGCAAAATGATCGTTTTCCCCGCTCCAGGCGGTGATTTGAAGGTTTTCTAGTGCGTGTATTTGGAGTGCTACGTTGCTGTATTTGAGTATTTCTTGTGTTTTGTTGGTGTTCCTGAAATCTTTAGTGTTCCAGCGTCCGCCTCCGTGCTGTTCTGCGTTAGGGTATTCGGTGTCTCCGTGATCTATGGCCTTGTACTTCTCTCGCACTCTTTCAGTATCTCGTTTCAATTCGTCAACTAGGTCGTTGTAGGTCATTTTTTGGAGCCATCCCTGTCGCTGTTCTTCCATCTCCTCTTGCTGGAAGTTGAGATCGTCCCACGTTCTCTCCGTAGAATATTCGCTGTATGGTGTGTCAACCTTCCATTCACGTGTATCAGGTGTGAAGGTCTCTGTGAAGTCCTGTGTCCGGCCGGTTTCATCGGTTACTCGTACGCCGAACCGGTTCTCTCTAGGAGCAACCATTCTCTGCGGGAACTCGTAGGCGACGTTCGCTTCGACTTCACCTCCGAGATTTTCTTGGTGGACTTGTACTGGTTCGTCCAGTGATCGGTTGTTTAGGTAGGTTTCTATGGTTTTCAGGCCGTCTTGGTCTGTGACGGTGACCTCAGACCTGGTCTGGTTCTCCCGGGTCGTTTCCGTGATGATCGGCAGGATATCCGCGCGGGTGTGCTGGAAGTCTCCGAGTTGTGTGTCGCTGTTTGGTTCGGTGGGGTCAGGTGTTGTTGAGTTAGATGTTGTTGGGTCGTTGGTGGTTGACTGTTTTGGCGACTCAGAACCAGAGTTGCAGCCGGCTATTCCTGCGGATAGTACTGCGGCGCTTGTCCTGAGAATTTTCCGTCGTTGTTTATCGACCACGGCGAAACTCCTCTTATAGTTGTCACTGACTGGTAATGTTATTATGGTTTGTGGTGGGACATCTGAATAGGATAGGCAGAAACTGACCGGGACCACCGCGGGCTCGTTAAGAGCTCTGTTGACGAGCGAATATCCGCAAGTTTGGTTAGCGGCCCATAGCTAACTCCGAGAACCATTGTTTGAGTTTGTTCTCTCCGAATCAGAATACGTCATCCTCCTCCTGTGAGCGGAGTCAACAGAGCTACTTTTCCGTTTTGCCGAATACCCCTAACACCCTCTTGATCGAGGTCATCTTACCTGTTTTTCTGCCGAACCAGCCGAACTACCTCGTTTCTATCCTCTTCGTGCTGCTTAGGACTTCGAATCCGTGTTCGGCAGTATATCAAGCTGGATGGGTGAGGATCTAGTGCCAGTCGTCGAGTGCATCGGAAACGTCCTGTGCCAAGTGAAACACGATCTGGTTTGAGTCAATATCCGCGTTTTCGACCCGCTGCTTTAGCCCATCTCGGACCTTTTCTGTAGGGCATACGACCCACACCACTTCGAACCCTTGTTCGAGATGTTTTTCCACATGTTCTCGTTCCCGCTTCGTGTTTTCCATCGCGATCTCGACGACGATCTCAAGCTCTCCGGTGTTCACGTAGACGTCCGCGTCGAATAGTTCTAGTGTTGTAGCCCAGCCTGCTGATTCAAATATTTCCTTCACTTTGTGCTGCCAGTATCGGTGGACGATTCCTCCCCGACCCTCGTGGCGTGGATCAATATCCAGCGTCTGCTCGACGTAGTTGCGTCCTCTGTCCGTCAGTTCAAGGAGTTTCCGAGCACCTGTTCCGGTACGGATTGACTGTTCCGTGACCAAGCCTGTCTCCACCAGCTCGTTCTTGGCCTTATTCCCCTTGTACCGGCTGGAAAACGTTTCGTACCGCTCGGTCAACGGGATGAACGGCTCCTCCACCACTCCCCTCAACAGCTGTTCCGATTCATCGGAAACAGTGATCTTGGACGGTGGATCGTCAATTATCCCGGGTTCCTCGGGGTCGGTGTTGTCGGACCATACGGCTTTCTCGAACCGTTGTGGCTGTTTACGCGGTTCGGAAGATAACGTGTTCCAGATCCTCCCTTGGTGTCGCTGCAATTCGGTATCTGTCACCGTTTTCGCCAACTCGTATTCCTCAAGTGTTACTCGGACAGGGTGCTCGTTTCCGGTCTGGATGACTGCTTCCCCGATACCGAGGTCTTGGGCGACCGATCTCTGCCGGGGTGTAAGGTTCATCGAGTCTGCTAGTGCTTGGAACTGCTTCCGGTCGCCCGTCGACAGGAGGGCCTTCGTATAGGTGTTGGCCTTGATTGAATCGGTCAGCTTCGAAGCCTCTTGGTCTGCGACAATTAGTCCTTCGCCGAACTCTCGCATCTTCGCCGTCAACTCGTCGACAGCCGGGATTCCGGCTTCATCTTGGCGCTCCTTGTAGACGCTGAAAACTTGCTTGGCCTCGTCCAAGACGAAGACGTGGTTTAGATCTTGACTTCGGTGGGCCTGGGCTAGTCGGTATTCGTAGACATAGGCGAAGAGGATCTCCATCAGGAAGTTCTGGGTGTCGCGGTTCAACCCGTCGAACTCAAAGATGACATTCCGTGTGAGCAGTTCCTCTAAGCTGTAGCCCTGGCTGCAGTCGAAGACGGTCCCGGAACCCAGGTTCATGGCTTCAACACGGTTGAGGACCGTGTCCCGGTAGTTCGAGTTCTTCCGCATGTAGTTGATCGGGTCGGAGGTAAGGGACTGCTCGAGCTCGTGGAAACTGGGGTACGGCGACGAATCCTCCTCGAAAAGATCGTACAACCGGTAGAGCTCAAGGATCGACTTCACGAGGTAGTTCTTCGACCCGGACAACAACGATGTGGCGTGGCCAAAGATCTCGCTGACTACCTGTGCCCATCGCCGCGGCCGAACTCCTGGAGGTGGAACCAACGGGTTGAACTTGAGTTCGGTCCATGGAAGGACCAGTAGATCGTCCATCTGTGTGGTGAGGTGGCGGTAGTCCTGTTTCAGATCAAAGCTCCAGAACGGCACATCCAGCTGGGGAAGAAGGTTGTAGAACAAGCTCGTTTTCCCGGCTCCGGACTGCCCGATAACCAGGAGATGTTTCGAGAGCACGGATTCAGGAAGTCTGTGGGGTTGACCCGACGAGGTTGTCCCTATACGGAGGTTCCCTGAGGAATGAGTCTGGGATGTAGCGGGTGATTCAAACGGATATGCTCGATGCTGTGCTAGAGCTGCTGCGAGCATTCGGCGGCTCTGGTTCTGGAGTGTTTCCGGGGAAAGGGCTGTAAACAAGGCAAGCCGACGGATACGTGGATCCGATAGTTCATCATCTCTGAGTGCCTGGAGGACTGAAGTCCGGTCTATCGAACGATTGGAGGACATACACCCCGACTGTGGGTGTCTACAGATTCGAGTATGATCGGATACGGTCTATTTCCGTTGCTAAGGCCTCACCGTGTTTCCGATTCGGATGTAGAGAGATACTACTTCGGCTCTGTTGAAACCATCAGACAGTGATAGGTTCTGACCGTTATGCTGAATAGACAGCGCGGATCAGTCATGTAATTACCGCTGAAACCGCTGGCGAGGAATCACTAAATACAGATGCGGAAGTTATCGATACCGCTCGGGATTTCGTTGAAGCGACCGAGTGACCGCTGTCGGCCACACTATCCTCCAGAACAACTGCTACTTCTAACAGTCTGGCATCGAAAGCGGAAGCAACAGCTCTGTTGATCTAAAATTGGTCCAGCTATTAGCGTAGAAATCAGCGCAATTACACCGAGGAATGGTCTCGTTGAGAGCGTAAACCTAGTGGCAGCAAACCGTTGGAGATTAGGGTGAAATCCCACGTGTCAAGCGTTTAGACGCGGTGCGTGACAGGTTGTCTACATCGACGCATACGATTTCCCGCGTACAGAAATAGCCCGCGTTCTGAGGTCAGTCGAAAGGTCCTGTGGGGCGTGAGAGCGGTTCTCGGGGATGGAATTCTTATTATGCCGTCGAACCTTCGAACTCTTTCATTTCAAAAGTGTCCTCATATTCCGTGGGATTAAACGTGTCTGTGTCTGCCGAAGCAATTACAATTTGATATTCTGGGAGGATTTCTGGTAGATGGCTAAGATAATTAGAGATATCATTCGCGTTCTGCTCGTCCACTTCATTATCGAATGGAGAATCAATAATGAAAAGCCGTAATGGTGGACTATTGATAGATTCGCTCAGTAGCTTGAGTACCGCCGTGTGGAAGAGAAGAGCGTGTAGATTTATTTCCGCGGTGTTTTCGTCTGCTATATAAGAGTCCAAAATCTGATCGGTGGTTTTGATTTCGAAGTGATACGAACCCCCAGACTTGAACTCGACGTTGTGTGCGTTCTTTAGACTGCCCTCCTCAAAGTGGTCAAACAACTCTTGGATTTGACTAGCAATTTTTCTCTTAATTTCCTGTCTCTGGGAATCACGCGCTTCTGATAAGAGATCGTTGAAACGCTTGAGGCCATCTTTCCGTGCCACCTTTTCCTTGGCTTTCGCTTTGAGATGCTTTTGTGCCTTTATTTCGAATTCCAGTATTTCCAATCTCTCTTTGACAGAACCAAGTTTCACTTCGGTTTCAACTGCTGAGTCGCGTAAATCCTGTACTTCGCGGCGTAGACCATCTTGCTCGTCAGCTAACTCGGCCAAGTCATGGTCCTCAATATCCTTTGTAACCCTCTCTATCTCAGATTTGATAGATGAAATCTTTTGATCTAAGCGGTTTTTCTGACCCACAAGCTCTTGCTCTTTCTCACGGCGCTCTTTTAATTCATCAGTGTGCTTCTTGGAAGTCGTGTCGGAGACCTTGTCTGAATCAAGATTCTCTACTTCAGTTCGATACCGATCATCAGGCATCTTCTTAGCACAGAGAGGACAGTCATGCTCTTCCAGAAGGCGCTCTCGCTGTTCCT
Source organism: Halostella pelagica (assembly GCF_004762015.1). Taxonomy (NCBI): domain Archaea; kingdom Methanobacteriati; phylum Methanobacteriota; class Halobacteria; order Halobacteriales; family Natronoarchaeaceae; genus Halostella; species Halostella pelagica. The sequence goes on from NZ_SJES01000007.1 coordinate 14,784, forward strand.
GATCAACGCGGTTAGTGCAAATTGGACAACGGTCAGGGATAGTCAGGAAGTTCTGGAGTTCTTCGCCTACATCCTCAACATCATCCAACAACTCCGTGTCTTCATATCGCTTAATAGTACGCCGAACACTGCCAAGTTCTTCGACAACATCACTTCGTTTTACTTTCGCATCTGCTCTACGACTCTCTAATTCGTTCTTCCGCTGTCGGAGGCTGTCCAACTCATTTTTCCCCGATAGAGCATCTTCAATAGATTCAAGCCGCTCCTGCTTTTCCGAGAGTTTATTCGTCAGTTGTGACTTCTTTTGTTCAAGATTTGTCTTTTCATCCTCTAAATTATCTCTCTCAGCCTGATACTCCCGAAGCTTCTGAGCTGATTTCTCTTCTTCGTCCTGTAGTTCAAGTTCTTCAATCTCAGCCTCTACAGCCTGAACTACCGTTGTTATGTTTATTCCGAAAAGCAAGTCAAGCAGGTCAGAGTGCTTTTCTCCAAGGAATCGCGTGAAATCCTCGGACATCAAGAAAAACAGTGACAATACCTCGTAAGGGTCGTGACCCCTCAGCCGAAGCTGTTGCAGCCCGAATTTCTCAAGTACATCCGACGGATCAGTAAATTCCGTCGAGATCGTTGGTTCTTTTGAATGCCCCTCTAAGAGATATGGTTCATCATCACCGCTTAGCGAACTTCCTTGGCCACTCTGTCTAAGAGTTCTTTCAAGACTGTATGGCGAGTCATCGATTGTCCAATAGCCCTTTGTGCTCAGATTTGACCTATCAGATTTAACAAGATTCGTCATATCGTAGGCTGAGGGGTTTTCAGGGAGACCAGCAATATTGTACAATAGAGATTTGACTAAGCTGGTTTTACCCTTTGAGTTCTGTCCATAGAGTATTGTGTCCTGACGGTCGAAATCAACATCCACCTGACTCAAGACTCGGAAGTTTTCCGCGGAAATCCTGTCAAGGCGGACATCTTGGGTAGAAAAGGATACCTCACCATAATGTTTCAAAAAATATCTCTTAAAGCGTTCCTGCTCTTCTTCGGAGAACTCTGTCTCACGGTCAATTTTCTCTTCAACCTCGTTGAATACGGGTGGAGTTTCAGGCATTGATGGCAATCTCTGTGTTGTCGTCTTTGTTTTCGAAACGCTTCGCTCGACCGTTGAGCACAATTCGGCCTTCGGGGCAATCAGCAAACTTCGAGATTGTTTTCAGATGGTCAGTAAGGCCAACCTTGGAGATGTCTGCTAAATCTCGTAGAACATCATTTTGCTTGAACTCCCATTCGTTCAGTAGCAGGCTATCAAAGCTGTCAAGCTCACTTCTGAACCTTATGAGGAACATCTCTGCTGCCTTACCTGACGAAATGGCGTATGAAAGATCCCACTCTTGCTGGGGGTCCTCCACAATTTCTTTGTCAAGGACACTCCAAGCGACCAAGCGGTCAATATCTCGTTGGAGACTATCTGACCAAACATACCCCTCTCTCTTCCTGAATGTGTATCTGAACCCCGTCCTTTCCAGCATCCCAAACCCGAGAGAGGTGGTCGAATTACTGTCTTCTTCGGATAACCTGTGATTCACCAGATATATTAACGTGTGTACCTTCTCAAGAGGCTGAACGGCACTTTCCCCAGTCCGGTCTTGGTACTCATCAAAGAATTTTATGAGCATGATAAGGTCAACGAGTTCATCAAGGCCGTAATCCACCACAGAGTACTGGTTAAATGCTTCCTGTATTGGGACATTGCCCTTCTCGAATTTGGCTACGACTTCTTGTTCAACCCCTCTTTCTTTAAGGAACCCAACTACTTCGACAGAAGAGAATACATACGTATTCAATAAATCGAAGTAATTGGACTGGCTATCGTCTACCCCATCCACTGGAGAGTTTGGGTTCTCAATCGCGTTCTCATGAATCGGATCGATGAGCAATAGATAATCTTCTAAAGATTCTTCTCGAAGACCCGCCCACTCACCAACCCTACGAACCGCAAGCCATTCCACGCTCATATCATCCAATCACATCTATTGCCTCAGCGGCTTCATGACTCCACTCAATAACAGTCTGAGCGCTGCCATTGGGGTTCACCTGCCAACCTAGATAGGACTGCACACTCTGTTTTAACTCTCCTGGAGAGGTTGCTACTACTGCGTCTGGATAGATGCTTTCTATTTCGCGCTTAATTGCTTCTTGGTCTTCCGACGGATTGACCCAACTGAGAACACAGGCCTGTCGGGGAAGTAATCGAATCTGCATATTCAGGGAAAGTCGCAGATCCTCTTCTAGAATTGTCTCATGGCTCAGCAGCCACAGGCTGTGGCTGAGCAGATACTTTTGTGCGTTAACCTGCTCTTCGCGGCTCCCGCCGTTTTCGGGGCAGGACTTCCGTAGATAATCAATCGCATCTTCGTTAGGTGAAGCACTAACTGAATCGCCATATCCTTGCGTTTCAGTGAATGCAGCCTCAAGAACGGAGGTAACCGGCTCCTGGAAGCAATTAGCTCCTGACTCACACAGGATAGCAATACTCTCTGTGTGTTCATCGAGATCCTCGTCTCGGGGATATTTTTCTATGAGGACACTATCATCCATTACTTTCCAACTCAGGAACAAGACTACATAAATTCTTGGTGATTTCAGATATGGTCTCAGCAGTAGCAATATCCTCGTGAATAGGCAAGGTAGAGGCTTCGTCGAAATCAGACAGCCATTCTTCAAATTCCTGAGAAAGGTCTTGAGATTCTTTGAATTTTGATGCCGCTAAACGGTCAACTATTCTTTCCCCCCGCGTAGAAATCACCTCAACACTATCTGTCGAAGAGACGGGATCGTCTCTAAATGAGTGCAAGGCCTGGACGAACTCTTTGATATCCAGCCTGAGCGATTCGGTATCTGTCGTACGCCAAATCCGCCCTCCTAGCAGCACTAAAATCGATTCAGCAAATATGGCTGAGTAAACCAGACCTGCTCCAATATCCACAACCCCGAGAGAGCTATTTGGATACGGGAGAATGAACACCACGTACGCAAATAGGACGGCAGATATACCGAGAATTGCGTATGCTAAGAATGATATTAGTTGGTGGCGGGTTTGCTGGAGAGTAATTGAGTAGGTCTGCCTACTCACCCACCCGGTTGTGTAAAATAGCCCTCCGAATAGGAGAAGGATAGTTCCTCCCAAGCACCACATCACTACCTCTTCGGATCCTGGGAGTTTGACGACTGGTGGTGCGCTTGGAATAATAGCGAATAGTATCGTGAACACCTGTGCTACAAGTACAAGCACAAATTCTACTGGCCGACCAAATGTGAGATAGTCGGACGCAGAAATGCTATTCAAATTCATTAGTAAATCCTACTGGACCGCAGCCTCAGCTGATTCTCGGCATCTATCTCACCCTCCAAATATAGTGGCCGCCACGTCGTAATCTCGTATATGTCGTGATGCTCTCGATAGGCCAAATCATTGTTTACAAACATCTGACACCGCTCTCGAATGTGACCACAAGAGACTTCCAAGTCCTTGAAACGGGGATACTGCGCCATCAGTGCGGGTGTCGACCAGCCACTCTCGTCAAGATGTTCAAGGATGGACTCGTCCTCGATTCGTTGCTGGAGTCACTATCACAGCTAGTCATCCCACCCAGGAGTCCTGCAGTGATGCCGGTTCGGAGGAATGTCCGCCGTCTCATTACCTACCCGTCACTTCCCGACCAACGATGATAGAACTACTGGAAAACACAGACAAGCCGAATATCACACAGTTCCCTCCCTCGAAGCGTGTTCAGTACGTATACTCACTTACTGGCGGTTCCACCGCTCAGGATGTGAAACGAATAATAGCCACCTGCTGACTATATCCTCTGTATTTAGCAGATCGGTGTCTTCTCCGATGGATTTTAACAGAGCCCCTATTTCTGGAGCGTCTGGAAAAGCGACTGCTGATTGCCTGACTTCTGTATCATTGCGTCGACTCGGCGTTTCATCCGGAGGTAGTGGTAGACCTGTCTCTGCCAAGATTGACGGTCTTCTTCCATCCGTGTCCGGAAGTCGTAAGCCGCTGAGTCCGCTGAGTCTAATGATTGGATAATCCGTGGCTGCCGGAGAACGGATGTACTGACCCCGAGACCGTGTAACCGGTGTCTGGACGGGAGCGCATCCCGGACCTTGTGGATTATCTTGGCAGCTTCCTGAGGACGACGATTGCTGAGTGAGCCGATCGCTACGTACCGTGTGAGGACGCCTTCCGACCGAAGCATATCGATATGGGAGAGATACTGCTGGGGAGTCCATCCCTGGAGGACCGCTACAGCCTGCGAATCGAGATTGGAGTCATCGTACATACTGAGAAGTTTGCGATGCTTCTGGGCGGTCCGTTTCTGACGGTCCTCTACGGTCCTATCCAGTTGTGTTCGGATCCCCGGATCACATGGATAGTCTCTGAGGGCAAACAGTTCCGGGTCGTGTTCCCGGATATACGAGAGGTAGTCCTGATCTGAGGTTTGGTACTCCTGATGGGTGTGCAGTTGGCTGTAGCCGCCTGAATCGATGAAGAGGTGTTCGATGGTATCGAAAGGAGTGTTGTTCGCGGTCGCATAGCTGATCATCACATTGGGTACCTCCATCTTCCGCAAGGCTTTCCGTGCACTACCAGAGGCACAGCCGAAGTAGAACCGGAACCTGTTACCTGACATTATATACTGTCACCATCTCCGAGTCCTTCCGGAAAGGGCAGCAAGCTCCACTTCGTAGAGTTTGACTTCAACCGTCGAATCAGCCGAATCCCTCTCAGAAATCACCGGATCACCCTTACTCACGACAAAGCCTGTCTCCCTCGGATTTTTGTCGACATTGAGCATCAGGTTCCACCTTGAGATTGAATTTGATGGCGCTCCATGAGATCTCTCAATGATTCCCTTTCATCCTCCCAATACGGCTCTGTGTCTTCGTTCTCGATTAGTTCTCGGCTCCGCTGGTTGACGGCTTGTCTTCCCAATGTTTCCGGTTCCGGGATTTCGTTTGCGCCGGTTTCCAGGAGTTGTGCGGCCTGTTCAAAACCGGTGTCCAGATCGTATTCGGGGATGTCCTCCGTGTAGTGTGTGAGTGCGCGTGTGGCTGCGTTGTAGGTCTCCCAGAGCGTCGGTGCTTCAGGATCATCTACCTCGTCGTACAATGCGTTCAGGAGGTCTGGTACCGGCTGTTCAAGGAACCGGTCGATACCGGACTCCATTAGGACCAGCAAGGCTTCATCCTGGTTCATCAATTCCCGGTTCTGTGCCTCAGTTAACCGTTTCTCTACTTTCGAGGGGCTTTCGACTACTGCGTCGACAGCGTTGTATGCGAGTCCGGGTTGGAACGGGTCTTGGTGTGTCTGGCTGAAACTGAGGTCGGAGATGAACGCGGTCATTCCGTTGCTACAGACTTGGCGTTCTGCTCCGATATCGTACTTCAGGCCGTGGAAACCGCTGTGACCGGAGCGGATTTTCAATCCTAGTTCCACCGGGTCGTTCTCAACGGGGTAGACGGTGGTTCCGTCGAAATCGATCTCCGCGCTCATCTTGTGGGCTGTCGGAGAGACTGAGACCTGACCGTCCACGTCCACCTGGTGTTGTTCTATGGCGTCGCCCACGGTTTCCAGAATCTTGCCGTACTGGATGATGTTGTAGAACTCCTTCGAGGAGGAGACCACGCCGGTCGCACGTAGATCATCCGTCCAGAGCGAGTCCCTGTACGGAATCTCTTCCCACCGGTCTTCATCTTCGCGGTATGCGTAGACGTCGTGACGGCTGACTTCTGGAAGATCTTCGCTGGTTTTGTAGAGTTCGGTGAGATCGTCAAAACTGTAGAGTTCTTCTGAAATTGTGTACCACCCTTACCTGACACAGGGGTCAAGAAACCAAGATATACCCACGGATACACCGTGTTTCGGTTGAAAACCTTCGTTTGTGAATTCTGGAAAAAACGATAAAGCCGTCTAACCGATCATGGATTCTTCTCTGCAGGTCCTTCATCGTCGATGTCGTCGCCGAATCCTTCACGGAGGCTGCTTTTGGATTCTGAGTCTGATGAGGCGACGGCCGCAGGAGCGAGAACCGATTTTCCGAGCCGGGGGTAGCGGTCGTTATTATCAAGCTCAGCTTTTCTCTGGCTGTAGTCGTCGTCGATATTCTTGTAGATCCTGAACTCGTCGTCGATCGTGTTCACCTCCACGATCAGAATATCGTCTCCCTCGTATTCGATGAAGTCGTCGATCCATTCGGTTGGAAGCGTGACTCTGTACCGGGATGATCCATCAGTGAATATCTGGTATACACAGTCCAGAGATGGGTCCCCCTGGTGTTTCTCCCCAAGGATAAACGGCACTCCATTCTCGATCCTCTTTTCTAATGTTACGTGTTCGTCGTCCTCCAGCCCCAGCTTCTCAATGGTGTCCGGCAGATATACCCGGTAGTGCTGGTAGCGCTTGGTGCTTCGATCCTGAACGTCCTCAGGATGGTACGTTACCTCGTGTTCCCAGATCTGGTCTGAGACCATAGTAGAAACAGCTTACTGCTAAACAGATTGTAATGAAGTATCTAATGGGTCGTTAGAGTCCTTCTAACGCCGTTTTTCTCCATAACTCTGTACAGAGCACTGATTTCTGTAGGGGGTGTTCCTCTTTCTGGAACCCATGTGGGTGAAGATCAGATCACGGTCTAAGTATAGGTTACTAGTAAAGGAGCCGGGTAGAATTCCGGGTTTCATACTCCCCGTTTCAACCCTGGTTGCTCGTCAAGCTGCTGGTCCAAGCTGTGACCAGGGAGGTTCCGCGGCGGTCGGAAGGCTGATCGGGCTCATCGCTCAGCTTCAGGCAGACGGTGTCGCCCTGGCAATTCCTGGTGCAGGATTAGGCTACACCATTGCGGGCTTAATGTGGCTTTCCGGTTTACCTGAGTATCAGCGAACCGCCCGCACGATGTTTATCCGTGTAACAATCGGATTGATCATCGTCCTTCTCGCCGGACCTCTCGTGGGTGTTATCCAGGGTCCTCTCTGCGGGGGTGGAGTATGAAGTTTATAGCCAGAGCGGTCGTCGTGGTCTTCCTGGTTGTCTCAGGGTTAGCCTTGGGACCTGGTTCGGTAGCTGCTCAACAGACGACCGTACCCGAGGAACCGGAAGTGGGTGAGAACGGGGTCTTGGATAAGCTCTGGGAGTCGGTCACTTGGGTCTTGTTCGAGCTGGTGCGTGTTCCGGCTGAAGTGTTGACCGGGATCTTGACCCGGATACTCGCCAGCTACCCGGATGTCACGAATCCTGAGGTATTAGAGATACATCAGAAGATGTTCCAGGTGTCGGTGGCGTTGGCGACGGCTGCGGTGGTCTGGATCGGCCTCCTGTCGATGACCGGGCGGATCGACGGTGTGCGACCGTTGATGTACGTGCTTGGGTCCGTAGCGTTCGGGGCGGTAGCTCCCTGGCTGCTACAGTATCCGGTAGAACTCTCCCGGCTAACCACGGAAGCATTGGTCCCTACCAACCCCAGCCCTTTCGCAGTCAACCGGCTTTCGACAGAGCTGTTTATCGTCGCCTTGCTTGACGTGTTCCTGTTGCTGGGTACCGTGATGATTTTCGTGGCCCGGGATGTCATCCTGATGCTCGGGGCGGCGCTCTCGCCGCTGCTCGGTTTGTTAGCGGTGACACCCGGATTCCGACGTGCAACCTCGATGCTGGTCAACGCCTGGATAGCGTGCCTCCTCATCGGCCCGTTGAACGCCACCGTACTGGATCTGATACTGGTGCTGCTGGAGTCGAACGGCGAGATCCCACACTACATCTGGGCGTTCGGCGGCCTCGGAGTCCTGTTCGGACTGCCACTGGCCCTGCTGGGTGCCGGGACGCTAATGGCCTCGCCACTCCTCCGATTTGCCGGCCAAGCCAGCGGAGTCATCAACCAGTACGTCGACGACCAGCGACGGAATGACGGCCGTGACAGAGACGAACCGAACAGATATGAGGGACGTGGTTCCCGAAACCGGGAGAACAGGTTCCGGAGGAGGGGGTAACCAATGGACGCAGAGTTCCCCGTTCCGATCGACGCCAAAGTCAAGTTCTTGGACCGGTACACCGTTGGAGACGTCGTTTTGGCGGCAGCGTTCGTTGTCTGTGGATGGGCAATTACCACCCCCACCGGGCCGATCGTGGGAGCGGTTCTTGGCTTGGTTGCGGCCGAGTTCACACCGGACGACAAACGGTTGGATGAACAGCTCGCCGACGGGATCCGGATACTCACCGGGTCATCGAGCGTATCGTCGCCCCAGTTGTCGAAGATCGTGGACGGCTCCACGGTACTGGAAAACGACACCGTAATCGGGATCGTGGAGGTGTCGTCCTGCGACATCGAGCGGCTCCCGGAGACGGACCAGAGAGCGAATCGTGACACCGTGACCGAGATGATAGCCGGGCTGAAACAGCCGGTTGAGATACATTCACGGCAACGAACAACCGATCTATCCGGATCGCCGGGTACAGGAACGACCGCTGTCACGACGGACCATTACGTTGTGGTGAGGGCCTCAAGCGGGTCGGTGGAGGAGAACCATCGGAAGGTGACGGACCGGTGCACGGAGATACGGAACACGTTGACCGCTGCCGACCTACACGCCGAACGTTTGACCCGAAAAGACCTCCAAGCCGCTGTGAACCGGCTGTACTTCGAGGAGGCCGAACTCTCATGGACCGGGTATGAAGTCGAAGGGGACAGACGGCCGTTCCATCGGTTCCTGTACGTCTCCGAGTTCCCCGAACAGCTACCGATAGGCTGGATCGCCGACGTGTTGAACACCGACACCCCTGGGCTTGTCGACGCGGTCCAGACGGTTGGCCCAATCTCGGACAGGGACCGTGACAGGATGGACAGGAAACTCGCCCGGATCAACGTCGAAGAGAGAGTCGCAAAAAGATCGTCTCGGCGAAAGACCCTCGAACAACAAAAACAGGATCTGGAAGACTTAATCGGTATCGACGCCGCTGGAGAACCCGTCGTCAACTACGGTGTCTACTTCGTCGCCCATGGAAGGACACCCGAAGAAGCCGAAGAGACGTTGAACACCGTCAAATCCTTCCTCAGACAGCGCCGCGTTGACACCAGCGTACCGAGGCTGAGGCTGTCACAGGGTGTGAAAGCCGAATCACCGTTCCATCCTGACTGGCTGGGCGAAACGAAGACTGTTCCTGGTGTTTCCGCAGCTGCCGGATTCGCGTTCGGCGCGTACGACACGGTGGAGCCTGGCGGAGTTGAAATCGGCCGCGACCAGAGAAACGGGATGCCGGTCGTCCTTGACCGATTCTCCTGGGAGGCTGGCCATATGACCGTGATGGGGAAGATCGGCTCCGGCAAAAGCTACTGGACCGGTCTCACACTGCTCCGTTCCGCGGAAGTGTACGACGATCTCGAAATTTACGTTATCGACCCGAAGAAACGCGACTACGGCGATATTATCGACGCGTTAGGCGGTGATACAGTTGTGCTCGACGATGGGGAAATCGACGAAACACGTTCGAGGAATGTTGTGCGGTACACGGTCGAGGATCCGTCCCGGGATAACACCGAGGAGCTGGCGGAGGCGGTCCGTCACGTCTACAGGAATGCGGCAAGCTCCGACTCGAAAAGCTTGGTCGTGATTGACGAGGTCCACCGGATCATCAGCAAGGGTAACCAAGTCTATCAAGACGGATTACAAGCAGTCTCAACGCTTGTCCGGGAGAGCCGTGACAGGAACGTTGCAGCGACTCTCGTTACGCAGAACGCCGACGAGTTCACTCGGTCCAACGAGGGAGGGAACATTCTACGAAACGTTGACTGCAACCTGTTCTTCAAACAGAAAGAAACGAAGAGCGAAGTCGCCGAGTTCTTCAACCTGTCCGAAACTGAATCAAGCGAGCTGCGGAAGCTCCGGACCGGAACCGAGCTCCCGTTTAGCGAAGCACTCATCGAAGGACCGATCAACACACGGGTACAGGTCGATGCAACGGAAACTGAACATCGGCTTATCGAGAACGGTCGACTCAACCCGGAGCCTGAGGTCAACCCAGGTCAGGGACAGACCGCGGTGGAAGCGCAGACAGACGGCGGCCGAGAGAATGGTGACTCCGAAACCAGGAACGAAAGGCACGGACTAATAACCATCCTCAACTTGGTTTCCCGTGCTCCAATCCGCCTGTTTGAGGCCGGGACGTTCACCTTGGCCTCGGCAGGGGTGTTACTTACGTTACTTGGAGCGTGGTCAGTTTCCGAGGTCGGGGTCTTACCTCTCCAGACAGAGATGGATGTTCTCGCCGGTATTGGAATCGGCATTATAGCGGTTGAGCTTATCTGGATAGTGGTCCTGACACTGGCTAACTGGCTGACCCAGTACACGGGGTGAATCAACGGAATGGGGATTCTCTCTCGGTTCGGGCGAAGCTATGTGACTGTCGACGAATCCACGGCGGAGAGATTGTCGCATCCCAGAACCGCGTTTCGGGCTGTGGAAGTTCGGCCTCCACCCGAGATGGAACTTCCGTCGACACTCGACAGGTTCCTGCGGGGGATAACTGAGTACCAGACCAAGCTGCTCGGGGTGAAAAACAGTTCGCCGGTCATCGGCTATGAGATCCGGCGGTTCAAACCCTCCCAGCTTCGGCTCCAGTTCGCAGTCCCCTCGATCCGGTTGGAGAGAAAAGTCCGTACTCATCTCTCCGAGAACGTCCCATCGGTAGCGTTCGACGAAGGAACACCTGGATTACCTGTCTCCGAGGGAGACACGGTCGGTGTCGGCGTGCTCACTCTCCGCCGGAAACCGGAGTATCCGCTGCGGACCGAGTTCGAGCGGCCGCCCATCAACTCGGTGGTCTCCGCGCTTCACCGCCATGCGATGCGTGACAGCCGTGTGATTGTGCAGATGGTTTTCAAGCCGTTGGCCGGCGGACCGGTCAGGAGGCGGCTCCGACGCCGACAGGCGTCTCAAGAAAGTCAACGACTCCGGGAGGGCAAGGTTGGTATTGCTCCGGGACGTGACCGTGATGCGACGGCACGTGAGAAACAGCAGGCCCGGCAAATCGACCGGAAGTCAGGGTCCCGTGGCTTCGAGGCCTCGATACGGGTCCTCGTGATAGGAGCCGGGAAGTACACCGCGAGCCGGATAAAGGAGATAACAGGGGGATTCAACATCTACGCGAACACGGAAACCGGGCAGTCGCTCCGAACCACCACGGTTCGAAGCCTCCGGAAGACACCGATCCTGAAGCTGGTGAAGGCGGTACGGGACCGGTCGCCTTCCAAGCGGTTCCTGCTCTCCCAGGATGAGCTCGCGGCGTTGGTATCGCTCCCCGACCATGACCAGGAGAACATCCAGTACAGTAGACCGTGAACCCAGAGACAGCTAGAAAACGGATACAAGACCCTGATAGCAGGAAAACGTATTTTGGAAGCCGGACATCGCGGCTGGGCGTCGAGGAACACGTCGGTATCTTGGACGAGAAACGGCTCACACACGTCCTGAACCTTGGGCAGACCGGCGAAGGGAAATCACAGCTCCTCCTTCACACCGCCCTCCAAGATGCGGAGAAAGGCCACGGGCTCTGTCTCGTCAATCCGAAAGGCAGCCTCATCGACGAATTCCTCGCCAAACTCCCCGAGGAACGGTGGGACGACGTTATCTACATCAACCCTTCCCGGGACGGAGTGGCCTCGATCAACGTCTTGGAAACGTACACCAACGGTCGGATGAGTAAGGCTCAGAAGGAAAACCAGAAGGAGATCATCGTCTCCGACCTCATCGACCTGTTCAGACGTCGAAGCGAGAACTGGGGAGACAGGTTCGGACGAATCCTCGAAACAGTTCTCCGGGCCTTTCTCGACCTCAATATCAAAAACGGGGAGTCGAATACGTTGGTCGATGTCTACCGCTCTATCATCAATCCGGACGTATTGACCGAGCTAATCGACCGAACCCGGGACCCGGTGATCTGTGAGCAACTCGTCAGGATCAAGGAGGACATGACGAGCCGGGAGCTGGAACCGCTCCAGCGAAGGCTGAACGACTTCGTGATGAACTCCACGGTCCGACGGGTGATCGAAGGCGAGTCAGGAGTCGACTTCCGTGACGCCGTCAACCAGGGCAAAATCATTCTGCTCGACATCCAGAAAGGCGAACTCGGAGACACCGCCTCGCAGATCATCGGCTCGATCGTCATCACCAAGGTCTGGGCCGCCGCACAGAGCCGGGTCACCCAGTCCATCGACCAGCGGGAGCCGTTCTATCTGTTCGTCGACGAGCTTCAGAACTTCACCGGGGAGGCTGGGAACTTCGCCAAGATCCTGTCCGAGGCACGTGAGTACCGTTTAGGATGCTGGCTGGCCACCCAGTACCTCCACCAGCTCGGCGGGACGATGCAGCGGTCGGTCACCAACAACTGCCGAACCAAGATCTGCTTCAATCCCCGTGGGTCGGAGGATGAAACCCGTATTGCCGGAATGCTTCAGGGGGTGGAGAAACGGGAGCTGAAAAGGCTGGGAAAGTACCGGGCCGCGGTCCAACGCCCCGCTGAAACCAGCCTGGGATCTGCCGTCTTCATCGACACGTACCCGCCATGGAACGCCGACCGTGGACACATCGACAAGATCAAACAGCGACGGACGCCGGAACCGGAGCCCGCGGGGATGGGGATCGCCCCATCGCTCGGGAAAGGAACCAACAGTGGCGGAGAAAAACACACGGAGCTTCTCACAACCGCCAAGGATGGATTAGAGGACCGTGGTATCCAGGTCGACCTCCTGTATCAGGGAACTGGCGACGACAAGCCCGACGGCCACGCACACCTGCCGGACGGAACGGTCGCACACCTTGAAGCCGAGCACACCACGTTATCCAAACCCGCGAAGGTCCTTGAGAACCTATTGAGAGCGGTGGAACAGGGAAGAGACTGCATCTTCGTCGTCGAACAGGGTAACGCCGAGAAGCTGGAAAGCATCGTCTCGGACCCGGTGAACCGGCACGACTCAGAACATAGCGACGGCGAAGGAAGCTTCAGCTACTACACCGACTCCCAGGGAGAACCGTTCACTAGTGTTGACCGGTTGGAAGACGCCGACTACAGAATTCTGGAAGTGCGAGGCGGCGACGCCGTTCTCCACCAACCAGGGAGTGAACCGGAAGAGGAAGATGGTTCTGAAGAGGAGAATGGGAGCGAGGAACGTTTCGAGGAAGTTCGCGAAGTGGACCACACCATTCTCACTCGTATCAAGGAAGGGAAGGACGACACCCACCGAATAACCTCGTCCACCGGCCTTCCCAACCACAAAGTCAACTACAGCCTCACCAAATTGGAGGAGCTTGGACTAATCAACGTTGAGGACCCGATAGGGCCGGTCGAACGGATGAGCAACGGTCAAAAACGAGTGTTCAAGGTTAAACCAGTATCGCTGACAACAGAAGCCGAAGAGTACCTCGAACGGGCCGACTAGGAATCTCATTGGTAGCTTGCCGGGAAAGACATTTTTGTAACGACTTCTTCTTCCGGTGATATGGACGGTGAATTAGAGGACCTTCTCTTTGCTGGAGCAGTTATAGTTCTCTGGTACCTTCTCTCAAGGTATCTTGGAGCGGTGATTACTGATTATTATTATCTGATCGAGACCATCTCTTTGCTGCTGATTTTCGGGTTGATCTATGAGGTCTGGACTTCAATTGGGGCTGATATAGATCTGTTAGAGGTCTTCATCTGGATTGGAGAAGAATTCGGCCGTACCGGTGCACAGCTCTCTCTGTTATTCGGGGTCAGTAGTTTAGTCTTCACCTCAATACTGTTCCGGAACTGGGTTGAGATGCAGTTCGGCCCCTTGGCAGTGGTGCAACTCTTGGCTATCATCGCGGTAATCAGCCGAATGTTTGTGAATGTACATGCCACCGGTGATCCGTGGGAGATTCTTGACGGTGACAGAGTGACGTATTTGATATACGGTGTTGGTTTCTTTGCAATTATCCTGTCTTTCGTTATCCGTGGTTCATATTATCCGACTTCAACTACTCATAACGCGATTGTGATCTTTCTGTCGACGTTTATTCCCAGTGTCTACCTGTATGCTTTCGCTGCAGACAAGGACTTACCGTCTCTCAAGGACTTAGTTAAATCAATAGACAAGTGAGGGGGAGTCTGTGGAGGAACCACATTAGGTTGATATCCCTACGATTCATCCCGGTTAACTGAATGGTTCAGTTTCAGGATCTACTGGAGTCATCCTCTTGTACTACTGATGCAGAAATAGTTGGTCTAGCACTTTGGTACCTGCACGAATACGAATCTGTAGACTACGCACTCTACGACGATTTAGGTGATGTACTCAGAAGTGCTGGCGTTATCTTGAGCTCCCAAAACTCGACAGGGATTGTGACATCACACTCAAGGTTTGTAATTGAACCTGTAAAAGCACTTGTTCGGCGAGATCTAGTAATTGACGCCGTAGGGAAAACCGGATATAAGCTGTCGGAAGAAGGGTATGAGCATATAGAATCGAAGATAGACCGCCCGCTACCTGATGAAGAAGCACCAAACAATCGATTCTTGGAAGTTGAGGCCGATGGCTTTCATGCCGATGCGATTCAGGAAATCAATCTCTGCTACAATGTGGGTGCCTACAGTGCCACCCTTGTGATGACACGAAGACTGATTGAAGATCTCATCATTGACCTGTACCGTGCTCACTTTGGCGAGGACGATATTCACAAATACTATGTCCCATCTTCAGGGCGACACAAACGGTTAGGTGAACTACTCCGTATTTTCGAGAACCATCTTGACGAGTTAGCAAACTATACCACCGCTATCGACAATACTGGTCAAGACTTTAGCGATGATTTAGATAAATTCGCAAAACGAGCGAATAGCCAAGCACACAGTGTGAACATCCATATTTCTAAAAAAGAAATTGCAGACCAATCCTCGGCGGCCACACGAATGATTAAAATCCTTCTTGAAATGAGATCCAACGCCCGTTCCGCACAGACAGAATAGATAGCAGTTGATGGTTTGGCAGCATAGACAGGCTTCAAGATCCAGTGGAACCGGTTTCGGACATCCGGTATGTTCTGTCTCTTGGTTTCCTTCTCTGGATCCTGAGTGAGAGAGGTGGAATTAAAGGAATGTGTGACAACCGGGGATGGCTGCCTCAGGGTAAGATCCCAGTAGAACATATAACTAACCCGACCAAAATGAAAGTGGAGATGCTATACAGTTGGCTATGATGTGCTCTGATCCGGATCACCGCCTTTGAGTTTCACACTCTACAGGATGGTCTCGGTCGGAAGTGCGAGAAGGATAACCAGTCCTAAACCGATCCCAATTGCGATAAGCCCGTTCCGTGAGAAGGATTCAGCGACGGATATTGCGTTGTTCTTCTCAAGATTGTGTTGCTCGTTATGCTTTTTGCATACGAGGAGTTCGGAGACTGTTTCTGTGTTGTCGGGGATTCCGTTCTCTATCCATTCCTGCATTTCGTCGGCTGTGAAGTAGGCGCTGTACCCACGCATCTTCAACGCCTTGGAGGAGTAGTATGCTGACCAGAGCAGTGCTATAACGGCGTATCCGAAGGAGAGCAGTACTAGTGTTTCCGGCCATTCGAGGTTTCTGTACTGTTCTATCCCGATTGCGACTGCAAGGCTGAGAATGCTGAGTACCACTCCAACGTTACCGAGGTAGTTCCCTGCTTTGGAGTCAAGATCTGTGCTCCTATCGATTTCAGATCGGTGTGCTTCCTCCGCCTGATCGACAAGGTCGTCAAAGTCACCTTCAGAACTGTCAATAGTGTTCTCTATCTTATCGCTGTACTCCGAAACCCGGCTCTCCCTGTCGATCGACCTGGCGGTCCGATAGTATTTCAAAGCAGGGAATACTGCCGTACACCCCTTCCGAAGCCAGTATTTCACCCTTTTCATACTCACTGTACCTCCGCCTCGTTATCGTGTTCAATTAGATGGTCAGTGAGATGTTCCGCGATCGGGATGTCCCAGGGTTTCTGAAGCCATCCCCATTCACCGTTAGGGTTGATCTCCAGAAACACGTATTCGCCGTCAACCTCCACGAGATCAATTGCTCCAAAGATCAGTCCTGCCTCATCAACAAAGTCCCGGCAGAGATCCTCGATCTTCTGAGGTAATGAGTCTTGGACGAACCGAACAGCTTCCTTTTCAGTCCGCCAATCCACAGCAACCTGTTCCCCGGCCTTGGCCTCAATCCTTACCGGGATGACGGTGTCGCCGATCACGTTGACTCGGTAGTCTGTCTTCGGTAGAAAGGGTTCTTGGAAGATCGTGGGGCAGACCTTCAGGCTCTCATCGTCCACCGAAGGCGGGTCCTCCAAATGGACGGAGAAGACGAACTCGTCCTGTTCGGTCTCCGTAATCAACGGCGATGAAAGCGCCTTCGATATCACGGTTCCATGGCGGTCAAACGTTTCCAACACGTCTGGACCTGAGTTGGTGACCGTCGTTTCCGGAATCCGGAATCCAAGCTTATCGGCGAGCCGGAGCTGGTGTATCTTGGACTCCATACGCCGGTTGTCTTCCGGATGGTTGATCCAGGTAACTCCCGAAAGTGTCTGAAGCGAGTTTAACCAGGCCTCCCACTGTTCCCGGATGTACTCGACTGTAGCCTGATCTGGTTTCTTGTCTTCATCAGCGAATTCGTAGGGTTTCCCGGGTCGCCGGTACCATATAGATCCGATCTCTTCGCTCAGCTCCGTTTTCTCGCCTTGTTTCTCGACAGTGATTGAAAAGTTGGGCAGTTCTGTGGTCACATCTACTTCCGGCAGATCTTCGGTGTTTATCCGGAGGTACGGGTGACCGCGGTTCTGAAGTTCTTTTACAACGAAATCGACCGTCACATCCCACTTGTTAGAGAGAATTAAGATCATCGAGTTCTCCCGTTACAGCCACATTCCATCGTCCTTATTATCATCCCCTTTTTCAACATCGTGCTTTTTCGTCCGCGGACCTTCTTCCCCCTCGATTTCGATTGCAGGCAGGTTGTCTGATTGGTCCTTCCGATACAGCAGATCGTCCTCCTCATCGAAGTAGTAGTCCGAGTTCAGTTCGGCTTCCGGTGGTGATCCGGCCTTTTCGGAAAACTGGAACAGAAACGGTTTCATGTTGATAAATACACCTTTGTTAGATAAAAAATCGTAGATAACTAACTTAACTGTACCGCTACTCTATATGGAGCAGTAGATGATAGAGAGGCTATGTTCTCTGTAGAAGCTGGATGCTGGGGTTTTGTTCCGCTACCTGGTCAATAGCATTCATGAAGTTGTCCGCAAACCGGCGGTGTTGTTCGTACACAGCTTTATCGAGAAGCTCGGGATATTCGTCTGCAAGTTCCCGTGGTTCTTCCTCCAGTATACGTCGACAGAAGTACGCGACCTCTGCACATCCTCTATAGAAGATTTCAGGAGAGCTTGCAGAAGGGCTTGTTCGTCCGGCGATCTCTCTTTCCCATGTCTGGTCTTCGAAATCACCTAATAATAATCCGTTATAAGCGGACTGTTCATCCAACGGAATCTGGTGGTCGCTTGCGATGATCCCGATGTTCCGGATAATACAGGGCACACAAAGCCCGCAGTTTTTCTTTCCGTAACCGGTATTGTGGGGGCAGGAGATGGTGTTCCTCACCAATCCGGTTTCCGGGATCTTGTTGATTATCTCTGCCTTCGTTTTGTCCACGAACGGGTTTTCCACTTCAACCGGCTGTGGTAGCACGGTCTCCAGGATTTTGTTGAAGTAGACCAGGAACCGAGGGGATACGGTTCGGGTGGTCATCCAACCTTCAGAAAGAATTAGAAAACGGGCCATGATCCCGTTCTCGAAACAACGGAGCTTTTGTATTCCCTTGGCTGAGGCATCCACGGCTCCGAAGGTGAGATGAAGCAGTCCCCGGGAAAACTGGGTGAGTTCCCCGTCATCAGGATATGTGATTCGATATGACGTGTGATCAATCCCCGCTCCCTCGGCGACCTCTTCCACCTTGGACTTGATCCCGCCTCCGTAGCTAATGGTGGCATAGTGTGAATCCACCTCATTGGACCGGTTGTGGTAGATCCCGGCAGTGCTATCCAGCCCATCCGAAAGCAGACTTACAACGTCTGCATCAGCTGTTTTTGCAGTATGATCAGTGGTTTTCTCAGGTTCAGCATGGAGGAACTCGTACTCAATGATGTCTCGTGTTATATGAGACACCATCTCAGAGTACAGTTGTTCCATCTCTTCTGACTCCATTTCCGGTGTAAGGACCGGGATCTTGAGCTTGATATTCCGAGTCTCTAGACGGCTCTCGTCAATATCTTCCAGGACCTTGATTTCCCTGTCAACGATTTTGTCGACAGCGAACGTAGCGGTCGCAATCTCCACAAGATCTAAAACAATATCGGGGACTGCTCCCTGAAATTCGTGGGAGACAATTGAGTGGTCGTATTTGATTGTTTCATCCGCTTCACTAGGTGCCTCCCTCTGGTACTCGTTCTCTCCCGGGAACTCTGGGCCTTCATAGGGGGTGATCGCAATGTAATCGTCGTTATCTGTGTCGGAAGGTTCAGTTCGGAGCTCTCGCTTTGCACGATCGTGAAACTCAGGGTGCCGATCCACGTAGTACCTTGCGACAGTCATTCTACGTCCTCCAAGAACTCCTCAAGCTGCTCCTCCCACTCGTCGAACTTTTCGTCTAAACCCTTTTTCACCCGTTCCTCGACTTTTTCTTCCTCAAGCCGGCCGAGATCGCCGGATTCGATGACCTCTGAGACAACTTCATCCTTCTTCAAATGATCCACCAAGTCCCGTGCCCAGTACTCACACTGTTCTTTCATTTCCTCACGTCGATTCTTCAGGATGTCGTCGCCGTCTTGGTCGAGGTGTAGTTGGGTGCCGATATCTTCGACTTCTTCGTCAGCCGACTTCAGCTCCTGTTTGATGAATCGATAGATGAACTGGCGGAAGTATAGGACGAAGAGGCCTTCGGTCCCGTGTTGTTCGATGAACTCGTTGACTTTCTGTTGTGCCTGGTTTTCATCAACGAATGGATCGTCACTCATTGTCGGGTCCCTCTGTCTTGAGTGCGTCTGCACCGTTTGAGAGGACAGCTCCCAGGGTGTCCTTGGAGGCTTGTTCGGAAGGGGACCCAAGGTTGCTGTTTACCTCATCTACACCTCTTCCCACGGTGTCGTTCTCAGCTGCTGTGGTGACTGTCTGTTGGGATGTTTCGACGATACCTCCGGCCGCACGACCCGCGATCTCGTTTTGAACCATGCTCTTCCCGGTTTCCTGTATCCCTGCTTGAATTCCGTCCTGGCTGGTTGCTTGGAGGAAGGTATTCGTATGTTTGAGGTGGGAGTATGTCGTGACTTTGGCGGGGCCGTTAGGCTGTACGGCTAATGCACCTGTTACAGCGATGTCGACGGCGGTTTTCGTTTTATCCGATTCGAGGGCTTGGTTCATCCCCCTCTTTGCATCCTCGTATCCGATTTTGGATGCAGCGGAGGACGTGGAGGTTGCACTTCCCATACTCAGTATAAATATTGGTAACTAAACACAAAGCTGTTGTCTTTTGTACACTCCCGGAGCTGCAATACTGCTGCCCAGTACCGAATTATGTTACTGAAGCCAAGTCGGCAGGACGTCTCAGTTGAAGAAACTGTTGTCCGAGAGATCTAGAACCCAGAAGAGCCCCGCCCACACGAAGAGGACCCACGAAACCATATTCCCGATAAGCCCGGAGGCAAGTAGATCCGTTCCCAAGATCGGCAGTGTGATCTCGCCGGCGATTGTGTAGACTCCGACCAGGATGACTAACCCGGAGGTGAAGGAAAGTGCAACGCTGAAGATGGCGGCCTTGCCGTATCACCGGCCGAGAAACTCCGTGACGGTCGGTTCCGTCCGCTCAGGTTCAACTTCCGCGTCGGTCGGCACGGGCCAGTCTGAATCCTCGTGGTCAAAGTAGTAGATCTCTCCGTTGTTCACCTGATCGGTTTCAGCGATATCGAGTTCGACTAGGTCGTTCAACCGGTCTCGGACGGTATCTTCGCTGTGTTTGCTGTCGAGTGCGGCCTGCATCTGGGTGACGCTATAATAGGGCCGGTCACCGTGGTACAGCTCCAATGCCACAGGCTGTTTCGTGAGGTTGTTTCTGTTGTTGGGAGGGAGGAGTTTCGATTCGATCCGGTCCGGTAGTTCGTTTTCAAGAGTTGTCATAGCTGGTTCTACATTCGCCAAATGGTGTTCTGGATTCGTGGGAAGACGCTCTACATTTGGCGATATGCTCTCTTCGTCGTGGTATAATGCAAACCTGGGTATTCAATGCAGGTGATGCTTCGAACGCATCACACCGTATGTGTTAGAACTGATCGTGGGACCGGTCCGGCTAGAAGTAACGAGGTGGTCGTTTGATGTTGGAGAGCGAGAAGGCTTCCAGAATCCGTGTTGGCTGCGCCCGTCTTTACCGGGTGATGTGTGAACGGGCAGGATCTTCCCGGCTAACCCTGTCTCTCATATTTGTTCTCATGGCATGGTATATAGTCCAGACCGCAGCTCTGTTTGCTGGCTGGGATAGTACCAAGCTAGGTTACTGGTTTGCAACAAACGCCTCTATGGATCCGACTCCGGGAATGATATTCGCGTTGTTCTCACACGCGTTCTTCCCGAACACCGGCCATATCCTCAGTAACTTGGTAGTTCTTACTGTGTTCGGCGGAGCCAGTGAACGACATATGTCCGCGAAGGAGTACATCAGTTTCCTCCTCGTCGTCGGGTATGCAGCCACTTTCCTGAGCACGGCAATCAAATCAAGTAGTACGTTGGGATCAAGCGTCGCTGTCTATGGTTATGCTGCCTTCTATCCGGTACACATGCTTCTTATTCACCGAGACAACACCGCATTCAGGTCCGAGAAATTCCGTGTTCTCCCGACCAATAAAGAGTCAGTACGTGTCTACAGAGAATTGATATTGATTCTCGTCCCACCGGCATTGCTTGTATTGTTCCTCGGACAAGCAGTTGGCCTTATCCCGGTAGGACAACAAAACGTGATGGGACACGCGATCGGATTCCTGCTTGGAGCAAGTTGGGCACTCGGCAGAAAGTATCTCGATTTTAAACCCTGTTAGCGTATCCAGGCCTCCTTATCCCAGTCTTTTCGGTGGACTTTCAAGTAGGAGAAGTACGTCGAAGCAAATACTATATCTCTCAGCTATCATGTAACGTCTATGGCGGGCTTGATCGTCACTTGGGATCAGGATGAGATTCAGGCTATCGACGAGGATAATTTTGAATCAGTTGTCGTCGAGGTCGTGGATAGCTTCTTTGACACGGTCGAGGGGTATGCAAGTGTAGAGGTTGAATGGAAGGCCGGAAGTTGGGATCACGGCTCACAGTACAAGATCGAGGAGCCGCCTGTGATGCAGATAAACAGTGAACGGTACTTCATCGAGATCCGTGGCCAGTCGAGGGACGGAAAATATGAGATAGATATGAATCCCTCAGGCCTCTACATCGAGAAGCTGTCCACGGAACAAAAGAGGGAATTGGACTATCTAACCCTTCGTGCTCCGGATATTGCAGTGAATACAGAGGATGAGGAGCTCTTTGTCAAGGAAATCCCGAAGCAGATTCGAAAGCGGGTTGTTGAGACCCTCCCCACGGCAACATTGGAATAACGAGATTCTTCTACCCTCCTTAGAACCAGGTTAGAAAACGGGTTTGAAAACAGGTGCGACTATACACTATACAGTGATTTACAGAGAGAAGGAAGGAGGGAAAGTACATTGCCCGAATCAGTCCCACTTGTTGACCGTGTCCTGTCGATCCTCGACTGGTGCTTGATCGTAGCGTACAGCCATTTCTTTGCTTCGTTGGCGGAGTTGTTGTTGGACGGCTGCGGGTCCTTGGTCTCGGCTCATCTGTGTTCCAACCGAGTGGCGGATGCTGTACCAGGTGATATCCCGGTTTTTGGTGGGTATTCCGGCTTCTTCACACAGTTTTTTGAGTAGTCGGTTGAGTGATTCTGAGCCGTAGGGGTTACCGTACCGTGTCAGCCACAATGCGCCCGTTCCACGGTACTTGTCGTAGTTTTCGCGTTCGGACAGCCACTTCCGGAGGATGTTCGATGCCCGGTCGCTTAGTGCGACGTGCCAGTTCTCCGTGTTCTTGGTGGACTCCTCCTTCGGGATGCGGAACAGGTTGTTTTCGAGATCGAGCCAACTCACTTTGGCACGTCCGACTTCTTTCGGTCGGAAGCCGGCATCCATCGATGCGTAGACGATCGAGGGGTACTTCCAGCCGTTCGCCCGGTTCCAGTCCTCCTTCGTCACTTCCTGTTTCGGTTTCTCGAACCGCTGCGCGAGGTACGCTTTCCACCGGCTGCGTTCCCGGGGTTCAACGCTGTTATAATGCGGGATCGAACCGTACTCCAGGACGGCTTGTTTGAGCCGGCGGCGCTCATCCCCAGTAAGGAAGTCCCGCACCTGATGAGTGTTTGAACCCCCGTTCGTGAACTTGATATCCGGCTCCCAGTCGATACTCCTGGCTTTCTCGTGGTTCAAGTACTTGAACAGGGTTTTGACCGCTTTCTGGACCGCCGCCTTGTGCGTGTTCGAATGTTCCTCATACACCAACTCCTTCGTGAACTTGTCCGCGTGCTCGACTGTGGCGTGGAGTGTGTATCCTTCCCGGTCCCAGATCCACCGGTAGAACTGATCGATCTTGTAGCAGCGTTGACGTGCGGTATCGTACGCGTAGCCCTCGGCCTTCTCAGGGTCCTTCCCCAGATGCCGGAGCCACTTGATTAGGTTGACGCGGTGCTCACGGTAGTCCTCCAACTGCCGCTGATTCAGGTACTGCTCCGACGCTTCAGGAACGACAACGATATCTTCGACTTGGTCACGACTCTGCATTGTAAGCTTTCACCTCCCAGAACGCGGACCTCGCGGCCCCGCTGTCTCTAGTTCTAGTAAGCCTGAAACTTTTTATAACTCGGGGACGGCTTCGGGGTGCGATACGCCAACCCGCATTGTAAGCTTGGATTCGGGTCATGTACGTTTTGCTGAGGACCCGGAAAACCTGCGAGAGAAGGGCTGTATTATGCGCCGGCCGGGAATTGAACCCGGGCTATGAGCTTGGGAAGCTCATGTCCTACCACTAGACCACCGGCGCTCGTTCGCTTACTCGCGCCGAGGCTCGCAAATCCTCCGGATTTGCTCACCACCGGCGCGCTTCATGCGTCGGTCCTGCCCTCGCACTGCTCGGTCAGGATCCAACTCACTCCGTTCTTTCCGGTCAGCGTACTTCAACGTAGCGCTTCGGCTCACCGAACCGGACACTCGTCATTCGTCCAGTTTTCGCGGATAACGAGTGACTATTAGGCCGTTCGCCCCGTACCACAGTCTGATGCTCGATCTCCGCTTTTCGGAGTCGGAACTGCAGGTGCGCCGGGAGAACATCACGTCGTTCATCGAGGACACCGTCGACGCCGCGGGGGCAGACGGAGCGGTGCTGGGGCTCTCCGGCGGCGTAGACAGCGCGCTGACCGCGTATCTAGCCGTCGAGGCGCTCGGAACCGACAGCGTGTACGGGTTGGTGCTGCCCGCGACGGTCAGCAGCGAGGACAACATGAGCGACGCCGAGCGAGTCGCCGAGAACCTGGGGATTTCCCACGACGTGATCGAGATCGACCCGATAGTCGAGGACCTGTTGGACGCCTACCCGGCGGCGGAGGACGATACGACGGCCGTCGGGAACAGCCGAGCGCGCGTCCGTGGCGTCCTGAACTACCTCGTCGCCAACCACGAGAACCGTGTGGTGCTCGGCACCGGCAACAAGAGCGAGTCACTGACGGGCTATTTTACGAAGTACGGCGACGGCGCGGTGGACTGCCACCCCATCGGTAACCTGTACAAACAGCAAGTGCGCCAGTTGGCGAGCGACGTCGGCGTCTCCGAACGGGTCGTCACGAAACCGTCGACGGCCGAACTGTGGGAGGACCAGACCGACGAGGACGAGATGGGCGTCGACTACGACACGCTCGACGCCGTGTTGGCGCTGCACGTCGAAGGGACGCTGTCAGTCGCGGCCACACAGCGCACGCTCGACATCGACCGCGACACTATCGACAGAGTCCGAGAACTGTACGAGCAGAGCAAGCACAAGCGATCGATGCCGCCCGCGCCGGCGGAACCGTCGCCGTAGCGACTACCGACGTTCTGTCACGGACAGGGATCACTCCGTCGTGACGATCACGCGGACGTGGTCGCCTTCCTGCAGGACGTAATCGCGCGGGTTGACCGATTCGCCGTTGACCTCGAAGGTGATGCTGGTGCCCTCGTCGTCGTCGTTATACGTCGTCCCCTCGAACGTCACCGAGTTTTTAGTCACCTGGATACCGAGCGTCGAGAGGCCGTACTCCAGAGTGACTCGCTGGCCGTGGACGTGCCACCGTTCGCCGCTCCCGGCCTCGTAGTGGAAGAAGTTCCGGTCCTGCATCTGGAACCTGTCCTTACTGAAATCGAGGGTTCGACCGTCGATGGTCACGTTCATCGTGCCGTGTTCGTGAACGCTACCCGATGAGTGGGGCTCAGTTTTGACGTCCTCGGCCGCGCTCCCTCCGCCTGCGAGCAGGACGTACGCGAGCGCACCGGCGATCAGGATGCCGACGAGGGTCACGCCGTACACGGCGACAGTGGGGATCCCATCTGAATCCTCGCTCTCCGTCAGTCCCTTGACCCGGCGCTGTTCGATCCGACTCAACTCCCCTGCGTGCTCGTCGCGGAGGTGACGGAGGTACTCCTCCTCGCCGTCGAATGAGGCCCCACAGTGGTCGCACTCGGTCATAGGTATGAATGGGAACTACCGCGTACCTAACCCTTGCGACTGTCCCGTTCAGCGACAAGTTCGCCGAACGCGGTCGCCTCCCGTTTCTCTCTGGTTTCCCGGTCCGACCTGTCGCGGAGACGCTCCGTGAGGACTGACAGCGCCGCCCGGTCGTTCGCGGCTATCTCCGCCGCCACGTCCCGCGGGTCCGCGACGACGCGAGAGACCAGCCCGATCCGCCTGGCTTCGGCGGCGTCGACGACCCGTCCGGAGAGCGCGAGGTCTCTCGCCTGACTCTCACCGACGACCGCCGGAAGCCGCACCGTCCCGCCCCAGGCACCGAACAGGCCGAACGTGACGCCCGGTTCGCCGAACGTCGCGTCCGTCGTCGCCACCCGGACGTCACAGGCCAGTGCCAGTTCGACACCACCTCCCCGCGCCGCGCCGTCGACGCCCGCAACGACCGCGCTGTCCGCCTCGGCGATGGCGGTGGCGGTTCGCTGACCCCGGCGGGCGAACTCCTTCGCCGTCTCTCGGTCGAGGTCGTCGACCACGTTCAAGTCCGCACCGGCACAGAACGCGTCGCCAGCGCCCCTGAGAAACACCACCGGCGTCTCGGCCTCGGTAACTGCGTCTCGAAGGGCGTCCAACCCGTCGGGGGTGAGGGCGTTCTTGCGCTCAGGTCGGTCGAGCGTCACCGTCCGGATCCGCCCGTCGTCGCTCGATTCGATCACGTCCCGATGTCGGGTTCCGTTTCCAAAGGTCTTTGCCCCTCCCACCGCTAGTTCGCGATAATGGAAGAGGCCGCCACGTGCCGGCGCGCCGCCCGCGAAGCGGTTCGGGACATCGAGCCCGACCGACTCCACGACGTCATCGACGACTACGTCGGAGAGGCCTCGATGACGCCGGGTGCACTCGCACTGCTTTCCGCGCGGGCCGCCGACGAGAACATCGATTTCGCCAGCATCTCGAATCGCGCTGCTGGCGTCCAACTGATCTACGACGGGCTTCGTCTCACCCGCACGCTCGCCCGCACGGAACCGTGGGCCGAGAGCGACGACCACACCGAACCGAACCTCGACGTTCTCGCCGCGGACGTCCTCGTCTCCCGCGGGTTCTACCTGCTGGCCCGGACCGACGCCGCCGACAAAGCCGTCGCCACCGTTCAGGCGTTCGGCCGGGACCAGACGCGGCGACGCGCGCCCGACGCCGACGCGCCGGCGCTCGACGGCTCCCTCGAACGCAACGTTCTCGAACTGGCGGTCATCGCGGGTACGTCCGCCGTCGGCGTCACACCCTCCGCCGCCACGCTCGACACCGCAGCCGCGCTCGCCGACGGCCGCGGCTCTTCGTTCTCCTCAGCGGAGGCCGTGCTCCCGGACTCGCCCGGCGCTCTCGGCATCGAAGCCACCGCAACCGACGGTAGCGGCACCGATAGCGTCCCGAAATCGGCGTCCGACCGATGACCGAACGGAATCGAAACGCCTAAAGACAGCAACCGCCAATCACCAGACGCGCCTGGGTAGCTTAGCGGTAAAGCGCGTCCTTGGTAAGGACGAGAGCCCGGATTCAAATTCCGGCCTAGGCTTACGCCTGCGGCGCAGACTGTAATTCGCAGATAGCGCCCCTCTCATTTAGTATTTCCCCGATTAGCAACGAGAATTCCACCCGTCTCGCGGAGGGTTTTGTCGCTGGATCGATGTCGTCAAGGACACCCGCGCCCGCGGTCACCGTACGTCGTGCTTCGGTTTTGAAGAATTACGGTTCCAAACAGGGCATCATCGAGAACGGGCCACCCGGTTAGAACATCAATCCTCTCTGGCACTCGCGTACAAATGTTACTCTACCAGAAATTTCTCATCAAATCCGCTATCGAGCCAAATGTCAAACTTGGGATAAAACTAATATACGAATAGATTGAGTCTACTCTTGTGAGGAAGTTCTCCGACGAGTTCCCTTCTGAGCGGCGCGACAGAAACCCCTGTCCCCCTAAAAATAGCGCCCAATCGGATACCTGCTTGTCTGGAGAACTAAAGAGTAAATCATGAGTGTCAAAGCAACGAAAAGTGGTAACTCTGTCTCGGAACCGCTCCCCTTTGTCGAGTGGTCTGACTACAACGAGTACTGCTGGCGATACGAAGGTGAATTCATTGAGCAGTCAGTACCTGACATTTGGAACATAATTAATAACGAGAATCCCGATTGTGAGAGATTATTGAATTTCTTTTTATCAGAACACAGCAGTCCTTCTCATGAAAAGAGGCACCCCGTGAAAGTGAAAACATTCAAAACAGTAGAGCGAGGATAGAAATTAGTTTAATGACAGAAATTGGCATACTCAGGTTTGCATTTGGGTTACTCGGTATTGCAGCCTTTATTTATACCCCACTATCGATCCAATTCAACCACTTACTACCGAGGGCAAAAGCTGTGCTGTCAGATAAACGAGCCAAGAAGCACGCCAGGGCCTCGTATCTCGCGGTTCTCGGAAGTTTCCTTTGTATTATCCTATTCATGATTCTCTTCTTTGCTCTTACTGCCTTTGAACCACTACCTAAGTTCTCGCCAACCCTTGATATCCAGGGGAGGCATGCTGTTGGGGTCGGGAGCTTATTGCTGTTATGTGCTGTCGGTTTTCCTACCACAGCCGCAGCAGTAACTTCATGGGGTTTGTTTAGTGAGCTATAATTCGTTGCTCTGAGGGCCTAAAGGACAGTAAACTCACCTCAGTCCTTTCATGCAAAGGACAGCGATAGGACTTAATCTGACAGATACTGTTCTGCTTTGTCTTGGTGATCTTTTATATCTTCTTTAGAATACTGTAGAGAATTCGAGTTTGATTTACACCATTGATAATACTCTTGGAGATTCTGTAGCAGTAAATCACTGATGTCATCATCGAAATGGCGGAACCATTCATACCAGACACGCTCAATAGGCTCGTCTCCATCTGGAGCAAAAGCCCGCGCAGATTGGTCAACGAATGCCGACGAGAGCCCGGATTCAAATTCCGGCCTAGGCTCTTCTTGCGGTCGCTGGTCTTGGAGTTTCAACAGCGGAGTAATTCGCGCGGTTCGAGCGTGAACCGTCTCCCCTCGGAAAGAGAATCGGAAACGCTAACGGCTCCTTTTCGCCCATAACGCCCCGTTCACGAGTACTTGGCCGGGAGTACGGACAGATCCTCTTTTTGCTTTCCCGATTCCGTCATCGGGGACGCGCTGTCGTCCGGGCGGCTACTGCTTGGGTGCGCTGTCGGGCCAGTTCGTTGACCGACTCGCTACGCGATGACGTACCCCTTCTCCACCAGCGTCACGTTGACGATGACCCCGGTCAGGAGCACGACGGCGGCGATGTAGAGACTCGTGAGGATGATTATGATCCCGCTTAGAACGCCGTAGATAGCGTACTTACCGGCGTTTGCGGCGTAGAAGAGGATGCCCGTGTGGATCGTCGTCCACCCCAACGCGGCCGTCAGCGCGCCGGGAAGCGCCGACGACGGCGTCGGGAGAACGGTGGACGGCACGTAATACAGCGGGATGAACGCGACCGTCAGCACGATAAACAGCATGACGAGACCGGCGTACGACCCCGCCGGCGGGAGGGTAAAGAGCGTGCTCGTGAAAAGCACCGCGAGTATCGCCAGCCCGAGCGACCCGAGGACGGCGACCGAGTTGCGGAACTGCTGTCGCAACGGCTGCTCCTCGACGCCTTCGATGCGTTCGACGACTGTTTGGAAGTCCATGGCGACGTTCGCCCCGCTCCAGCCGATCACGGCGATAGCGAGCACCGATGCGCCGGTCTGTCCCGACGCGGTCGTCGTCGCCTGAGAGATCAACCGGCGGGCTTCCAGCGTGAGAAACTGCGGCGCTGCCCGTTCGATCTCCGCGGCGAACTGCTCGCCGACGACCGCAAACGCCAGCAGGAGGACCGGGACGAACGAGACGAAGGCGTAGTACGCGAGCGCCGCCGCCGGATATCTCACGTCGTGTTCGTAGCTTGACCTGACTACGGTGATCACGACGTCGAGTACCCTGGCCAGTCGCGCCATAGGGGATATACGGCTATCAGCACCAAAACGCTCGATATCTGTCGCCCGAGTATCAGTTACCCGGGCGTCCGTGTGTGACGACTGCCGATCGGGTGGGCCGGGCGACGGCGGCCGACGATCCGTCGGCCGGGCGGTGATCGTGGAACGCCGCGTTTCCCGGTGGCTTTTTTTCTCGGCGACCGTACACTCGGGGGATGCGACCGTCTCGTCCGTCACTGTTACTCGTCCTCCTTCTCGTTGCCCTCGCCGGTTGTGCCGCTCCCACGGGGTTCGGTCCTGCCGACACCGACGATCCCACAACTCATTCGAACGAATCACGGACCGACGTTCAGGGGTGGGAGAACGGCCACTGGTACAACGCCTCGTTGTCAGTCGACTCCGACGACGGACTGAACAACAGCGAACTGGACGCCGTGGTGGCCCGGTCAATGGCTCGCGTCGAACGTATCCGCGGGGTCGAGTTCCGGGAAGACGTCGACGTAACCGTCGTCAGGCGGGACGAGTATCGAAACGAGACGCCTGGTGAGACCGCCGCGGGCGGGGACCGCGTGTACGAGAACGTGCACCACCGCGCGTTGTTTCTGGTCGGCGACGACGCGGACTCCGCATCCGTCGCACAGCAAAACAGCGAGTCGTCCGTCCTGGGTTATTACAGCATTCCCGAGGACCGTATCGTGATCGTCTCGGACTCCGAACAGCCCAGTATCGACGAGATCACGCTCTCGCAGGAACTGTATCACGCCTACCAGTTCCGGTACGGAAACGGCGTGGAGATCCGAGCGCCGCCCTCGGCGTCGGACGACCGCGTGACAGCGTTGCTCTCGCTGATCGAGGGTGATGCGAACCTCGTCGACGGCGAGTACGAGGCCCGTTGCGAGGCCGAGTGGGACTGCTTTCGGCCGCGGGCAACCGGCGGGACCGGCGGCGACGCCGACGTCGCCGCCCCCGACATCCACATGGGGCTGTACATCCTGTCGTACTTCCCGTACGCCGAAGGACAGTCCTACGTCGAATCGGTGCGGAGCCGAGAGGGATGGGAGGGGGTCTCCGACCAGTACGACGACCCGCCCGTCAGCACCGAGCAGATCATCCACGGACCGGACGTTGCGGGGCCGCTCCCGCTTGACAGCCGGGACCATAGCACTGACGACTGGGAGCGGGTCCGCCGGAGCGACGGGTCCGGAACGGTGACCGTCGGCGAGGCCGGTCTGGCGACGATGTTCGCGTACACGCTGTACGACGACCGGGAGGGGTCCGTGATAGACAGCGAGGCGTTCGTCCGCGAGCGCGGCGGGGGCGCGGCGCTCGACTACGACCTCAACTACTCGAACGGCTGGGGCAACGACCGGCTGTACGCCTACGAGAACGGAGACGACGCCGGCTACGTCTGGCAGATCCGCTGGGACGACGCGGACAACGCGAGCACCTTCGTCGACGGGTACGAGCGACTGCTGTCGTACCACGGCGCGGAGCGACGCGCGGGCCACTGGGTCCTCGACGACGGACCGTTCGCCGACGCGTACTACGTCGAGCGGAACGGCGATACGGTCACTATCGCGAGCGCGCCGTCGGCGGACGGTCTGGTGACACTGCATCCGCCGGCGACCGGTGCCATCCCGACGGACGTGCGCGGAGACGGCGCGGCGGGGAAGCGGAAGCCCGCGGCGCCGCTTCCCTCCGCTTGAGACGCCGGTGGGAGGCGAAGTTCCGGTCGGAGATGTACCGGTTCGAAGCCGGACTGTAAAACGAAGGAAAAATCCGTCCGCGAGTGCGGCGGAGAGCCGTTGCGATTCAGCGGGAAGTCGGTCTATCGGAACACCGGTTATCGGCCGCCGTCCCGACGCTCGGTATCGCTGTCGGCGTCGTTCTCGGAACTACCGTCAGCGTCCTCGTCGGCGTCGCTCTCGGCATCGTCGTCGGTGTTCTCGGTATCGCCGTCGGTGTTCTCGGCATCGTCGTCGGCGTTTTCAGCCTCACTGTCGTTCTCCTCGCCCGGCGTCAGGTCGCTGACCGCGTCGCCGAGGGAGTCGATCGTCCCGTCGAAGAACCCGTGTATCGCCTGGTGGATGTCACTCACGTGGTCAGGAACTTGGTCCGGGAGCTCCACTGGGGGGCCGCGCTCGCCGTCGGCGTCGGACGCCGTTCCGTTCCCCGCGTTCGCGGGCGGACCCTGTGCGGAGTCGCTCTCGTTCGCGGGCTGTACGTCGACGGAGGCACTGCCGGACGCGGCCGCCGCGACCCCAGTGGTCAGCAGCAGTACCGCGAGTCCGAGTGCCGCGATCTTGGTTAGGCGCATTGCACTCGGTTCTGGCAGGTACACCCACTTCAACCGTCGAGAGCGTCACACCGGATTCACCCGATTTCCCCGGTAGTTAGCGACGGTTCAGCCGAGTTTACTCGGGTCAAAATACAGTAGCGTTTGAAAGCTATCACATATCTGGAATCCTAGGCGAGTGCGATCAGGTGTGTAAACAGTTGCACACGCTACCACACTGACGCACATCCGTCAGTGTCTGCTCGCCCGTTCGTCCGGTCCCGGGACTATGAAGTGGCGTCCGCTCTCATGAGACACCGATGCGCCGCGTCCTCCTGTCGTGTCTGTTCGTTCTGTTGCTCGCCGGCTGTCTGGGCGGAGTCGTCGGAGACGACCCGCGGACGACCGAACGTCACGACGTGACGGTCGTTGAGGTGGTCGACGGTGACACTGTCGAGGTCGAGTATCCGAACGGCACGCGCGAGACAGTGCGGTTACTCGGCGTCGACACGCCGGAAGTCCACGCAGAGAACGACCCGTCGGAGTTCGAGGGCGTCCCGGACACCGAGGCAGGACGGGACTGCTTGCGAGACTGGGGTCACCGGTCCAGCGAGTTCGCCCGAACCGAACTGGCGGGCGAGAAAGTAACGCTCGTCGTCGACCCCGAGTCCGACCGCCGCGGCGGGTACGGCCGACTGCTCGCGTACGTCGAGTACGACGGCGGCCGCTTCAACCGGCAACTCGTCGACCGGGGGTACGCGCGCCTCTACGACACCGAGTTCGCGGACCGCGACCAGTACGCCGACGCGGAGCGACGGGCCCGGGCGAACGGGACGGGCCTCTGGTCGTGTGCCGACGGTTCGTAGTCACTATTTTCACCCCCGGTTTCGTATGACTCCTTATGAAGTTCGTCATCGTCGGGTACGGCCGGGTCGGTATCCGGACCGCTCGTATCCTCCGGGAGGAGGGCCACGACGTGATAGTCGTCGAAAACGACCCGGAAAAGGCCGAACGCGCAATAACTGACGGGTTCGAAACGGTCGAAGGCGACGGGTCCGAGGAGGAGGTTCTCGAACAGGCCGGGCTCGACACCGCGGACGCCATCGGTGGACTGACCGGCGACCTGAACGTCAACTTCGCGGCCTGCATGGTGGGCAAGCATTACGGCTGTCGGACCGTCCTGCGCATCGACGAGGACTACCGCGAAGAGATATACAAGAAGTACGCGGACGACGTTGACGAGATAATCTACCCCGAGCGGCTCGGTGCGGCCGGCGCGAAAACCGCGCTGCTGGGCGGGGACTTCAACGTCGTGTCTGACCTCACCGAACAACTCCAGTTGACTGTGTTTACCATTCGCGACGGGTCACCGCTCATCGGCGAGCGGATCAGCAGCGTCGACCTGCCCTCGACCGCTCGCATCTACGCGCACGGTCGCGCACACGAATCGCTGACGATCCCGCTTCCCGGGACGCGGATCGAGGCGGACGACCGGATCGCCGTCATCGTTCAGTCCGAGGCCGTCGAAGAGGTTCGAACGTCCGTCCTACCGTCGTAAGTCCGTCTCGCGACGGGTAACGGGCGCAAAAGGTGCGGGTGGGAGATAGCGGTGTGCCGGGCGCGCTGTCGGGAGGATGGGAACTGAGGCCTTGCGGCGCGCCCGGCGGTATCTCGTGACCGTGCGGGCATAAACACCCGTCAGACGGACGCATGACTCCGTGTTCCGAGTCTCTGCTCCGTTCTACCCGTGTCGCGTACACCCTGTTCGTCGCCGTCCTCGACGCCGTTCGGACGGCACCGGCGTGTCACTGCCGACACCGTTCGACGACGACCTGCACGGAATGACGAGGAAATCTGTGGCGGTGAGGGGAAATCAGTAATAGTTACCCGAACGTATTCGCGCCACCGATTCTGATTTCTCCGAACGGTAATGAGCCTTCACGCAGTACGGTGGTTAAATGGCCACGGCGGTGCAGTCGCTCCGCGCCCGACTGTCGTTCTCCGCGGGAGAGCTGACCGGCGCGTTAGGGGATTCGGTTACGGTGCTACCGATAGTCGTCGCACTAGGGGCGACGACGGCGGTGTCGCTCCCGCACGTCCTGTTTCTGTTCGGCGTCTTTCAGGTGGTCTGGGGCGTGGCCTACGGCTTACCGCTGTCCGTCGAACCGATGAAGGCGCTCGCGGGGCTGGCGATAGCGGGCGCGCTCACCGCCGGTGAACTCGCCGCGGCGGGGTTGCTCGCCGGCGTTGTCCTCCTCGCAATGGGCGCACTCGGCGCGCTCGACCGGGTCGAGTCGGTCGTCGGCCGACCGGTCGTTCGGGGCGTCCAGTTCGCGGTGGCCCTGTTGCTGCTGGAAACCGGCATCTCGCTCGGCGAGGCGAACGTCGCGCTCGCCGCTCTCGGGGTGGGAGTCGCCGCCGCGGCGGTGCTCGCGCGCCGCGGACAGGCGAGCGCGCTGGTCGTGCTGGCGGTGGGGGCGGGCCTCGCCGTCGCCGAAACCGGGGTCCCGTCGCCGGCGGTTCCCGCGCTCACGGCGTTTCCCAGCGGCGCGCCGACGCTCTCGGTCGCGGTCGTCGAGGGGGCGGTCGCGCAACTTGCGATGACCGTCGGCAACGCCGCCGTCGCGACGGCCGTTCTCTGTGCTGACCTGTTCGACCGCGACGTGTCCCCCGACGACCTCTCGACGAGCATGGGCGCGATGACGCTGGCCGCGGTCCCGCTCGGCGGCCTCCCGATGTGTCACGGAAGCGGCGGCCTCGCTGGCAAGTACGCGTTCGGCGCGCGAACCGGCGGCGCGAACCTGATTCTCGGCGTGCTGTACGCCGCGGTGGCGCTGGTGGCCGGTGGCGGTCTCGTAATGGCCTTTCCGACCGCACTGCTCGGCGTCTTGCTCGCCGTCGTCGCCGTCCAACTCGGCCGGGCAGCGGCCGACACCGACGACGCGCTCCTGACGGCCGCCGTCGGCGTCGCGGGCCTCCTCGTCAACGTCGGCGTCGCGTTCGTCGCCGGCGCGCTCGCCTACCGCTACCTGCGGTAGCGTCGACCGGTTTTTTGCTCGTCGGTCCCTGCTGTCTCGTATGAGTCACACCTGGGCCGACCTGTTCGACCGCGCCGACCGGACGGACGCCGACGTCGAAGCTATCCGTGACACGCTCGGTGAGCGCCGCGATGACTGACCCCGACCCGACCCACGTCGTCGCGGACGCGGACGTACTCGTCGCGGATCTCCTGGTCGGCGGTCCCGCCCGCGAGGCGCTGGACCACGTCCGCCGGCACTCGTGGGTCGATCTCGTCGCCAGCGACGCCCTGCTCGCCGACGCCGAAGCCGCGATAGCGGCGCTCGCCGACGACGGTCTGGCGAGCGACTGGCGTGAACGGATCGAGGACGAGCGCGTCGCCGTCGACCACCCGCCGGACGACCACCCCGGCCTCGCCAGCGCCTACCAGTCCGGAGCGGCGCACATGCTCTCGTTCGACGAGACGCTTCGCTCCGCGAAGACGGGCCTCTCTATCCAGCCGTATCAGGGACTGTCCGTTCGCACGCCCGACGCCTTCGCCACCGTGTTCGACGCCGAGAGCCTCTACGACGCCACACAGGAGGGCGAGTACCCGGGACCGGACCGCGACCCGCGAGCCTAGGTCGGCGTCACTGACTGCTCGTCGACGAGAGTTACGCTGCCGTCCTCTACCCGCAGGTTGACGAGTGTCTTGACCTCGTGGTCGCCGTCGGCCAGCGCGTTCTCGCCGCCGACTTTCTTCATCACGACCACCGTGTCGACGAGGTCAGCGCCGATATCGTCGAGCGCCTCGATGATCGCCTTGAGCGTGCCGCCAGTCGAGAGCATATCGTCGAGCAACAGCACGCGGTCGCCCTCGTCGACGTCGTTGATGTACATCTCGCTCTCGCTGTACCCCGTCTCCTGAAACAGCGCCACTTCGCCGTCCAGGCCGTACTGGCGCTTGCGAATGACGACGAGTGGGATGTCTGTCATCAGCGACACCGCCGTGCTGATGTGGATCCCCATCGCTGCGGGGGTGACGATCTTGTCTACGTCTTCCAGGTCCGCCTTCTGGATGATCTCGTTGACGACTTCCCGGAGCAGTCCGGGTTCGAGCATCGGAACGCAGTTGCTGATAGGATGAACGAGGTACTCGTAGCCGCCCTCCTTCTCGATGATCGGGGCGTCGTGGAGGGATTCTCGGAGTTTTTCCATGCCGAGTGTACTCGACAGCGGAAAAAAAGGTACTGATCCCTGCACCGCGCGGAGCAGGACAACAGCGGAGAACTCAGAGCGCAGACCGTCGACGCGCCGGACTCATACTGTCGGACGTCCCTGTTTTCCGATATTTCGCGGGAACGTCCCCGCGAAATTCGTCACTGACTTCCGTCCGTCAGTATCACTCGTTCCGCTCGGCGAGCCAGTCCGCGAACTTCGCCAACGCCCGCCCACGGTGGCTGATTGCGTTTTTCTCCGCCGTACTCATCTCCGCGAACGTCCGGCCGTCGTGTGCGAAGATGGGGTCGTAACCGAAGCCGTCGTCGCCGCGCGGGGCGACGATCCGGCCGCGAACGCTCCCTTCGAACGTCTCGGCCGTCTCGCCGTCGTAGTAGGCAAGTACCGTTCGGAACGTCGCACGGCGGTTCTCCTCCCGCTGTGCGATCTCCCAGACCCGCTCGATCCCCAGCGTGTCCTCGACGAACGCAGAGTACGGGCCGGGAAACCCCGACAGCGCCTCGACGAACAGTCCCGTGTCGTCGACCAGAACCGGCCCGTCGCCGGGCGTCTCCGCGAACGTCTCCCGTGAACCGTATAGGGCGATATCTTTCAGTTCTCCCTGGATCTCCGTGTAGTCGTAGTCGACCTGTTCGACGCTCTCGTCGAGGTACTCGCGCGCCTCGTGGACTTTCCCCTCGTTTCCAGTGACGAACCGGATCATACTTCGAGAGGCGAACCCCGCGGGAAAATAGGCGTCGGTACGGTTCCCGTGGCCGCCGGATGCTCGCCACCACGCCGGCAAATAGCCGGACGCCTGCTACCGCGCTGTCACCGCTGAACGTTCGCAGGGATCTTTCGGCGAGTCTACCGGAACGTACCACCACAGCCAACAGTATAATTACTCTGAGGTGTTATTAACACACAATGACGGATCCGCCGGTGATAGTTATCGTCGACGAACCAGCAATCACAGTCCCCGCGACGACGCGCGTTACAGGTGAACTGGGATACGGGGAGGTCATACCGGTTGATACAGTCGCTGACGCCCGGGCGACGGTCGAACGAGAACCGAACGTCGGGTGCGTCGTCTGCGGAAGTGGAGGGTCCGAGTCCGACGAACTCGAACTGGTTGCGGACCTCCGGTCGACTGCACCGACAACGCCGGTCGTGTTATTTTCTGACGGTGATACGTCCGTCGAAGCAGCGCTCGACGCCGGCGCTGACGACGTCGTCACTGGCCGGGACGAGCGAACCGACGACGCGTATCGACTGCTCGCCCGGCGCATCGATGCTCTCGTTTCTGCCGAGGAACCCCACGTCGACCGACACGGCTCGACGGCGCTACGCGCACTGACTGGACTCGACGAGTCCGACGCCGTCGCGGTTTTCGACGAGGACTTTCGACACACGTTCGTGGCGGGCGAGAGCGTCCTGATGGAGGGCGAGCGGGTGACCGATATCCCCGGCGGGGCGGCCGGAGCCTACCTCGAATCGGATTACCGCGCTACGCTCGACGGCGAATCGCGGTCGCGACAGCGCTCTATCGAGGACACTCTCTACCGGATCGACACGACGCCACTCGCGGGAGACGGGCGCACCGTTGGTGGACTCGTCCGGTTTACCGAACTCGAACGCGTGTCGGAGACGACACCGTCCGAGGCGGAAACCAACGAGAAGGTCGAACGGCTTCACGACATCACCTCGGAGTTAGACACCCTCGATTCGGTGACAGAGATCCTCGAACTCGCGGTTGATTCGGCTAACCGCGTCCTACAGTTCGACGCCTGTTCGATCTCGGAGCGGTCGGACGGCCGCATCGTTCTGCGGGCGGCGGCGACGTCCGACATCCAGGTCGGTGCGGAGGTGCTGGACGAGGGCGACGGGATCGCCGGTCGCACGATACGCGAGGGCCGGACGTTTCTCGTCGACGACATCGGCGACCATCCGGAGGCGCGGCCGACCGAGGACAGCTATCAGTCGGTGCTGTCTATCCCGCTGGGCGACGACAACGTCTTTCAGGCCATCTCGACGAACGTCGGTGCCTTCACCGAGACGGACCGCGAACTGGCGGAGTTGCTCTGTACGCACGTCCAGCACGCCGTCGAACGCGTCGAGTTCGAATCGCTTCTCACCCAGGAACGGGACCGGTTCGCCGCGCTGTTCGAGAACGTCCCCGACGCGGCCGTCCGGTACGTCCTCGAGGATGGAGTTCCCCGGATCGAAGCCGTGAACGCGGCGTTCGTCAGGCTGTTCGGGTACGACCCGGACGACGCGATAGGCCGACCCGTCGAGTCCCTACTCGTTCCTGACAGCGAAAGTGAGAGCGCCGCAGAGCAGTACCAATCGATCGCTGCCGGCGCTCAACTCGACCGCGAAGTCGAACGGCTGACGGTGGACGGTAGCCGCCCCTTCCTGCTCCGTAACGTCCCGTTCAGCGATGCCGACAGCACTGAAGGGTATCTCATTTACACGGATATCGCGGACCTGAAGGAGCGAGAGCAGCTCCTCGAGCGGAAAAACGAGCGGCTCGAACGGTTCACGAGCATCGTCAGTCACGACCTTCGCAACCCACTGTCCATCGCCACGGGCTACGTCGAGACGATGCTGGATTCGGGCGAGATGACCTACGCCGAGGAGACAGCGGAGGAACTCGACCGGATGGACCGGATGGTCAGCGAACTGCTCACGCTCGCCCGTGAGGGGGAGATCATCGGTCAAACGGAGACGGTCGACGTGGGCGCTGTTGCGACCGAGGCCTGGACGCACGTCGAGACTGAGGGTGCGGACCTGCAACTGGACGACCTCCCGTCGATTGAGGCCAACTCGGACCGACTCTCGGAACTGTTCGAGAACTGCTTCAGAAACAGCGTGGAACACGGGTCCGCGAGCGGTCAGACAGCGGCTGACGACGGCTCCCCTTCCGCCGACGGGGACGACCACGCCGGCGAGACACTAACGGTAACTGTCGGTGGACTGGACGGGACGGCGGGATTTTACGTCGCGGACGACGGTCCCGGCATCCCCGAAGCGGAGCGCGAGACCGTGTTCGAGTACGGCTATTCCACCGCGAACAGCGGCACTGGGTTCGGACTCGCCATCGTCGAGGAGATAGCGAACGCCCACGACTGGTCGGCGAGCGTAACCGAATCCGAGTCCGGCGGCGCGCGCCTGGAGTTCCACACCGAGTCCGGGGGCGAGATCTGACGTGGATCTAGTCGAACTGTCAGTGGTCGGGACGACGATCCGGGGCGTGGATGTCAGCGGTAACGAGGTCGAAGTCGACCTGTTCGGCTGGGACCAGCCGGCCCCCGAGACCGAGTTCGAGCGGCCGGTCGACGCCGCCGTCTCGGGCCGGACGCGCCAGCTCGTTTTCCCCCCGTGGACTCACACCTGGATCTCGGAACTCGGGGACGACGAGATACCGATAGAGGGACAGAAGTTCACCAACGACCAGGAATCGATCTCGCTCGACCGGGGTCGGTACAACGTGCTGTTCGACCTGGACATGCGCGTGTTCGTCAATTTCGAGGGGTCCGCAACGGTCCACCGTGACTCTGCCAATCGGACGGTCCTCTCCTTCGAGCATCCGACAGCGGTCACTGTTGGCCTCCAGTCGATGACGAGGTACCCGACCGAGACTGTCACCGTCCCCCGGACGACGGCGGGCGTCGCGACGGCTATCAGCGCCCTCTCGGTCTCTCACCCCTCCGGCGGTGTGACGGTGACGAGTCCGATGAGCCGACGGCATCCACCGCGGGTCGAGTTCGGCGACGAGACCGCGATCCCCGAGTCAGTTCGCGAGAGCGCTCCTGACACGAGCGTAGCGATCCGCGTTCCGGACAGTATCGAATCGTTACTCCCCGTCGCACCGCTCGCGTACTACCTCGACGCCGAGGTGACTATCGAGGAGCGGGGATCCCCGATCCTGCGTGCGCCGGACGTGGACCTCACACACGAGTTCGAGCCGATGCCGACGTTCCAGTTCGAGGTGGCTGATCTCCTTCGCCGGGTGTTCCTGCTCGACACGCTGGTCAAGTTCAAGCACGAGGGGGCCGGACTCAGCGAGTTAGACGTGTTGCGGTCACTGCCGCCGGATTTCGACCGAGTGTATCGTGCGGATATCGACGAGCGCCTCCGGACGTACCTGTCGCTGCCGTACGAGCGACTCGAACCGGTCCTGCCGCCGTGGCACTACTGCGCGTATCTCGACCCGACGGTCCGCAACGCGCGACTCCTGCCGTACGTGACCGCCCACATGGGACAGGTAATGCTCTCGGACGCTGCGCCGCGCTCGTCCGAGGGAGCGCGCGACCGCGACACCGAGTCTTTCCCGTTTGTCGGATGGGCGGACGACGACCCGCCGACAAACGCCTTCCGCGCCCGGCGACAGGGGTTCGAGAACGCGCTCGAATACGGCGTCAGCGCGGAGGATACCGCTCGGGCCGTCGTAGTCGACAACTCCTCAGATTCGGGCTCACAGGCGGATCGGCTCAGCGATATCCTCCGGACGTGTTCCACCAAGTCGCTGGAGGTTTCGGTCGCCAGCGACCTCTCGACGGCGGAACTCCGTGACCGGTTTGCCGCGTCCGCTAACCTCCTCCACTACGTCGGCGAGTACGACGACGGGTTCGTCTGCGCGGACGGAACGCTCGCTCCCGACGAGATCCCCGAGTCGAACGTCCGGATCGTCTTCGCGGACGCGAACGGGTCCGTCGAGGCGTGTGACTTGCTCGTCCAGCGAGGATCCGCCGCGGTGGTCGGGCGATACGACGACGGGGAGACGTTGGATACGGCGGGGCGCGAGGCGTTCCTCAAACTCCTCGGCGGCGGCGCGGCAGTCGAACAGGCGGCCCAGTACGCCCGACGGTACGGAGGGTCCGGAACGGGGCCTATCGTCGTCGGTGACGGACTGACCCCGTTCGCGACGATGGACGGGATATACCCCATCGGCTACGAGATCGAACCGATCGACGGGCACCGGTTCAAGGTTACCGGCCATCCGGTCCTCCCCGACAACGGGTTTCTGTGGTCGCCGGACATCTCCGATCCGGCCCAAAAGCTGGTCGGGACGACCCTGGAGTTCATCGTCAACGCGTCCGAACTTCAGCGGCTACTGGCGAACGAACAGACGTTTCTGATCCTCGACGATGGGGTCTACTCACCTCACGAAACCAGTGCCCTCTATCCGATCACTTGAGCGCATACTGTCGGACGGACCGTCCTGACGAGAGTCGAGACCTCGGTGTGCTGACAGTTCTCGTGGACCACTATCCGACAGTATCAGGCATCCGCCGAAACGCCGTGCGGAGACATGCCCAGGCGCGACGTTCCGCGTACGGGCTGTAGAAACTCTGGAGTTCTCGTAACGTTTTAAGAGCTTGAGGGACAATAGTTGGACATGACCATAACGGTGACGATAACTGGAACAGGGATAGAGTTCGAACGCGAGGTTTCGGAGGAGAAGGCGGCTAAAATCGTCTCTATCGCTCTGACCGGTGATGCCGAATCCGACAGTGATCGGGAAGTCGATGTGCCCGACGCGGCGGACGATACGGACCGTAGAAACGCTGTGGAGCTTCCGGGCAACTTTTTCGACCGCCTCAGCCGAAAGCAGGACGCGTACGTCAGAACCCTGCTCGACGGCGACGGTTGGCTGACGAACGCGGCGGTACGCGAGCGGATGGCCGACGAGTACGGCGTCGAAACGGGCGGACCGCAGGGCATTTCCGGGATCCGCGCGGGATTCACTCGCAAGTACAGCGGCGAGTTCGACGTCGACGAGCAGCGTTGGACCGGCGAACAGAACGAGTACCGGCTAAACCCCGATTATGCGGACGACCTTGCGTCTGGATTCGACCTCTCTACCCCCGACTGAAACGGGGCGTTCGCCCCTACCGCGGTCGTCGATTGAACGTGTGACGACTCACTGAGTGCTCGACGGGAACTGCTCATCGGCGTAGTCGCGTTCGATCTGGTTCAGCATGTCGGCGAGGATGCCCGGGTAATCCTGCTCGAAGCGCTTGCCGGTGATACGGTCTGCCGGCCCGGCCACGTACACCGCGACGTTGCTATCGGTCACGGCGTCCGGAACGGTCATCGCGAGACTCCGGACCGCCTCGTCTTGCTCTCCGCGCTCGAAGGCGATGCCGCGTTCGCGAATGCGGGACAGTTCGTCGAACAGTTCCTCCGCGTCCGCGATGGTGTTTTGGGTGTACGTCGGCGTTCCGTGTCCCTCGACTATTTCGGACACTCGGTCCTCGTCGAGTCCGGAGAGGATCGCTTTTCCCGGGGCCGTGCAGTGGAGATACGCACTGTTCGTGACTTCGCCGATATCCTCCACGGCGCTCTCTCCGACGGTCTGGTAGACGTCGGTGCCGAGACCGCCGACCTCGACGTACACACCGGCGACTTCCTGTGTGATCTCCGCCAGGCGGTCTATCTCCGAGCGGAACTCGGGTACCTGCCGATTCGACGTGACGGCGTTTCCGATCTCGACGAAACGGGGGGAGACGTGGTACACGTAGCCGTCACGGTAGACGTAGTTGAGCGACCGAAGCGTCTGAAGGTGCTTGTAGCACGTGCTTTTCGGGAGGTCGAGTTCCTGTACGATGTCGGTCAGTCGCGCGCCGTCTACCGCCGCGAGCGTCTCGACGATGTCGAACGCCGTCCGCGTCGCGTCGACCGTCTCGCCGCGCGAATCGTTCATACCAGTGCAGTCGGCGGCCGAATAAATATAGTTTGCCCACCCCCGTCAGGACCACCTATCGGGCTCACGGGCCGGTATCCAGTCAGGGCAGCGCCATCAGATACGACTCCCAGACGGCCTCGGGGTCCTCGCAGGCGATACTTGAGATGGACTCACAGGCATCGTACCCCCACATAAACACGCTGTCGGCGTCGCCGTCGAGGGCGGCCCGCGTCGCGGTCGCCACGTCCTCGACCGTCGCCGCCTCGTCGTCGAGCCGAAAGCCCTGCACCCAGATCTGACTTTCGAGGTCGTGCCGGTCCGCGAGGTCGGTGACGCGTGCCGTGCTGTCGGCCACGAACTCCGCACAGTCGTGGTCGTGGATCGCCCAGTACGGGTCGGTCGCGAACACGTCGAGGGCTTCGAGGCCCGCGAGTCGGTCCCAGTCCGAGAGGCCGTGGTCCCAGTCGTCGCTGGGGAGAACGCAGACGGCGTTTTCGGCCCCTTCGGCGGCCACGACGCCGGTCATCTCCTCGAAGAAATCGAGCAGGGACTCCTCCCGGAACTCGTCGACCGAGTCGGTCCGCTCGGCGGGCATCTCCTCGCCGTACTCCTGTTCATATCGGTCCTGGCAGGCGGAACACCGGCAGGTCCAGGCACCCTGGGGTATCTCGTCGCCGTGCCATTCGGGAATGTACCAGTGTGGCTCGTCCCAGAAGACGACATCAGCGCCGGTCGCGACCGCATCGC
Organism: Halostella pelagica; assembly: GCF_004762015.1. NCBI lineage: Archaea > Methanobacteriati > Methanobacteriota > Halobacteria > Halobacteriales > Natronoarchaeaceae > Halostella > Halostella pelagica. Next base: position 57,600 of record NZ_SJES01000007.1, read on the forward strand.
GGGACCACTCTCGCATGTACTCCCGGAACTCGGGGTGGTTGAAACACGCCGCTGGAAGGCGTTGTCCCGTCGATAGTTGTTGGCAGGCCTCCGGGTGACGACCGATGAACTCCGAGAGCGCCTCGCCGCCGAAGACGCGTCCGACGCCCCACGGGTTGACGTACACCCGGAACCCTCGCTCGTGACTCGCCGAGACGATATCCGCCATCGTCTCCTGATAGTACTCCCGGTCGCGTTCGCTGAACGTGTGTAAGACGGCGTCGAGGCCGCGCTCGCGGAACCGGTCCAGGTCTTCCCGGACGTGGCTCTCGCTCCGGACGCCGAAGTAACTAGTGCCAGTCTCGACCATCGGTAACAGTAGCCACGCAAAGAGAGGATAAGGAACTTTCGGTGTGTGCTACTGCTTCACGCTCCCCGACGTCAGTCCCTCGACGATCGGGCGCTGGAAGAGGATGAAAAGCGCCAACAGCGGGATCGTCGCCACCGTCGAAGCGGCCATCATCTGTCCCCAGAAGGTCTGGGAACGGGCCTCGAACCGAGTGATCCCGATCGCGAACGGCGTCACGTCGCTGGACGCCAGGATGGACGCGAACAACACCTCGTTGAAGGCGGCGATGAACACGAACATCCCGGTGGCGGCGATACCCGGTGCCGCAAGCGGGAACACGATCCGTATCAGCGCCTGGAAACGCGTACAGCCGTCGATACGCGCGGCGTCTTCCAGTGCCGCGGGGATCGTGTCGAAGAAGCCTCGAAGCATCCAGATCGCGAACGGAACGGTAAACGTCGTGTACACGAAGATCATTCCGTGATACGTGTTCCGTAGCGGGATCCCGACGTTCGTCTGGACCCAGACGAACAGCAGATACATCGGCAACAGGATCAACACGCCGGGGATCATCTGGGTCCCGAGGATCGCGCCGCCGAACAGCTGTTTGCCGGGGAAGTCGTAACGGGAGAACGCGTACGCGGCGAGGCTCCCGATGAACAGCGCGAGCGCCGTCGTCGTCAGCGAGATGACGAGGCTGTTCACGAAGTAGTCGATCAGCGGGAAGCGGTCCCACATGTCCAGATAGTTCTGATAGTAAAACGACGTGGGTAGCAGGCTGGGGTCGGTCTGGGTCACGTCCGACCAGGTACGGAAGCTGGTGATGACCATCCAGTAGATCGGGAACAACGCGAAGATGAGGATACAGACGAGTACCGACTTGGCCAGCAGGTCGAACAGCATGTCCCGGTGTTCGTCTTTCATCTTCATCCGCCGATACCTCCGCCGAAGCTGTCGTCGATAACTCTCCGGTAGTAAACCATCGCTAACACCATCGCGACCAGGAAGAGAGCGACGCTCATCGCCGCACCCAGCCCGAACTCGTAGTTCTGGAACGCGTAGTTGTAGATGAACAGCATCAGCACTTCACCGTGTCGGCCAGACCCGCCACCGGTGAGCACGAACGGCACTGTGAAGTTGATCATCGACCAGAGCACCATCAACAGCACGACGACGGCCGACACCGGTTTCAACTGCGGGAGCGTTACGTAGCGGAACTTCCCCCACCGACCGGCACCGTCGATCGATGCCGCCTCGTACAACTGGTTGGGGATCGATTTCAGCCCCGCAAACAGCATGATCGTGGCCCACGGGAAGTAGATCCAGACGTTGGTGAGCGTCACCGAGATGATCGTCTTGCTTCCGAGCAGCCAGAGGATCGGTTCGTCGATGATCCCCGCCGTCTGTAGCAGGTGGTTGATGATCCCCGTGTCCGAGAGGAGCATCATCCGCCAAGTCAGCAACACGACGACGATCGGGGATATCCAGGGAAGGAGGATCAGCGTTCGGGCCACCTTGCTCCCCCGGAACCCGCGGTTCAGGATCAGCGCCGTGATCAGTCCAAGAACGTAGGCACCGCCGACGCTCCCGACGGTAAAGATGAGCGTCTGGCGGAGCGAGAACCAGTAGCGCTGGCCGACTATCGTCGCCGGGTCGAGTACCCGCGTGTAGTTGCTGAGGCCGGCGAACGGCGCTTCCGTCCACCGAGCGATGTACAGCGCGTCGAGTTCCATGAAGCTGATCGCGAACCCCCAGACGATCGGAACGAAGTGGATGATGAACATCATGGCGATCGCCGGGAGGATGAGCTTGTAGGCGTACCTGTTCTCCTCGGTCAGGCGAGTCCGTTGTCGGATCCATCCGCTCACCCCGTGGGTATCACGGCTTTCCGGATCGCCGACGGCGTGTCCCGATGTCGTGTCGGAGGGGCCCTCGCTCATTGATTGTCTAGGGCGTTCTGGGCCTGTTGGGCCGCGTCGTCGAGTTCCTCACGAGTGACGCTCTCGTCCCAGTTGTCGGTGGCGACGGACGTGAGGATCTCGCCGACTGCGTTGTTGATAGACTCTTCGACCTGCCCCCAGCCGAGGACGGCGGGGAAGGTTTTCCCGGTCGGGAGGATCTCCTCCTGGAAACTGTCATACAGGTGTCCCTCGTAGATGTCCAGTTCGAAACTGTCCTCGCGAGTCGGTAGGAATCCGACGGATTTGGAGAGTTCGCCGTTGACCTGCTGTTTTGAGAGGTAACTCACCCACTTGGCGGCCTCCGTGGGGTGGTCCGTCCAGGGGTGAATTCCGACGAGTTCGAGGCCGAAAAACGTCGCGCTGTCGCCGTTCGGTCCGGCGGGGAGTTCGTGGATCGAGAAGTCCTCGCGGGAGACGTCGTCTCGCTCCTCTTCGAAGCGCTCGACGGCAGTCAGCGACCCCCAGAGGCTTCCGATCCGCTCGTTAATGAACGCGCTGTTGATCTCGTTCGGTCCCCACTCGGCGGAACTGGACGGGATGGCGTCGTGTTCGCTGATCAGACTCGCCCAGTAGTTCATCCCTTCGACGGCCGCGTCGCTGTTGAACGTGACTTCCGAGTTATCGTCCGAGAGCAGTTGGCCGCCGTTTTGCCAGGTCAGCGTCGCGAAGTGGTGGCCGAGGTCCGGCACGACGCCGGTCAGCCCGAAGAGGTTCTTGTCCGGATACTCCGACTGGAACTGCTCGTTCATGTCGGCGAGTTCGTCCCACGTCGACGGCGATCCGTCGAGGCCAGCATTTTCCAGAAGCGGGTCGTACTGAAGATGTCCGCGCGGTCCCCAGTACCAGGGGACACCGATCTGCTTGCCGTCGTACATCGCAACGTCCTGGACGGGGTCGAAAAACGGGTCCAGTTCCTGATACCCGTCTATCTCCTGCATGTCCATCCAGCCGCCCGCTTCGACCTGCTGGGGTATCCAAGAAGAAGCGATCTCCTCGACGTCCGGGCCGCTCTGGCTCGTGATGCTCGCCATCTGCTGTTCCGACGCCTCGCCCCAGCCCATGAGTTCGTACTCCACTGCGATCCCGGTTTCGTCCTCGAAATCCGCGGTGTGTTTGTCGAGTTGGTCTTCGAGTCCCGGTGCGTCCATGTGCCGGATCTGGAGCGTTACGTCGCCGTCGTTGCCGTCGCCCAGCACGCCGAGACAGCCGGCGAGTCCGACTGTCCCCGTCAGTCCGGTCGCTTTCAGAACGCTTCTCCGACTACTATGTACGTCTAGCTGGCTATGGCTGTCTGCCATGACAGAAATTACCGAGCATTGGCCGGTTCATAAATGTTTCGTAAGAAATCTTTAACGAATGCAAGTAACTGCCGCTCAATCAACCGTCGACGTTCGTCCGATCAAACCGGCGGACGCTCTTCCGGTCGGCTGAGGTCGCTTGCTCGACTGAGTTGCTCTCCCAGACGACTGAGTTCGCCCGCCAGTTCCGGCTGCTGGTCGGCCAGTCGAGTACGTCCGGGCCGGCGGCGAGCCTTCCTGACGGACACCATGGAGTGAGTGTTGACCGCGGCAACAGGTTTATTTTGATACCCGGGAAACACCGAATCAATGCGAGCGCTAGTCACGAATGGGAGTGGTACCATCTGGGAGGAGAACCGCGACCGGCCGGAACCGGAACCGGGCGAGGCTCTGGTGCGGGTCCGTGCCGTCGGCATCTGCGGCAGCGATGTCGGTCTGATCCACGGCGAGGGGCCGCCGTGGACGGAGTATCCGCTGGTCCCCGGACACGAGGTGTGTGCCGAGGTGGTCGAACTGGGCGACGACGTAACGTCGCTTTCCGTCGGCGACCGCGTCTCGCTCCACGGGTTCGTCTACTGCGGTACCTGCACCCACTGCCGGGACGGGCGCTACTACCAGTGCCGCGACTTACAGGAGATCGGCTTTACGATCGACGGAGGATACCGAGAGTTCGCCGCCTTCCCCGAGGAGACGCTTCGGCCCCTGCCGGACGACATCTCCGATGTCGCCGCGACGCAGATAGATTCCGCGGGCTGTACCCAGCACGCGCTTCGACGCGTCGAAACGTCAGTGACAGACACCGCCGTCGTCCTCGGCCCCGGGTCGCTCGGCCTGTTCGGCGTCCAGCTTCTGCGCGCCCGCGGCGTCCGAGATATCGTTCTCACTGGCACCCGCGACGAACGGCTCTCCGTGGGAGCGGACTACGGCGCTGTCCGGACGGTCAACGTCCGCGAGGAAGACCCGGTCGAGGCCATCCGGAACCACACCGACGGCGACGGCGCGGACATCTGCGTCGAGGCGGCGGGTGCCGGCGACGTGGTGAACACCTGCTTGCAGGCCGCCGGAAAGCGCGGGACGGTGGTTCTCACCGGCGTGTTCGACGGTCTACGGGAGGTCGATCCGAACGACATCGTCGCTAAGGAACTGGAGGTAGTCGGCGGTGTGACCGCCGCCCACGCCGTCGACGAATGCGCTGAACTGTTCCGCCGAGGGGACCTGAGCGTCGACGGCATCGTCACTCACGAGTTCCCGCTCGCGGCGTACGAGGAAGCGTTCGAGACGGTGACCGAGCGACGTGACGGCGTGATCAAAGCGGTTCTCCGCCCCTGAGCGGAGTTTCGTTCTCGTGAACAACGGGCGACATTGACGTTCGCTGCTTTTCTCTCATCCGGACGCAAGTCATCGAAGCGATTCGCGGACGACTCCGGCGAACGCTCTGAACGGTAGACCGCCAGTGTGGAGAGGTTGCCAGTCGCCGGATTCGCCACCGGGTCAAGAGAGGATCTCGTAGAGTCGGTCGACGAGAACGTCAGCCTCCCCGTCGGCGAGACACATCGGGTTGATGGTGAACTGATCCCGTTCGATGTCGTCGCTCCCGACGAATATCGGCGGGGACCCCGTGCGAAGGCGTCGAACGACGTCCGTCGCGGAGGCCGGGGCAGCCGCTCCGTCCACCGTAACGACGACGGTCGCAACGTCACCGCCGTCTACTCGCGTCGATACGCAGTCGAGAGAGTCCACGTCGTCGACTATCCCCTCGGCCTGCGCTCGCCACTTGCGGGACGACGCGGCGAAGTCCTCTTCGACGAACAGGTCCAGTGCCGTGATCAGGCCGACGAGTTCCTCCTTGCTCACTTTCATCCCGCGACCGACGCCCTGGCCGGGGATGCCGTCCACCGCGTCGCTGTCGATGAGGCCGGCCGGCGGGTCCCAGATGGCCCGGTGTTCGTGCATGTCGAGATGCTGGAGCGCGGTCGACCGGATCAGGTCTTTCCGACCGGCAAGGATCCCCGTAGTCTGTGGCCCCCGGATCGCTTTCCCGCCGCTGAACGCAACGAGGTCGGCACCTGCGTCCACGAAACGCCGTAGGTTCTCGACCGGCGGGAGTTCGGCGGCGGCGTCGACGATGACCGGCACGTCGTGGCGGTGGGCAACCTCGACGACCTCCGCCAGCGGCGGGTCCGTGGACGGCTTCTGCATGTAGCCGACGGCGACCGTCTCCTCGTCGATCGCGGCGTCGATCTCCCAGAGCTTAGTGTTTTCCGCGCCCGTTCCGAGGCGGTGGTCGTTCGCGCCGACGTCTGCTATCGTCGCCCCGGCGACGCGGTAGGCGTGGTCGTAACTGCTCCGGTGACTTCGAGGCACGACTATCCGGTCGGGGATCCCGTCGGTCGACGGCAACTGACGCATCTTCTCGGGGTCGTCACCAGCGATGCAGGCCGCAGCGGCCATCGTCAGTCCGGCACTCGCTCCGGACGTCACGTATCCGGCCTCCGCGCCGGTTACGTCCCGAATCAGTTCCGACGCTCGTGCCTGGAGTTCGGAGATCTCCGCGAAGCCGTTGGCTGCTTCTCGCATCGCGTCCGCCGCCTCCGGCCGAATGAGGCTTCCGCCGATGCGAGTTTTGGTGCCTGCCGCGTTGATCACTTCTTCCACGCCGAGTCGCTGATATACGTTCTCTGTTGTCATCGTAGTGTGTGCGTCTGTCGGTGGTTCGGTCATCTGTACAGTCGTTGTCTGGCTCTTCTCGCCGATGACCGAGGCGCTTCACCCATGGGCGATCGCCTCGATCTCGACGTCGATATCGATCGGGAGGTCCCTGACCTCGACGGCGCAACGGGCGGGATACGGCGGGTCGACGTACTCGGCGTAGGCGTCGTTGATCTCGTCGTAGGCCTCCATGTCGCGGGTGTACACTGTCACTTTCACCACGTCGCCGAAGTCGCAGTCGGCGGCTTCGAGGATGGCCGCCACGTTGTCGAGAGTCCGTCTGGTCTGGTCACCCGCTCCCCCGTCGACGATCTGTCCGGTGTCGGGGTCGACAGGCCCCTGTCCGGAGACGTAGATAGTCCCGTCGTCCCGGACTGCCTGGGAGAACGGTCCGATGCTTTCCGGTGCGTCGTCAGTTGTGATAGAGTCCATGGAGTTATCAGGCCGTCTGATCCGGTGAAGTGGCTTGTTCCATCCCGTGGACCAGTGCCTCGCCGGTGGCGCGGTCGAACAGGTGGACCGATTCGTGCGGGAACTCGATCCCGACGGTGTCGCCGGATTCGAACATCGTCTCGCCGGTGACGGTTGCGGTGAACGTCTCGCTGCCGAACTCGAGATAGAGGTTGGTCTGCTGGCCCATCGGTTCCACGACGGAGACGCCCGCAGTGAGGTCCGCGTTCGCCAGGTCGTCCGACACCCGGATGTGTTCGGGCCGGATTCCCAGCGTCAGTTCGGAGCTGTTGATGCGTTTCGCGGTCCCTTCGAGGATCCGATAGGATAGTTCCTCGTCGACGAGGCGGTCGCCGTCGAGGCGCACGTCCAGACGGTTCATCTCCGGCGAGCCGATGAACCCGGCGACGAAGATGTTCTCCGGTTCGTGATAACATTCGAGCGGCGTGCCGATCTGCTGGAGTTCGCCGTCGTTGAGTACCGCGACGCGGTCGCCCATGGTCATCGCTTCGGTCTGGTCGTGAGTGACGTACACCGTCGTCACGCCCAGTTGCTCTTGGAGGTTCTGTAACTCGGTGCGCATCTCCGAGCGCAGTTTTGCGTCTAAGTTGCTGAGCGGTTCGTCCATCAGGAACACCTTCGGGTCGCGGACGATGGCTCGACCGAGAGCGACCCGTTGTTGCTGGCCGCCCGATAGCTCGCCGGGCTGTTTCTCCAGCAGGTCCTCGATCCCCATCATCTGTGCTACCTCTTCCACTTTGGGGCGGATCTGGGCGTCCGAGAGCTCAGTCGTCATCTTGAGGCCGAACGCCATGTTTTCCCGAGCGGTGAAATGCGGGTACAGCGCGTAGTTCTGGAATACCATCGCGATGTCCCGGTCTTTCGGCTTGTCGTCGGTGACGGGTTTCCCGTCGAAGGTGATCTCGCCCTCGGTGACTGTCTCCAGCCCGGCGATACAGCGGAGCGTGGTCGACTTGCCACAGCCGGACGGGCCGACCAACACGAGGAACTCGCCGTCCTCGATACTGATGTCGAGTCCTTCGACGGCGACGATTGGGGAGTCGGTGCTCCGATAGACCTTTTTCAGGTCCTGGATCGATACGGTACTCATAGCCTATCCCTTGATTCCATGCCCACCACATAAGTATTTTCCCCAGGTGACTTCGATACAGTCAAGCCTGAGTGGCCAGGAGAGGGATTGAAACGCTCGACTGACGCGGATCTGACGCGGATACTGTCTGTCATCGCAGGTAGTCGGTCGTCGGCTGGTGTAACGGTACGAACCCCTCGACGAACTGCGCGCCGGCTTCCGTTCCTAGGACGCGTGCTTCCGCACGAGTGCTGTCGACGAGGTCGTCGAACTCCCCGTCGATTCCGCCGTGTTCCTGGAGGAAACTCACCTGGGACTTGTGGCGTTCGATCGCTCGCTCTTTCGTCTCCTGATACTCCGCGATGTCGACGTACACCTCGGGGTCGAACGACGACGTGGGCTTGCCGAAGAAGTAGACGTTGTCCGGGTCGTGCGGGTCGGACTCCGTCTCGACGAGCGGAAGCGACGCCATGTAGTATGCGTCCGTAACCAGTTCAGAAGTCGTGCGGTGGTCCGGATGCATGTCGTCCTCGTAGTGCGTGAGGACGACCGCGGGTTCGTACTGTCGGATCACCTCGACGATGCGCCGTCGGTTCTCAAGCGAGTACGTAATCCGTCCGTCTTCGAAACCCAAGAACGTACAGTCACAGCCAAGCACCTCCGCCGCTTCCGTCGCTTCCGCCTCCCGGGTCGCGGCGATATCCGACTCGGTCGTGTCGAACCCGCCGTACTCCCCCCGCGTCATGTGGGCGACGACGACGTCGTCGCCCCGGTCAGCGTGCTTTGCGAGTGTGCCACCGCAGAAGATGTCTGCGTCGTCAGGATGTGCCACAATGGCTAGTAGATCCATTGTACCTCCATCTCCCGGTGGGACTGTAATAAAATTGTGGGACGAACGGGATGAAAGATGCGGATAGCGATCCGTCCAACGGTTCACGCGACTGGTTGGCCCCGGGACCGTGTGTCCGGGATAGAGCGCTATTTGTTCATGCTGAATGAACGCCTGCCTCCGGCCGGCCGGCGAGAGACGGCGGATAGTTCACGACAGATCCTGATAGTCCAGGTTCGCCCAGTCCACCACCGCAGCGAGTACCGTTCGTCGATGTTTCGTCAACGTGAATATCGGGTGGTACCCGAACAGCGACAGCGGTTCGTGTTTTACAGAGGTATGGCTGTAATCGGACTCTGGAAGTCTTCCGGTTCACTGCGTGTTCGCTTCGGACGGCGTCGACGCGACCCGCGCGGGGTTCCCCTCCAGCCCCCGATTTCGGTCGATAACGCTGCCGGTGCGGTCAGGTTCGTCCGGACACGTAGAGAGCGTCTCACTCTCCGGTCCGATACGAGCCATCGCCATCAGAGAAGTTCATACAACGTGAACTTTCACCAGTCGGCGATGCTCCCGTCGGCGTGCCGCCAGATCATGTTGTGCCAGCTGATCTCCTTGTCCGACTGGGCCCGAATGGTCTCTTCGTCGATCGCGATCCCGATACCCGGTTCGTCCGGCGGTTCGATGTAGCCGTCTTCGAGGTCGAACACGCTGGCGTCGGAGAGGTACTTGTAGGCCATATCCTTTGAGGACATCTGGATATCGAACCCGTGGTCAAGCACGAGGAAGTTCTGTACGGACATCGCCATCTGGATCGACGAGGCAAGCGTTATCGGTCCGACGGGGCAGTTGGGTGCGACGGCCACGTCGTATGCGGCCGCCATGTCCGCTATCTTCTTCACCTCCGTGATCCCCCCTGCATGTGAGAGGTTCGGTTGGACGACATCGACCGCTCCCTCCTCGAGTAGCGGCTTGAAATCCCATCGCGAGTACATTCGCTCGCCCGTCGCGAGCGGCGTGGTGGTGTGGTTTCCGATCGCAGACAGCGAATCGTTGTGCTCGGGCAGAACCGGCTCTTCGACGAACATCAGGTCGTACGGTTCGAGTTTCGCGACGAGGCGCTTCGACATCGCCTTCGAGATGCGGCCCCGGAAATCGAGACAGATGTCAACCGTGTCGCCGACGGCCTCGCGGACGCCCGCTACCCGGTCGACGATGCGGTTTACCGTCGACGGCGTGTCGATAAAATCGACGAGTCCCGCGGCATCCATCTTCAGGACGGTGTACCCCGTGTCGACGAGCTGTTCCGCCTCTTCTGCGATGTTCTCCGGCCGGTCGCCGCCGATCCACTGGAAGACGCGTACCCGGTCGCGACACGGTCCACCGAGCAGTTCGTACACCGGCAGTCCGTGTCGCTTCCCCTTGATGTCCCAGAGCGCCTGGTCGATGCCGGCGATAGCGCTCATCAGGATCGGACCTCCCCTGTAGAACCCGCCGCGGTACATCGCCTGCCAGTGGTCTTCGATCCGAGACGCGTCTTTCCCAAGGAGATAGTTCTCGAAGATATCCTCCACGGCCTCGCGGACTGTACTCGCCCGCCCCTCGACTATCGGCTCACCCCAGCCGACGAGGCCGTCACTGGTGGTAACTTCGAGGAAGAGCCACCGGGGCGGAACCTCGTACAGTTCGTAGTTAACGATTTTCATAGTTACATCTCCTCCCCGGAGATAATAATGGTTGAGGGTCCACCAGTTCGCGCCGAATATATCCGAAAGGCTCGGACACCCCCGGTGAATTCCAGCGGCGCGTGTTCGTTCCGGTGAAGAATCCCTTAATCGACCGGTCTCTGCCGGCTCGATCTGTGTGTTTTCCCCTCAGAGTGACGGATTGTACTGTTCGACCCGGTGTATCAGTGAAAACCACCGGGTGCATTACACGCCTATGCTCGTAATTCTCCATCCGAGTAAATTGGACATTTCTCCCGCTTAATCTATCGGTATCGTCAGTTTCGAGTCCTATTCCCGAGGCCTGCAATCCAATCTAAACGCGGAAACCGCCGTACTGCGGCCGCTGGTTCCTGGACCGATGGTCGGCGACTGTCAGCGCAGTCCGCGTCGTGGTAGTTTCCGTTGTTCGGATTACTCGGAAATCATCTCCCGTCCCGCGATAACCGGGCGGTTCGTTCGATGCTACGTGAACCTGCCGCTAACCCATGGATTAAATAGGTCCCGGCGTTACGATGCTATCGTAATGGCCGAAAACGTCCGACAGGTAAGCAAGTCGGAGCGAGTAGAGTGCGTCTCTACCCGCATCCAGCTTACCGAGAACTCCACCACGTGCGATGGCTGTGGTGAAAGCATTGAGCAGCGCGTCCAGTACAAGTACGTCACGGTTCAGGGCTCCTCCGGTCGGTTCACAGAGTTCTCCTTTTGCGACGAGGACTGCTTCGGCGAGACATTTTAACCCCCACACTTACACCCGGGACGGCGACCACGCGGTCGTCGCCCCCAGTTAGCGGTACGACTACCGCGACTCCGGGAAAGCGGTGGCGGGGCCAGTGATACTGATACTGACTTCCGTCCGTCAGTATGACGAACCGACGTCAGTGAAGCGTCTCGCAGGCCTCTCTGGGAACTGTAGTAGCCAGTGAAACGGTTTCCACAGTGGTCGCCAGATAACAGGTGATCGAGTGCATACTGACGTTCACTGGCTACCATAGCTCACACAGGGCCGTCCGACAGCATCAGGTAGAAGCCGGGTAAAACAGGGAACCACCGTCCGGCCGTCGAGTCGTTCGGAACGCTCGCGTTTCCGAGCGGCCCATCAGACGGCGTGGGGACAGCGATGGGACTCTCGGCGAGACGTAGTTCTTGCCGCCAGAACGCACTGGATGTTGTGTTGCCTGCGTATTCAGCTCTGTTACCAACGTACATCTCCGCGAGAACAGTGCAGGTCGAATGTGGGGTCGTCGTTAGAAGTCGACCGTTTCGAGGATGCCTTCCTGGATCCGGACCGCCTGCGGCAGATAGTAATCTTCGAGCGAGTGCAGCGGCATCGGCGCGTCGAATCCAGTGATCCGCTTGATCGGTGCTTCCTGATGGAGTAGCGCACCCTCCTGAATTGTCGACGCCACTTCCGCCCCTAGCCCGCCCGTCTTCGGGGCTTCGTGGACGATAGCGGCCCGACCCGTCTTCTTGAACGAGTCGACGATGGTCTCGGTGTCGAGCGGCGACAGCGTCCGGAGGTCGACGACTTCCACGTCGACGCCTTTCTCCTCTGCGAGGTTGTCGGCTGCGATGAGCGCCGGCCGGGTCATTGCGCCCCAGGTGTACACCGAGATGTCGCTTCCCTCCCGACGGATCGCGGCGTCGGACAGCGGAACCTCGTACGACTCGGTCGGGACGTCGTCCCGGAACGCGCGGTAGATGAGCTTCGGTTCGAGGAAGATGACCGGGTCCGGGTCCCGGATCGACGCCGTGAGAAGCCCCTTCGCGTCGTACGGCGTACTCGGCGAAACCACCTTCAGACCGGGCTCGTGGACGAAAAACGCCTCCTTCGACTCGGAGTGGTGTTCCGGCGCGCGGATACCGCCGCCGTACGGCGCGCGGACGACCATCGGAACCGAGTACTGGCCGTGGCTACGACTCCGTAACCGGGCGGCGTGGCTGACGATCTGGTCGAACGCAGGGTACATGAAGCCCATGAACTGCATCTCCGGGATCGGCTTCATACCCGTCATCGCCAGGCCGATCGCGGAGCCGACGATCCCCGCCTCGGCGAGCGGCGTGTCGACGACCCGGTTCTCGCCGAACTCCTCGTGGAGTCCGTCGGTCGCGCGGAAGACGCCGCCGTTTTTGCCGACGTCTTCACCGAGGACGATGACGCTATCGTCCTGTGACATCTCCGTGTACAGACCGTCGCGAACGGCCTCGACGAGCGTCAGGCGGTCCGTCTTGGTCTCCGTTTCGGGGTTCGTCGCTGAACTCATTCTAAGACCTCGGAGAACTCTTCGTCCCCGTACTTCTCGCGAAGTGCGTTCAGTTCGTCCATCTGCTCTTGCAGACGGGCGGGCATCTCGTCGTAGACGTGTTCGAACATCTTCTCGGGCTCGGTTTCCGCGTTCTCGGCTTCGCCCAGGGCCTCGTCGATGTGGGCCTCGATCCGGTCGTCGATCGTCGCTTCCAGTTCGTCGTCAAGGATCCCTTCGCCGCGCAGATAGTTCCCGAGGCGGTCGATCGGGTCCATTTCCCGCCACTCCTCCGCTTCGTTCTCCTCCCGATAAACGGACGGGTCGTCGGCGGTCGTGTGCGCCCCGTACCGGTACTGGATGGACTCGATGAAGGTCGGCCGGAGTTCGTCTCCGGCGGGGTCTTTCGCCTTGTTGATGGCGTCGCGCGTGACTTTGTACACGGCGAGCGGGTCGAGTCCGTCCACCCGAATCCCTTCGAGGCCGTACGAGCGAGCCTTCTGTGCGATCGTCTCGCTTGCGGTCTGGCGTTCGCGGGGAACCGAGATAGCCCACTGGTTGTTGTTACAGACGAAAACCGCGGGGACGTCGAAGACACCGGCGAAGTTCAGCCCCTCGTGGAAGTCGCCCTCCGAGGTCGCTCCGTCCCCGAGATGGCACAGAACCGCCTCGTCGGTCCGGCCCTGGAGCTTGAACCCCCAGGCCATTCCCATCGCCTGCGGAACCTGTGTGGCGATCGGGATGTACTCCGGCATGACGTTGACGTCGTCGGGCACCGCGTACCCTTCTCTCAATCCGCGAAGCGGCTTCAGGATCGATGCGAGGTCCACGCCGTGGACGTACTTCGCCGCGTGTTCGCGGTACGTCGGGAACAACCAGTCCTGGTCGTCGAGGGCGTAGCTCGTCGCGACCTGTGAGCCCTCCTGTCCAGTCATCGGCGCGTAGGTCGCGATCCGTCCCTGTCGCTGTAAACTGATCGCGCGTTGGTCGAACTCGCGTGCGAGCTTGATGTCCTCGTACATGGACAGTAGCTCGTCGTCCGAAAGGTCCGGAACTTCCGCGTTCGGAAGGACGTTGCCGTTCTCGTCTAAGATCCGGATGGGTTCGGCGTTCGCTTGCGGCGTGTTGCTGATAGTCTGTTGCTCGATTTCGTCTTGTGCACTCATTGGTGTCTCCGTTTTCCGTTGGTCGGCTTCTATCTGTTTAGCAGGCAGTGCGGCGGGCGGTCTGGGCGCCCCCGGGCTCGGTGGTAGCGAGGTCCGTGGACTAATCCCAGAGAGCGTGTTTCTCGCGTGTCCGCGTGGCGAGACGCAGAGAAGCAAGTTCCGCCAGTGTAAATGTAAAGAGAGCGATCACGCTTCGCATGGCGCCACTGCGCCTGGATGACTTAGTGGCCGCGCGAATCTCTCTTTTGCTGGCGGAAGCCATAAGCGAATAAACTCCGTCCCATTACTTAGTTGTTGCGTGGCTCCCGTTCACATGTTTCAGTGATGGCGAAGAAACTGGAACAGACGGCGAAAGACGGTCGGATTTTCGGAAATCCTCGGTCCTCTTCGGTCGGATCGGTTGCAACGTGTCCGGTTGTACCGTCGGGCGTTTCCGCCAGCGCGCGAGCGTACAACTAGTAGCGATATGGACGGATCGCGAAAACGGACGAACGGGAACAGCTGACAGTATCCGGTCACGAACCGCAGATCCGGCATCCGCGGGCTCGTCAGTGCGAGAGTGTCTCGTGGAAACCGACAGCAGTGGCCGGGTCCGGGCACCACTCGGATCTACCGACAGAACAAAGTTACCGCGAGGAGTCGTTGGTATTACGCCTTGCACACAGACAGGAGATCTGACCCCGGGCACCTGACTCGCTCGCCAGATCGATTCACTGCGTGTAAGCCAACACAGTAAGCGCATAACTATGACCAAGGTAAGTACGGAACTCGTCCACACTCTAGAAGACCTGGATGTAGAGTATCTCTTCGGATATCCCGGCGGTCGTGCGATAGAACTCCTCGAGGAACTCGCACACTCGGACATCACCGTCGTTCGTCCACGCGACGAACGCGAAGCCAGTGTGATGGCCGAGATGTACGGTCGACTGCATCAGGAACCGGGGGTCTTGACCGGACAGGGCCCCTGGATCGGTAGTATCGGAGCGATCGGCCAGATGGAAGCGCGACTCGGATCGTCTCCGATGGTCGCTATCACCGAGGCGTCGGAGCGCGGGGATTACTCCACGCTCGCGCCGTATCAGCAGGCCCGAGGTGATTACGGGGGATTCTCGCTCCCGAAGATCTTAGACGGCGTGACCAAGGAGTGGTGGTTCCCCCGGACGGCGAACGAAACGCTCCGAACGCTGGGACTGGCATTCAAACACGCTACCGCCGGACGCCCGGGACCGACGGCGGTCATCTTGGACGGCGAGGCCGTCACGGACGACGTTTCGGACGAGGAGTTCCCACCGCTCTGGTCGGCATCCGAACAGACCGAAAACTGGGACCCGAGCCCGACAGCGTCCGACGTCGAACAGGCCGCAAGCGAACTCTCGGACGCCGAACGACCGGTGATCATCGCCGGAAACGGCGTCCACGTTTCTCAGGCGTACGACGAACTCGAATCCGTCGCCGAGACGTACGACGCGGCCGTCGCGACCTCGTATCTCGGCAAATCCACGATCCCCGAGACCCACGACCTCGCCGCGGGGGTCATCGGCTCGTTCGGACACGAAGGGGCGAACCAGATGGTGAGCGAGGCGGACGCCCTCCTCATCGTCGGCTGTCGGATGAACCCCATGGACACGAACTGGCAGGCGGAGTCGTTCATCCGACCGGACGAACAGACGATACTCCACGCGGACATCGACACCCGGAACGCCGGATGGGTGTATCCCGCCGATGTCGGTCTGATCGGCGACGCGGAGCAGACCTTACAGCTCCTCGACCAGGCCGCATCCGATCACACGCCGGGGAACGACTGGGCCCGCGACCGGGCCGAAACGGCCCGGGAATCGTTCCACGTGTCCGAGTGCGAGTCGGACGCCGAGCCGATCCTCCCGCAGCGTGCGGTCGCGGAGATAAACGAGATCGTCGACGAGGACACGATCGTCACCGCAGACTCCGGAAACAACCGCTTCTGGCTGTTGAACTACCTCCAGACGCCGGACATCCGCACGTACTTCGGCAGCGGCGGCGTCGGCGGGATGGGATGGGCCGGGCCGGCGGCCGTGTCTGCCGCAGTCACGACCGACAAAGACGTCGTCGCGGTCGCCGGAGACGGCGGGTTCACGATGACGATGACCTGCATCGAAACCGCCGTGGAGTACGATGTCGCTCCGACGTTCGTCGTGCTCAACGACACGAGTCTCGGGATGGTCCGACAGATGGACGACCAGATCCCCGGCGTCGAGTTCCACGACACCGACTTCATTCAGGTCGCTGAAGGGTTCGGCGCACAGGGCGTTCACGTTCACTCCGCGGACGAACTTCAGGACGAACTTCAGGCGGCGAAGGAAGCAGATATCCCCACAGTCGTCGACGTGCGTATCGACAGAGACCAGAACATGGTCGAGTCGCTCCAGTCGTCGTTCTACGAAGAGGTCGGCGGCCTCCACGAGTAACCCGTCTCCTCTCTACTCCCTGTGAGTTGGTGTTAGCGCACGAATCTCGGGTAAACAGTCAGGTACAGCGGACAGCACAACGCTTTTTTGCTCTTCGCACGAGTGTCAACGTGATGGTTGAAAACGCTACAGTTCTCGTAACCGGGGGGACCGGATTCATCGGTTCCTACGTCGCACAGTCATTCGTCGAACACGGTCACGACGTGGTCGCCTACGACCTCTCGACCGACGACCGGATCCTCTCGAAACTCGGGATCGAAGACGACGTCGAGATCCGCCGCGGTGACGTGACTGACCCGACGGACGTCGTAAGCGCCGTCGCCGAGACGGACACGACTCACATCGTCCACCTGGCGGCGTTACTGACGAACACCGCTGAGTCGAACCCCCGTGCCGCACTGGAAGTGAACATCGAGGGGACGAGCAACATTTTCGAGGCCGCACGCACGCTCGACGACCAGGTCGAACGCGTCGCGTGGGCGTCCTCCGCCGCTATCTACGCCCCGCCGGAGAACTACGACGACGGCGGCGACTGGTGGGTCACCGAGGACGACCTCGTTTCGCCCGACACCCTCTACGGTGCGACCAAGGAGTACAACGAGCACCAGGCTCGCGTCTACCGCGAGGAGTACGGCGTCTCCGACGTGGCGATCCGCCCGACCGTCGCGTACGGGCCGTACCGCGAAACCGGTGGGAGCGCGTTCCTCGCCAACATCATCGAGAAGCCCGCGCTCGGCGAGTCGTTCAGCGTCGACTACGGCGACCAGGAGATCGACTGGCAGCACGTCAAGGACATCGCGCAGGGCTTCCGCAAGGCGGCGTTCGCCGACGAGTCCGACCTCACGCAACGGGTGTACAACGTCCGCGGCGAACTCGCGAGCGTCCGCGAGGCGGCCGAGGCCGTCAGAGGGATCGTTCCGGACGCCGACATCGAGGTCAGCGACGACGGCGAACTCCCGTGGACCCAGCGCCTCGACATGACGAAGGCACAGGAAGACCTTGGCTACGATCCCGAGTACGACCTCGAAACGGGCTTCCGCGAGTACATCAACGTCCTCCGCGAGGAGAACGGACTCGACCCCGTCTGAATCCGTCCCGAGTGTAGCTGTTTTTCTTCGCCTACCGTTCGTGAGCTTTTGTGACGCTTCCTGCGTCGCAATCCGTGAACAGAACGGAAAGAGAAGCGAAAAGAAACGAAAGAAGCAACGGCCGGAGTTAGTCGGTAGAGGAGTATCGGAGATGAATCTGGATCTCGTCGATAGCCGCCAGTAACTTATCGAGCAACTGCTCGCGGAGGAGGTCGCCTTTCACGCGATTCGCCGGCCCCGAGATACTGAGAGCGCCGATCGGATAGCCGTCCTCGGTCCGAAGCGGCGCACCGACGGCGTTGAGGCCCGCGATCGACTCGCCCAGGTTGAACGCGCAACCCCGTTCCCGGATCGTGTTTAGCTCCTCGGACAGGTCGTCCATGTCGACGACCGTGTTCTCGGTTTTCTCCGGTAACCCCTGTCTCTCGATGATGCCCTCCAGTTCGTCGTCCGGGAGGTGCGCGAGGATCGCCTTTCCGGCGGCCAACTGATGGAGATGCCGGTACTGACCGACCCTGGCCGACGTTTCGAGGGGGTTTGCACCGTGGGCCTTGTACAGATGGACGCTGTAATCGCCTTCTTTCGCGACGAGCCAGACTTTCTCCCCAGTGTCCTCTGCCAGCCTGTCGACCTGGTCTCGCGCGATATCGTAGAACTCGATCCGCTCTCGAGACCGCATACCGAAATCCAGAAATCGAAGGCCGAGACCGTACCCACCGTCCTCCCGTACGAGCAGATCGTTGTCTTCGAGCGTCAGGAGGTGTCGGTGGATCGTGCTGCGAGCGACATCTAGCTCTCGGTTCAGGTCAGACAGCGTGACGCCGTCGTTTCGTTTGACGATTTCGAGGATCTCCAGCGAGGTTTCGGTCGTGGTGACCGGGCGATTCTTCCGATTTTCTCCGGGCATGCCGAACAGTACAGCTATTCGCCGTATAATTCTTATTGTGAGAAAATCACATCCCCGCCCGAAGAATACCGCAGAAAGGGGTTAGTCGCTGGTTTCGACGCTTTCCGAGGGGACTGCGCTGCCGGACATGCGTAGGTAGAGGATGAACGGAATGCCGGTTGCGAGAGTGAGTCCGAGTATCGCCGTCGTGGACAGCGAGAAGCCGGCCACACTCAGGCCGTCACTGTAGAACGAGAACAGCAGGAACAGCGGGAACACCGTCCCGATCGCGTACCGCCAGGGGACGGCGACTGCGCTGGAAACCGGACCCGCTCCGGAGAGATACTCGTCGACGGCGTCCGGGCCGAGAACCCACGCTGCGTAGAACATGAATCCCATGAGGCCCAGGATCATGAGCAGGCTCACGATGGGACCCGCGATGAGCGCGAACACCTCGGCGTTGAACGCGTTAATCGCACCCGTCACGAAGACGAGAGAGAACATTCCCCCGGTAGCTTTCGACCGGTCGATGTCGAACTGGTCGACGAGATAGGAGACGGGGATCTCCAGCATACTGATCGAACTGGTCAGTGCAGCCAACAGCACAACCAGGAAGAATGCGATCCCGATGAGACGCCCGGCGGGCAGATCAGCGAACGCGCCGGCGATACTCACGAAGAGTGCGCCTTCTCCGCCGCCGGTCGGACCGTCGGCGAACGTGAACAGCAGGGGGAACACGACGAGCCCCGCAACAACGCCGATAGCCAGGTTGAGGATGGCGATCAGCGAAGCGTCGAACGGTAGCGACCGGTCGTCGTTGATGTACGACGCGTACGTGAGCATCGTCCCGGCACCGATCGATAGCGTGAACAGCGCCTGTCCCGCGGCCGAACCGACGACTTCGAGGAAGTTGTTAGCGAGATAATCCGCGTCAAAGGAGAGGTAAAACTGATACCCCTCCATCGCGCTCGCCTGCTGTGACGCCCAAACCGCCAGACCGACGAGAAGGATGGCGATCGCAGGCATCATGAACTTCGTCGCCATCTCGATACCGTCTTTGACACCCGCCACAACGATGAGGGCGGTTATCCCCAGAAAGAGGATCTGGAACATAAACGCCGGTAGCCCGAAGTTGATCGCGTCGAAGTACGCTGCCGGATCACCAAAGTACGCTCCGGTGAAACTGCCAACGAAGTAGCGGAGGACCCAGCCTCCGACGACACTGTAGAACGAGATCAGTGCCAGAGAGGTCAGAACGCACAGTCCACCGAGTAACGACCATGCGCGTGACCCGCCAAGGGATTTGAATGC
This sequence comes from Halostella pelagica, assembly GCF_004762015.1. NCBI lineage: Archaea > Methanobacteriati > Methanobacteriota > Halobacteria > Halobacteriales > Natronoarchaeaceae > Halostella > Halostella pelagica. Next base: position 77,124 of record NZ_SJES01000007.1, read on the forward strand.
ACCGACCGGGTTCAGGTTCGAACGCCGACCGATGACGAACGTCGCCACCAGTCCCGGCACGCCCACGCCGAGAACGATGACGAGATAGGTGAGCAAGAACGCGCTCCCCCCGTTCTCGGCAGTCATCCAGGGGAACCGCCAGATGTTCCCGAGACCGACAGCACTTCCGACGGCGGCTAATATGAAGCCGATACGACCTGTCCATGTATCCCGTGCCATACAAAGCCACCCATCATCACATCCAATAAAAACCTTTCTGTTCGACACAAAAACAGATATGGGACGATTGAAAAAAGAACCGCTGTAGGAGAAACGAACCGTGGGCGGAAACCGACGCCGTTCTACCGTTAAAAGGATGTCCGAGTGACAGATTTCATCACTTCTAACGCCTCTTTCAGTTCTTCGATACTGGTTGCATACGAGAGACGCGCGTACCCGGCACCGTTTTCACCGAACGCGTCACCGGGAACGACGACAACGTCGTTTTCCAGCATTTCAGTCGCCCAGCCATCCGGAACTTTCGGCATCGCATAGAAGGCACCCTTCGGTTCCGGTGTTTCCAGCCCGATGTCGTTCAGTCCGTCGAGAACCACGTCGCGCCGCTTCTCGAACGCGGCTACCATCTCGCCGACCGGGTCTTGAGGCCCCGACAGTGCGGCTTCAGCGGCGTACTGTGACGGTGCGCTCGCACACGCCTGTATGTACTGGTGGACACGGAGCATCCGCTCGATCCGCTCCTCGGACGCGACTACCCAGCCTAACCGCCATCCGGTCATCGAGTACGACTTCGAACAGGCGTTCACCTGAACGACGTTGTCGGTGGTAGCGAACTCCATCGGACTGCGGTGTTCGCCCTCGAAGACGATGTGTTCGTACACTTCGTCAGTCAGACAGACTACGTCGTACTCGTCGGCGATACGGGCGAACTCCCGCATGTCCGCTTCCGACTGGACAGCACCGGTCGGGTTCGCAGGGCTGTTGACGACGAACATCGCGGTGTCTTCGGTTATCGCGTCCTCGACCGTCGCGGGATCGAGAGTGAGGTCGTCTCTCAGCCCGACGGGCTCGGGCGTGCCACCAGCAAGCAGTATCAGTTGGTTGTAGGCGACGAAACCCGGGTCCGGATAGATTACTTCGTCACCCTGTCCGACGTGGGCTTCGATCGCAATGTGCAGGGCCTCACTGGCCCCGGCGGTCGCGATGATGTCGTCCGGATCGACGGCGATATCGTTGTCCCGTTCGTATTTCTCGCTGATGGCCTGGCGAAGTTCGGGTGTCCCTTTATTGGACGTGTACGAGTCGACGAGTTCGTCCTCTATCGCGGAGAGCGCCGCCTCTCTGACGTGTTCGGGCGTCGGAAAGTCCGGCTGTCCGATTCCGAGGTTGATGGCGTCTTCGCTCGCCGCCTCGAACACTTCCCTGATCCCGCTGATATCCATCTCTTCTACGCGCGTGGCGAATTTACTCATGTTCGTGCTCCGTTAGATCCGTATCGATGTCCGTTGTCGACCCCTGCAACGGGTGGGCCATCACTGTGCGATCGACTGCTGCTCGGTTTCTATCTGGTCGAGCTCTAAGCTGTACAGCCGTTTGCGGGCGTCCTTCCAGCAATGTCTGCTGTTTAGATGTCCGTTCTCGTCTAGCAGGCTGACGGCGTGGCGGACGGTACGAGACGGCAGCAGGGTTTCCTCGATGATCGCCTGCTGGCCCAGTTCGCCGTGAATGTCCAGCACTTTCGCGACGAGTTTCACGCTCGGTGGATACTCTTCCAGTTGTGCTGCCGCGTCGTCCCACGACTGGTCTCTCTGCTGCGCATTGCCTTCCATGATGTACAGCACTAATATCATTTTCGGTGGTTAAATCCGTTGTGATCGAACAGGTGGAACTCGCAAGTCCCCGTAAGCAACCGAAAAGAGATATCGAGGCAGTTCGGAGAACGCGGTGGTATGACCGCCTCAGCCGCCAACTACCGGATTTGGTAGGCAAAACACGTCCTTGAGACCATTGTAGCAACAGATATCCAAGCAAGTAGGATTTTGCGAATCACCAGCTACCAGAACACGTTCGGTTATCCGGTGGTTTTAGCGCGTCACTCGGAGGGTACTCTGGAAACGAATGAGATCCACACTCTGACTAACAATCATGTACATTCGAGACCGTTAAGATTAGCACTTTCACCGCCGAAATAACAATCGAGATCCGAATTAGTAGAATACAACGTACAGTAGTGCACATCAGTCACTAGTAGTGTACAAAACGCTCTGGTTATGGTGTCCTCGAACGGAACTGAGAAGAATAACGAGAGACGCCGAACGAACAGAAACCCGGCTAAACGTAGGAATTCGACGGGATCGATCTGTACTGGGGGTGGGTCCGGTCCTGTTTCGCTTCCGTCAACGGAAACTCCAGTCGATACCGCGCTCGGAACCTCCGCCTCTTCGCCTGACCGGGGGGCACGAGAGGAGTTCCTTCACCGATATTCTCGTCCCGCCACTTTTGATACCCGGAAAAACGAGGGTTGGAGTGGCTATTGGTGCAGATCTGGTATCTCTGTTCGGTCTTCCATGGTGGATTCGAAACCAGGAGTTCGTATCGCATCTCTGTCCGAGTTACTTGTACGCCGTCTCAGCAAGCCACTATCGCCGTTCCTCTCCTCAGGTACGTCCGTGGCCGCTGTTGAGTGAGTCGACGTGTTCTCCCTTGCCCGATACGTTTTCCGTCGCGATTGGCGGGATTTTCGATCTGTCACCCTATCACAGGCCTATGGGTGTAAAGGACTGTGATGGCAGGAAGAACGCGTTCAGAGATCGCCAGTGGCGACGAGAGACGGGAGTTCTGTCCAGTTGGCTCTGTAGGATAAACAGTTCTTGTGTTTACTATATGGCAGTGTATGATATTATGAAAGTAAACAATTAGACGCTCAGTTCAATATTATTATACTACCTGTGACGTTTCAACTCATGTTCTCCCAGCCCGAACTCGGGATCTCTCAAGAAATCCTCTTTCTTTCAGCTGACTTATCTCAGACGACGGATACAGCGTTACTATTCCCGATACACGACAGGCCCGCCACGGTCCGGTCATCTGGCCGGCATCGCGGATATACTGGTTCTCTCGCTATATTAGCGCCAAACCCTCGGCTCCGAGAGCGGCGGTTGTCACTGAAAGCCAATCCATATCTGATCGCACGACAGCGATTCGATCAGTGCTTGAAGTGTTTCCGTGACTACTGTATTTCGCCTCGATTGGCCAGTTTACTCCAGCCGTGCTGTAAGGTGCTGTTCTGAGTTCGAGATCGGTTTGCGTCCAGAGACGTTGTCAGTTGGTCAGGAATTGGAATCGTTGTGTTTTTTCCTGTTATTATACAATAGTTATATCTCTTATGACTGGCACCGATATATTAGAATAAACTATATATAAGTTCTATCCATTTGCCTTCCGTCAGTTTTGCTTCTATCGACCCTCACCAGTTTCGCTTCTACAGAAGATATCTTTCGCTGTTGTAATTCGTCGTCCCCGACGGTCCGTACCGGACCTGTCGCTGTCGGCACCCTCGTCCGTGCAGATATATTTCGGTCGTTGCAGTCGACCGCTCGAAAACGTGCTGTCTCATACTGTCGGCTGTACCTTCGTAAAGATGCTCGGACCTCGGGGTCCGATATTCTTCATGGGAGTACAGCCGACAGTATCAGTCGACGACGACTTCGACCGGTTCGTCCTCGTCTGTCTCGTCCGCGGTACCGTCGCTTTGCTCGTTCCACAGCAAGACACCGGCGATCCCGAGAACGACCCAGGAACGCCAGCTAGCCAGATTGAGCGTGTATCCGATCCCGAACGGCTTCTCGACTAACATCCCGTCACCGGGTTGCCAGTACGAGGAGAGTAGGCGACTGACTGAGGGGCGTTCGAAGTTGTACGGTACGCCGAGAAGTTCGCCTGACTTCGGCTTGTCGGCCATACGAGACGTTACGACGGGCTGGATTAAGAACGTTACTAGTGGCTCATCGTTCGACGGGGCGGAGCCAGTTCACTGATACCGGCCGCGACCCTCTACCGCGCGTAACTGGGTCAGGACGCTTTTGTTACCAGTGTCGATGTAGGCTGCTTCGAACGCCTCTCGGAGTCGTTCAGGGTGCTCCGCAGTGCCCTCGATACTCCGCTCGAACACGTGGAGGTCCATCGCGTAGTCCTCGTCGTCGTCCGTGTAGTAGCCGAGTCCGAAGTCGATGAGGAACGTCCGGTCGCCGTCGACCCGGACGTTCCGCGTCGTCGGATCCCCGTGAACGATCCCGGCGGCGTGGATGGTCGCGAGATGACGCCCCACGTCGCGGACTCGCATCTCGGTGAGATCGGTCTGAAGGTCGGCGTCTCCAACGTACTCGAAAACGATCGTCCCTTCGGCAACGTCTACGTCCCGAACGACGGGCGTCGGGACGCCCTGCCGCCGGGCCGCACTAGTGAGGCGCGCTTCGAGCACCGTCCGATCCCGCCTCAGACGGGCGTCTAACTGGGGATGGCGGTAGGATTTGGGAACGCGGCGTTTCGTCACCGTTTCCTCTCCCATCTCGACGACCGCCTCGGCACCCTGGCGCTTGCGGCCCTCGGGCGCTCGCCGACGGACGCTCTCGCCCGCGCGCCAGGTGACTGGAACCTGGTCCGGTCTGAAGTCCGGGCGTACGCGGGACTCGTCGACCGCGACGGTGTCGCTGGCCCCGTACATCGTCGCGCCCAGCACCGCGATCATTCCGGCGTTGTCCCGCAGGAAGCGCGGGTCGGGCGCGTAAAAGTCGGCGTCCCGGGATTCGCACATTTCCGCGAGCATCTCTCGAAGCCGGTCGTTCTGGCCGACGCCGCCGCCGAGTACGAGTTCGTCACTGCCCGTCAGCGACAGCGCGCGCTCGGCGACTTCGGTGAGCATCGCGAAGACGTTCTCCTGTAAGGAGAAACAGATGTCCTCGATGGCTTCCCCCGAATCGTACGCCTGCTTCGCGGCGCTCATGATCCCCGAGAAGGAGAAGTCCATCCCTTTGACCACGTACGGCAGGTCGATGTACTCGCCGCCGTCCGCGCGCGCTTCGACTTTCGGCCCGCCGGGGTGGGACCACCCGACGTGACGAGTGAACTTGTCGATAGCGTTGCCCACGCCCGTGTCCATCGTCTCGCCGAGGACGCGGTAGCGGCCGTTGTGAAAGCCGAGGACGTGCGCGTTCGCACCGCTCGCGTTGAGACAGACCGGCGAATCGAACCCGGACTGGTGGCGGCCGATCTCCAGATGCGCGACCATGTGGTTGACGCCTATCAGGGGGACGTCGAGCGCCTGCGCAAGCGCCCGCGCCGCCGTGCCGACGGTCCGGAGACACGGGCCGAGTCCGGGTCCGCGGGAGAACGCGACGGCGTCTATCGGGCCGTCCGCCTCATCCAGCGCCGTCCCGACCACGTCGGGAATCGCGTTGGACATGTGTTCGGCGGCTTCGCTCGGGTCGATGCCGCCGCTCTCGGGCTGATACGGGTCGGTTTCGATGAACGTGGTGCCGGTCGCCGTGTCGTGTACTGCGGCGCTTGCGGCCCACGCTGTTCCCTCGATACCGAGAACGCGAGTGCCGCGGCTCACGGCTCACCTGCGGTCGTCGTTCGGCCGTCCGCGGTGCGCCTCGCTTCCGCTCGGCGCATCGCCCTTACTCCCACTCGGTGTAACTGCACTGGCCGCAGTGCAGGCGGTCGCCGTGGTCCGCGAGGAACGTGTCGCCGCAGCGCGGGCACATCTCGCGGTCCGTCGACCCGTCGTCGTTGTAGAGTTCGTGTCGCGCCATCTCAGGCTTCCTCCGCTTCTTCCGCGGTCTCCTCGTCGGCGACAATCTTGTTCCGTTTGAGCATGTAGTCCTGCTCGACGTCGCGGGCGTGGTCGGCCGTCTCGTACACTTTGGCCTCGCCGACGGTCTTGCGCATCCCGAACTTCGTGTCCAGGTTGCGAACGACGACCTCCTCGGCGTCCTTGTTGAGCTTCGCCGCGAGACTGTCGCGGACGGACAGTCGGGACGGCGTGGCTTCGTCGTGCGTGAGTTCGAAGGTCACGTCGGTACGGTGCAACATCGGGTTCTCGTCTTCGTCGATAATGTCGACATCCATGGTGTGATCAGTTACCTCTTACTTCTCCTCGAAACGGGTAAAAGGATTTCGAACGACCCCTGCGACCGTTTTCCCCAGCCCCGCTCCGCCAGCCGCTCTCTTCTCGCTGGCTCGCGACCTGATCACTCGCGGACGCTGTCGCGGCGAAACCGGCCCACAGGACTGTCTACGACGGCCGACGCGGACCGAGTGGCTCATCGAGTTCTAGCGCGGCGGGTCGTCAACTCTCCCGTAATAGTCCGTAGCCGACCAATCCCGTCACCGCTAACAGCCCGACCGCGGTTTCGGGGACGTACCGAAACGCGAGCGCGAGCAGGAGCAGGAAGTTCGCGACCAACAGCGCGAGGGCGGCGTCGAGCCGTCGACGGAGGGCGGGCTCTTCCATATATCCGTACCGTTCGCGAGTGATAATAGATCTGTCTATCTCTGCCTCCCGACGGCGCGAGCGCGAACCGGGTCCCACACGCTATCCGTCGAGCAGTTCCAGCGCCCGCACGTGGTTCCCGTCCATCCGCGTCAGCAGGTCGCGGAACTGCGCCCGGGTTTCCGCGTCGACGCGAACGTGGACCATCCCCTCGTCGGGTTGACCGTAAACGACGCTCGCGCCGTCGGGGGCGGCGACGACCCCCGGAAGCGTGGCGAGGTCCTCCTCGCCGTCCACGACGATAGTGGTCCGGCGCTCGTCGCCCAGGGCGTCACGTAGCGCGGTGAGTAGGTCGACAGTGAGCGTCGCTGCCGGATTGGTGACGTGGACGGTCTCGTCTTCCCGGATCGTCTCACGGACCTCCTGTTCGACCGCCTGGCGCTTGGTGCGGCCGTCGATGACGGCGACGTCCGGCGTGCGGCCGACGCGCTCGAAGTGGTAGGTAACGATATCCCCGACGGCGACCAGCGGACCGGTCACGTCAGCGAGGATGCGCTCCGGGTCTGTCTCGACGGGGCCGAGCGGGTCTTTGAACGCACTCCGGAGTTCGTCCGGCAGCCGCAAGAGCGGGTCGGACTCCTCTGGCACCACGCTATCGGACCTTCAGCGCGTACGCTCCCGGTTCCTCGACCTCCATCTCCTCGGCGATCTGGCTCACTTCGGGATGGGCGATGTACACGTACCCCGCCCAGTCTTCGGTGAGACTACTCGACCCGCAGGAGGGGCAGGTCTCCACGTTCGGTTCGACGACGCGGTGACACTCGCGACAGACGAGTCGGTCCTCGGCCATCGTTACTCACCCGTGGTCGCCTGTCGCCGCTGGCGCTCCTCTTCGAGCCAGCCGTGCTTCCCGAGGCCGACCTGCTTCGCTGTCAGCCCGATCTTGCTGTCCCGAGGGTTGCGTTCGTCGATGCTCTTCGTGACGATGCGCGCTCGGACGGCGTCGTCGACGCCGAGCGTGCGGTTCGACTCGTTCGACGCGAGCTGCTGGTTCTCGGCGTCGAACGCCAGATACTCGTCCGAGATCTGCGAGACGTGGAGTAGCCCGTCGACGGGACCGATCCCGACGAACGCGCCGAACTCGACGACTTCGACGACGTTGCCGTCGACGACCTCCTGCATCTGGGGGTCGTACGTGACGGCGTCGAAATCCGCCTCGTAGTAGACGCCCGGACGGTTCGGGAGGACGGTCCCCTCGCCGATATCGTGGACGTTGACGACGCTGACGACGCTTCCCACGTCCTCGTCCATGCGCCCCTCCAGTTTCTCCTGGAGGAGACGCTTGACGAGACGCGGCGTGACGTCTGCGAGTTCTTCCGGTGGTACCTCGACGGTGTCCTTGAGCCTGACCCGTTTGTACATATGTTATGGTTGAGTGATCGCAAGTTTGTTCTTGCCCCTTAAACCAATTACTGGCACGTCCGCGTCGAGGACGCGGTCCCGCAGGGGCCGGTCGTTCGTGACGACGTAGTCGGTCGTGTCCTCTCGGGCGAGTTCGACGATGGCGTCGTCGGCGTACGATTCTTCCGTATCGACGAGCAGACAGCGGTCCGTCGCCAGGTCGTGTCCGACGCTCGCGGCGATGCCCTCCTCGCCGCCCGTCTCCGATAGTTTCCGGAGTTCCTCCGCGACGGCTTGTGGCGCAACCGGGTCGTAGCTGTCGAGGAGCCTATCGAGTTCGTCGAACAGCCGCACGTCGAGTTCGACGGGCATCATGAGCGCGTTCGTATCGAGGGCGACGGTCGTCATCTACCCGGTTAGCGTCCCGATGCCGATCAGCCGCCACCGCGCGCCGATACGGCGATTGATCGCTATCTTCGCGCCCTCTTGAGCGCAGACGGGCCGTTTCAACTGCACCTCGGCCTCGTCGCCGCGGGCGCTCGTCACCGACCCGACAGTGGTCGCCGTCCCGATGGTCATCATCAGCGGTTCGCCGGTGCTGATGTCGTCGACTTCGCCGCCGTCCATGTCGCCGACGATGCGGTCGAGCAGGTCGACGTCCATAGTGAAAGAGTCCCACGTCGGCGGGAGCGAACCCGGCGGCCCGGCGAGTTGCCCGGCAAGCGCGTCGCCTTTCGTCAGACTCGGGTCGAGACCGGTACCGACGCCCAGCAGTCCGCCGGGAGTCACCTTGTCGACCGTCTCGCCGCCCGCCTGCAGCGAGCGGATGGTCGTCGTGATCGGCTGGTACTCCGACTGGCCGCCCGTTTCGACCTCGCGTCCGGGGCGGACCTCGATCTCGTCGCCTTTCTCCAGACCGCCCTTGACGAGGCTTCCACCGAGTACGCCGCCGGACAGTTTCTCCCAGGTCGTTCCCGGGCGGTTGATGTCGAAACTCCGCGCGACGTGCATCTGCGCGTCCACGTCGGGGTCCCGTTCGGGCGTCGGGATCTCCTCCTCGATAGCGTCGATGAGGAGGTCCACGTTGACCTCCTGCTGGGCGCTGATCGGCACGATGGGCGCGCCCTCCGCGACGGTGCCCTCGACGAAGTCCTGTATCTCCTGATAGTTCTCGCGTGCCCGGTCCGCGTCGACCAGGTCGACCTTGTTCTGTGCGATGACGATGTTGTCGATGCCGATGATGTCCAGCGCGCTCAGGTGTTCCGCGGTCTGGGGCTGGGGGACGGGTTCGCTCGCGCTTACGACGAGGACTGCCCCGTCCATGATCGCGGCACCCGATAGCATCGTCGCCATCAGCGTCTCGTGGCCCGGCGCGTCGACGAACGAGACGGTACGGAGTACGTCCGTCTCGACGTCGTGCTCCGAACACGTCTCCTCGACGGTGAACGCTTCCGGCTCCTCGCCTTCCGGGCAGCGGCGGAACGTCGCGTCCGCGTAGCCGAGACGGATAGAGATACCCCGCTTCATCTCTTCGCTGTGCTGGTCCGTCCACTCTCCGCTCAACGCCTGGACTAGCGTCGTCTTACCGTGATCGACGTGGCCGACGAGTCCGATGTTCACCTCCGGTTGTTGGTGTGTTCCTGGCATGTGACCTCCTGAAGTAATCTTGTAGTGATTTCGCCCCGAACGACTGATAAACCTACTGTTCTCGTGCGGGTCGCGGCGGGCCGTTCGTCCGTCCCGTTACGTCCGACCGGGCCTCCGTATACGATTCAGTGCTGGCTGGGCCGATCCAGTCTTGGCTCCGTCCGGTCGAATTCAGTTTCCGGAGCGTCGAACGCGGCAGAAACAATAACCAGCATTACATGAATGTAATTTAGCGAACGTTTTAGGCGGTGGCAGTAGATCACCCCCGTATGAGCGAGGCCAGCGAAGCGAGCGAAACTGTCCTGCAGGACTGCGACGACTGTATGACTCCAGCCGAGGCGTTCTCCGTCATCGGAAACGAGACGCGACTGGAAATCCTCGAAGCCCTCTGGACGGCCGAGGAGCGACCGGTGTCGTTCTCCGACCTGCGGAAACGCGTCGGAATGCGTGACAGCGCGCAGTTCAACTACCACCTCGACAAGCTCCGCGGCCAGTTCGTGCGAAAGACCGAGGACGGCTACGGGTTCCGACACGCCGGCTGGGCAGTCATTCACGCCGTGCAGGCGGGATCGATAAACGAGCATCCACGCATCGAACCGTTCGGCGTCGAGGGCGACTGCGTCGACTGCGGCGCGGGACTGCAGGCCAGTTACGACGACGAGCGGATCGTAGTCGACTGCGAGGAGTGCGGGCGAATTCACGCCAACTACCCGTTCCCGCCCGGCGGTCTCGACGACCGTACGACCGGCGAGGTGATGGCCGCGTTCAACCAGCGCGTCCGGCACCTACACTGCCTGATGGCCGACGGCGTCTGCCCGGAGTGCAGCGGCACCGTCGAGACGACCGTCGAACGCGACCCCGCGACCCTCGAACTCGACGTGGCGGTCCGCCACGAGTGCCAGCGCTGCCGACATCAGCTGACGACCTCTATCGGTCAGGTACTGCTCGACCACGCGGAGATAGTCTCGTTCTACCGCGACCACGGCATCGATCTGAATCAGGTTCCGTTCTGGACGCTCGCGTGGTGTACAGACGACGAGTACACGACTGTCATCTCCGAGGACCCCTGGCGGATCCGACTCGACGTCCCGGTCAAATGCGACGAAGAAGGCCCAGCCAGCAGCCGTGATGCGCCCAGTTCGGGAAGCGGCGAGACGCTCTCGCTCACGGTGGACGACGACCTGACCGTCACGGAAGTCGAGCGAACGCCGGTCGGCGACGAGGTCCGGACGACGCCCTGAACTACTGAAAGGATTTTCAGTAAGCCGGGCTACAGAAATGTTCTTCAGATTATACTTTAGTCGTTGGGGGTTCTCTATCCATCTGTGAAGACCGATGCCTGCTAAACACACTTCAGTACGACGCGACCACAGTTCGAGAGCCGTCCGAACCGGCGTTCCAGTAAGCAGCGTCGGCGAAATAGTCCGCCGAGCGAACCGCGCGCTGGTCGGCCTGTTCTGGGCCGCCGTCGCCACGCTCACCGTCGCCGGCGGCGTCGCGGTCATCACCTCGTTCGAGGGCGCTGGCGCGTTCGCCATGGTCGTCGGAACGGCCGTGTTGTTCGTCGCCATCGCCGCCGTCCCGTTCGTCGCTGTCCGTGCCGTCGTCGCCGCGCTGTCTCGCTCGCAGAGCTAACTCCCTGCTTGATATCAGCCGTTTTCGCGCTTTCTCGCCAACGTTCCGGTAGATGCGGTTTTCGCTTACATCACAGCGCAGCCCGGAGTTTTGAGCACCGGCAACATCTAGTTAGGACTCATGAATATAATATTTAGAACAGTCTAATTTCGACATGGCACAGACTCGACGGACTGTCAACGACAGTATCGATTCGAGAACGGATCCTCGATGTGGAGAGAGATCATGACAGGCATCGATTACGACGACGCCGAGACGCTTACGGCGGCGCTGGAAGACCGCCTGACAGCGACGCTCGCTCCGGATACCGTCAGTCGCCGGTCGGTTCTCGGCGGTATCGGCGTCGCCGGAAGTGCCGCCCTCGGCCTCTCCGGAACGGGCGCGGCGGACGGCGACCACGACGACGATGAACACGGAAACTTCGGCCCGAACGGCGAGTATGGGGACGAGAATTTCGACCCGCACGACTTCTTACGGACGTTCAACACGGGCGGCGAGGGCCAGGACAACGTGAACGAGAGCGTCTACGAGGAGGACGGACAAACGGTGCGACACTTCACGCTCACCGCCGTGGACACGACGATCACCATCGCGCCGGGCGTCGAGTTCGACGCATGGACGTTCAACGGGCAGGTCCCCGGTCCGACGCTCCGCGTCGTGGAGGGCGACACCATCCGAGTGACGTTCGTCAACGGGAGCTCACACGCTCACACCATCCATCCGCACGTGAAAAACGTCGATCCGCGGATGGACGGTACCCCGCAGAACGGCCCCGGCGTCCTCGAAACCGGCGAGGAATTCACCTACGAGTGGGAGGCCCAACCGGCAGGCCTGCACTTCTATCACTGTCACTCGCTCCCCCTGAAAGAACACTTCCACCGAGGCCTGTACGGGGTTATCGTCGTCGACCCGGACCCCGATCGGGTCCGCGAAAATCCACGCGAGTACGTCTCCGGAAACCGTCCCGTCTCCGACGAATACGCCGCGGAACTCGTCGAGACGGCCAAAACGCGCAACCACGAGTACTCCGAGAACGCCCGCTACGACGAAATGGTGATGGTGATGAACGGGTTCGACACCAACTTCGATGGCGAGAACGAGGTGTACGCCGCCAACACGCGCGCATTCGCCTACGGCGTCGGGTCGACCGACGCCAACGGTGAGTGGGAAGCCGGCGAAACGATCCGTCCCATCCAGATCGACAAGAACCAGCGCCAGCGCGTGTACTTGCTCAACGCGACGGAGTTCGACCCGATCAACTCCTTTCACACGCACTCGCAGTTCTACGATTACTACGACCACGGGACGACGCTAGAACCCACTCACAGCACCGTCGACACCGTCATGCAGTGTCAGGCTCAGCGGGGGATACTCGAACTCGACTACTCCGACCACGAGCAGGGTCTGTACATGTTTCACGCCCACCAGTCGGAGTTCGCCGAACTCGGCTGGATGAGCTTCTTCGAGGTGGTCTGAATGACGGACGCAGACGCTTCCACGGACGGCGGCACCGCGACGGACCGCGTGAACGTGCCTTTCGGTCTGCCCCGATGGGTGGCTGCAGCGGTGCCGTTGCTGCTACTGGCGCTCATCGTGGGATGGTTTCTGGTCGCACCGCCGTTAGGCGGCGTCCAGTCCGGCGAACCGCTGCCGGACGTGACGGTGAGCCACGCGACGCTACCGGACGACGGCACCGTCGTGTTACACGTCGTGAACAACGGTCCCGAACCGGTGACGGTCTCGCAGGTGCTTGTCGACGAGGCGTACTGGCAACACACGGTGACGAGCGGCGGCGAAGAGACGCGAACGCTCGCACCCGGACAGGGCGCGACCGTGCGGGTCCCCTACCACTGGCAACCGGGATGGGATCTCGACGTCGCCCTCGTCCTCTCCGACGGAACGACGGTCCATCACGACATCGAAGCACCGCAACCGACGCCCGGAATGACGGCGGGAACGCTCGGGACGCTCGCGCTGGTGGGACTGTTCGTCGGCGTGATCCCTGTTGCGCTCGGCATGCTCTGGTTCCCGTTCATGCAGGGTATGCGCGACCGCTGGCTCCACGCCGTGCTCGCCTTCTCCGCGGGTGTCCTCGCCTTCCTCGGCTTCGACGGCGGCTTCGAGGCGTTCGAGGTGGCGCAGGATATCCCCGGCGCTTACGAGGGCCACCTGCTGGTCGTCCTCGGTGTCCTCGGAGCGATGCTCGTCGTCCAATCCGTTACTGCCTGGAGCGCCGACGACCGAGGGAGCGGCCTCGCTCTTGCGTACATGATCGCCGTCGGTATCGGCCTACACAACCTCGCAGAGGGACTCGCGATCGGTAGCGCGTTCGCGCTCGGTCGGATGTCCCTCGGCGCGTTCCTCGTCGTGGGGTTCATGATCCACAACGTCACGGAGGGACCGGCCGTGGTCGCACCGGTGGCCCGCGGCGAGCGCCCCGCGCTCGGGCACTTCGTCGCCATCGGCGCGATCGCCGGTGCGCCGGTCATCCTCGGCGGCTGGATCGGCGGATTCGCCTTTTCGCCGACCCTGGGTGCCTTCTTCCTCGCACTCGGCGTCGGAGCTATCGCGCAGGTCGTCTGGGAGATAGCCGACATGGTCCGCGACCGAGGTGGTCGCCTCGGTAGCGCGACGAACGCCATCGCGTTCCTCGGCGGCCTCGTCGTGATGTACGCAACTGACCTGTTAGTGATGATCTGACGGCCGTTCGACGGCAGGCCGACGCTGACTGACCGCGACCCTTTTTTCGTCCGCGCCCCTCTCTCCAGTCGTGCGAGAGTTCGGGTTTGAACTGGCGCTGTGTGCCCACTTGGAGGACCCAGAGACGCTCGTCGCCCGACAGCTAGGCGGCGGTGTCGCCGCTCCCGGAAACCGTATCCTCGATGTCGTTACCGTGACCCCTGGCCCGGAGTTCGACGCCCGAACGGAGATAACGCCGGCACGGATCCCCGCCCTCGCCGTCGAGAGCGACGTGGGGCCCGGCCGCTTCCGGTACTGGAAGGACGCGTTCGACTGCCACCCGGACCGCGCCCGCGACGTGGTCGACCGCGCCGTCGATGTCGGCTTTTTCGAGCGAGAGCGACGGGGCAACCGCGACTACGTCCGACAGGTCGCCCGGTATCCGGACTGGTTCGGCCGGATCCGAGCCATCGAAAACAAACCCGATCTCGGCTCGCCGGGCGCGCTCCGTCGCCAGTTACGGACGGATGTCAGCCTTGCTCTCGCGGACGAAGTCGTCCTCGCGACCGAGAGCCACGTCACCCGTGCGCATCTGAACCGCATCCCCGACGAGGTCGGCGTCTGGCGGTTCGACCCCCCCGACGGCGTCGAGGTGGTTCAACCGCCGACGCCGCTCCCCGTCGATGCGGGCGGTATCGAACTCGTCGAAGAACACCCAGGTCGCGCCGAGATACGGCCAGTCACCGCCGCAGAGAAATCTCAGTACCGTCGCCGCCTGGCAGAACGCGCCTACGGCAAGGGGTGGCGACCCGACGAGTTTCCGGCCTGCCGGCGGGCCACGGTCGAGCGCGGCGGCGTTCCGCGCTGTGACTGGCACGGCCGCGTCGTCGACCCGGGAAACGAATGCGGACCGGACTGTCCGGAGTACGCACCCGACGACGGCCCCACTGTCGACGCCGCCGCCGAACGCGCGGACCGGTCACCGTGGGTCGACGATCCCGACGGCGTCGCGCGGCGACAGGCGGGTCTCGACTGGTTCTCTTATAGTGGTCACTGAAAATCAATACACACCTGATCGCACGACGGCAATGCGATCAGCGTGTAAATCGTTTCAGTGACTACTATTGCTCTGTGCCTCGTCGAGCCAGTCCGGCTCTTCGACCGTCGTCGACCCGATGTCTCGCGTCGCGTAACGGAGTGAGAGTTCCTGGGTCGAGTCGGACTCCCGGGTGTAATCGACGGTGTACTCGTACATCACGCCGTCTTCGGTCACGAGCAGCGTCGCGGAGAGGTCACTGATGTTGTCCTCGCTGGCGTCGGTCGGCAGTGCGCTGTAGTTGGCGACGCCGGTCGCCTCGTACCGGGTGACACCGACGCCCTCGTGGGTTTCGGTGCCGCGCTGTTCCCACTCGAAGGCGTCGATGTTGTCCGTGTTGACGGACGCAGACGCGGTCTCCGCGTTCTGAGTCGTCTCGTACCGTGTTTCGCCGCCCTCGGGGACCACCTTCTCGTAGGTGACATTATCGGCCATGTACCGGTAGGTAGTCCGGTTGCCGAACAGGCTGGCAGACTGGACGACGTACTGACGGTCGTTTTCCAGGTCGACCTTCCCCCGGGTGTCCTGCGTGATCGAGGACTCGTCGCTCGTCAGTGAAATGTTGACCTCGGCTGTGTACGATCCGGCCGAACGGAGCGTGTCGCGGTGGCTCTCGTTTAGCATTTCGCCGGTGAGTTCATCGCCGGATTCGGTGTACGGTTCGACCCCGCTATCCCCGTCGTCGTTCCCGAAGATACCCGTCACGCCGGAACAACCGGCCGTGAGGACGATCACGGTGACGAAAAGCGTCGCGAGGATTCGTCGAACGGACTGCGTTTTCGAGCGTTTCATAATCTGATTGGCATTTAGCCCGGTTTTATACTGACGGTTTTTCCTCCGGACGGACGTACCGAACTCGGCCCCAGATCGGCGGGAGAGACGGCACGATTCACGTCTCTTCGGCCGCGAACTCTTCACTGACGTACCACAGCAGAGCGAGGACCATCGCCGCACCGGTGACGACGACGCCGAGGCCGAACCAGTCGACGCCGCCGCCCGACAACAGCGACCCGAGGACGTAGCCGGCGGCGACTACAGCGACGAGGCCGACCAGCCGCGATCCCTCCCGCAGGCCGCTCACAGTTCGTACACCTCTCCGTCGACCGCGAGCGGTTCCTCGAACGCCTCCGCGGCCGGATAGAAGTGTGCAAGGTGGACCAGTCGGGTCCGGGCGGCGTCCAGGTCGTCGGCGAGCGCCAGCGCCCCCTCGCGAGTCATGTGTTTCGTGCCGAACGTCCGCGGGACGCCGTCCGCCCCCTCGTGACGGCCGCCGAGCGGGTGATGCTCGCAGAGACTGGCGGGAACGATAGCGTCCGCGAGCAGGAGGTCGGGGTCCGCGAGTCGCTCCCGGGACTCGTCCGGGATAGCGTAGTTCGTATCACCCGAGAGCGATAGCTTCGCGCCCGTATCGGGGTCCTCGACGACGACGCCGTAACAGACCAGCGGCGGGTGGTCGACGGGAACCAGCGTCACGTCGAAGCCGCAGGCCCGAAACGTCGACAGCGGCGACCGCGGTTCGACTGTCACGGCGTCGAGATAGTCGTACTTCCGCTCGACCGTCTCCGCGACGCTCTCGCCGGTTTCCGGGTCCGTCTCGTCGGCGGCGTACACCGGTACGTCGTCGAGCAGGCGGTATGCGTTGCCGAGTCCGTCGAGGTGGTCGAAATGGACGTGTGAAACGAGGATACCGTCGGGCAGGTCGACGTCCTGTGTGAGAAACTGGTGCCGAAAGTCCGGACTGGCGTCGACCAGCAGCGACTCGCCCGTTCGGTCGTTGCGGACGTGGACGGAGAACCGGGTTCGTTCGACTCCCATCTCCGAGGCCTGCTCGCACGTTTCGCAGTCGCACCCGGGGGTCGGCGTCCCCGTCGTGTCGCCGGTGCCGAGCAGGGTGACTCGCATCAGTGGTCGTGAGAGTGGTCGTGTCCGCTGCCTCCATCACTCGACCCGCCGATGTCGCCGCCGGCGACCAGCGCGTCGTGGTCGCCCTCGATCATGTCCATGTTTTTCAGCGTGTCGCGCTCCTCGAAGTCGGCGACGGCGTCTTCGAGGTCCTGCTGGGTGAGCGTCGTCCGCTCTTCGGTCAGCGCGTCGAGCACCGCCTCGCGGAGCACCATCCGGAGGTCGCTGCCGGTCAGTCCCTCCGTCAGGTCGGCGATCCCCTCGGGGTCGAACTCGTCGATGTCCATCGCCCGGGTGATCACTCTGAGGATGTCCGCCCGCATCCCGAGGTCCGGTTTGGGGAAGTTGACGATCTCGTCGAACCGCCGCCATGCCGCGGCGTCTAACTGGTCGGGGTGGTTCGTCGCGCCGATGAGCAAGACGTCGTCCTGGATGAGACTGATGTCGTCGATGCTCTTGAGCAGGGTGTTGACGGCCCGCTTGATAGCGGCGTGTTCGTCGGACGAGCGGGTTTTGGCGACGAAGTCGAACTCGTCCATGAAGAGGATACAGGGCGAGAGCCGCTTCGCTACCTCGAACACCTTCTCGACGTTCTTGGCCGTCTCGCCGAGATACTGGCTTGTGATCATCGACAGTTTCACCTCGACGAACGGCAGGTCGAGGTTGTGCGCCAGCGCCCGGGCGGACGACGTCTTCCCCGTCCCCGGCGGGCCGACGAACAGCAGTTTCCCTATCTCGCGGAGGCCGATCTTCGCGAGGTACTCGCGGTGTTCGATGGCTTTGACGATCTTGTTGATCTCCGCCTCCTGGTCCTCCGTCAGCACCAGGTCGTCAAGCGTCATCTCTATCTCCTCCGGCGCGCGGATGTCGACGAGGTCTAACATCTCCTCCTCTTCCTCGTCGTCGAAGTACTCCTCCAGCAGGCTATCTATCCACACGCGGTCGGCCTGGATCGGTCGGTTGGCCTCCCGCGCGCTTTCGTACTCGACATCGATGCCGTCGGCTCCCTCGAAGTAGTACGCGAGCGTCGGATTACTCCGGATCCGGGCGTCGTCTGCCCGGTCGAGAAACCACTCCTCGGCCATCTCCGACTCGCTGAGCGAGATAGAGCCGGTGAACTCGTCACGTTCCGTAAACATGAGGTCGGAGACGGCGTCCCACGGTCGTTCGATGCCGGTCGCCGACCGCGCGGTATTGTTGGTCACGGACAGCGGCCGTTCGATGCCGCCCGGTTCGTCCTCATCGTCGCCGCCGGTCCAGAACACCTTGCGGTATCGCGGCGGCAGGTCGTTCTCGTCTAAGCTTCGTTCGTCGTCGTACACCCGGGTCGTCAACAGGAACTCGACGACGTCAAGCGCCCCGTCCTTCATTCCCCGAAGGGTTGGGACGGGGGAATCTTAAGGCCGTCGAAGCGCGCAAGCCACTGAACCGCCGGACAGCGTCAGGCTGTTCGCGCCAGCAGTCGGCCCGTCCTGCGTCGCGGTCGTCCGTCGGCTCTCTCCGTGCGGTCGTCCGGTAGAAACTCTCCCCTCTCGCGGTCGTCCGCTGCTCTCTTCCGTACTCGATACCGCTTTACTCCTCGTCGAGATACGCCTCGTCGATGAAGATCACGAACGGGCTACTGTGTAAGTAGCGCTGGAACTGGTGGGCTCGGTAGCCGTCTAGCTTCCGCTCGTAGGCTCCG
The DNA here is from genome assembly GCF_004762015.1 of Halostella pelagica. Lineage (NCBI taxonomy): Archaea > Methanobacteriati > Methanobacteriota > Halobacteria > Halobacteriales > Natronoarchaeaceae > Halostella > Halostella pelagica. The sequence continues at coordinate 95,658 of NZ_SJES01000007.1, forward strand.
GCGTCGTTCCGTAACGAGATGATAACCGGCGGCGGGTCCTCGTCGAACTGGCTCGCGTTCGTCGTGCTTTCGACGACGAGTTCGGCGTCGGTCTCGTCCCGGTTGTACTGCTCGGCCTCGAGATACCACGCGACAGGCAGCCTGTCGAACCAGCCGCTCGGTCGAGCCGGGGGCTGGTCGTTGATGGACTCGTTCCGCGCGTTGAACTCGGACCCGTACCACATCACGTCGACGCCCTCGTTCTCCCGGCTTATCTCGTAGACGGTGTTCAGCGTGGGCTTCAGGTCCGAGGACGACTGGGCGTACTGGACGAGTTCGTTGTCGGGGTCGGTTGGGTTCCGGTAGTTCGTCTCCATCACCGCCCCGCCGACCTGCGCCGTCAGGAGCAACAGGAGGATGACCGCCGCGGAGACGCCCACCCCGTCGCCGTCAGCGTACGCGTCGACGCCCCAGCGCCCGATCAGTGCCAGCCCGACCGCGGCGGGCAGAGCGAGCGGGACGAGGGCGTGGATGGTCGCCCACGGCGCGGGAATGTCGGTGATGATCGGGTAGCCGAAGACGCTCACCGCGCCGATGTAGCCGCCCAGGGCGACCACGTCGCGTGGTCCCCGCGACGAGTACCGGTCCGCGACGAACCCGACGACTGCGAGCGCGAGGAGGACAACAGCGCCGTCCTCCATCGTGCTGACGTAGTCGTTCCAGTAGTAGAGGAACTCGTGGTCCTCGCTGGTCCCCCACTGATGCTGGAACTTCCGCCAACTGACGAGTAGCGCGTCCTCGACGACGGCGACGAACATGCCCGGTCGGCCGGCGGCGAGTTCCTCCAGCGACCAGTACAGGCCTATCCCCTCGGTGCCCCCCGCTATGTGGGTCGGATAGTCCGGGTAGCTCCCCTTCCGCGGCGCGTAGAAGAACACGACGACCGCGAAGAACTCGGCGACGACGGCGAGACTCAGGAGGAGTTTCGTCTTCCGGGCGCGAACGGCGTCGGGGAGTCCGGCGAGTAGCCGCCCGCGGTCGTCACGACGGCGAGCGCTGACGGGGTCGAACGTCAGGGCCGCCGCGGCGTACCGTCGCAACTCGCCGTACGGGTTCCGGTTGCGAACGCGGGCGAGAAACAGCCTGTGGTCGAGCAGCAGGACCGCAGCGCCGAGGAGACAGAGCGCGTACACCAGCGCGTTCTCCTTGGTGGTGTACGACAGCGCGTACGACGCCGTCGCCGCGAACAGGTAGCGGTGCTTGCGCGTGTCGTACCACCGGACGAACAGCCCCAGCGCGATGAACGTGAACGCGGCGAGCGGAACGTCGCTCCGCATGAACCGCGAGTAGTAGAGGAGGATCGGGTTGAACGCCAGTACGACGGCCAGCGCGACCACTTCGCTGTCGCGCAGGCGGTCGCGAAACAGCCACGCGGACAGCGGCAGGCAGGCCCCGATCAGCGCGGTCGAGAGCCGCATCGTGAAGTCGTTGGCCCCCAGCGCGGCGAACACCTTGCTGTTGACCAGCGGCAGAAACGGCCCGTGGACGATGGGGCGGTACTCGTGAACCCCAGTCACGGCGTACCGGACCGTCCAGTAGGCGACGCGGGCCTCGTCCTGATGGGTGACCCGCGCGCCGAGGTCGTAGAGGCGGACGACGAGTCCGCCGAGCGTCACGGCGAGGAGGGCAACCGCCGTCCCGCGGCGACCCGAGAGGGCGTCCGGCAGCGAGAACCGGTCGGTCATGATCGTGCCGAGATCAGTAGCGGATAAATGGTTTGTGTGTTGTGATGCGCTCTCGGCGAACCACCGAAAAAGGAAAATACAAGCTCTCCCGGACTGGATAAAACGCGCACCAAGCGATCCGTACTGATCGAATCCACCCATCTACCGAGTCTGTTCTAGGGGGTTGGCTGTCCTGGCGTTCTTCGTCGTCTCTATTTCCGGTCATTGGGAACGTTTCACGACCTCGAGTCGCCCCTGTGGGCGATTGCGATACTTCTCTCCGGGAACCACGACCTGTTGTGGGGGATCGCGCTGACGCTGCTCTTCGTGGGGTGGGTGATAGCTCAGACGAGATACGGGGGAGGATCCCGAAACAGTCCGTAGGCAGTCAAACTCCTTTCGCAACCCTGCTGGTTTTATGCCCATTTAAGTTCGTGAGGAACGTCGATTCGCGCATGGCAAGCGACACGACGCCCGTCATCGTGCGGGCGTACCGAACGCCGCAGGGCAAGGAGGACGGCGTCTTCGCCGACGTGCGGAGCGAGGACCTGTCGATCCCGCTGATCAACGAGATACTCGCCGACACCGGACTCTCCGGGGAGGAGATAGACGACCTGATGTGGGGCTGTGCCCAGCAGCGCGAGGAACAGGACAACAACCTCGCACGGGTGATCGCGTTGCTCTCGGACCTCGGCGAGGACGTTCCCGGTACCACGATCAACCGCTGGTGCGCGTCGTCGATGCAGACTATCATCTCCGCGTCCGACGCCATCCGCGCGGGCCAGCGCGACGCCATCATCGCCGGCGGCGTCGAGTCGATGTCCCGCGTCGAGATGGGCGCGAGCCACAGTTACATCCACCCCCGGATGGCCGAGGAGTACAACGTCGGCGAACTCCAGATGGGGATGACCGCGGAGGAAGTCGCCGAGCGGTTCGACGTTTCCCGCGAGGAGCAAGACGAGTACGCCGCTCGGAGCCAGCAGCGCGCCTGCGCGGCGACCGAGGAGGGCCGCTTCGACGACCAGATAATCCCCATCGAGACCGAGGACGGCCTGGTCGAGGAGGACGAGGGCCTGCGGCCCGGCACGACGAAGGAAAAACTCGCCGAACTCCCGACCGTGTTCAAGAGCGAGGGGACTGTCACGCCGGGCAACGCATCCCAGATCAGCGACGGGGCGGCGGCGACGCTCGTGACGAGCAAGGCGTTCGCAGAGGACCACGGCCTCGACATCATGGCCGAAGTGGGCGCGAACAACGTCGTCGGCGTCGACCCCCGGATCATGGGCGTCGGTCCCGTTCCGGCCACTGAAGGGTTGCTGGAGCGGACCGGCCGCGACATCGACGATTACGACCTCGTCGAACTGAACGAGGCGTTCGCCAGCCAGACGGTGTACAGCCAGCGCCAACTCGGCGTCCCGGACGACAAGTTCAACGTCAACGGCGGTGCCATCGCCATCGGTCACCCGCTGGGGACCAGCGGCGCGCGCCTCCCGGTAACGCTGATCCACGAACTCATCAGGCGCGACGGCGACCGCGGCCTCGCGACGCTCTGTGTCGGGTTCGGCCAGGGCGCTGCTATCGAGTTCCAGCGTTAAACGATGTCCTCGTAGCGCGCCCCGGTCTGTTTCAGCGTCTCCGTCGAGTAGAGGCGCTCGTGGTCGTAGGGGAGATGTTCGGCCGCGAGTTCGTCTATCTTCTCGTCGACGGCGTCGGGGTCGCGGCCGTGTATCATCGTGAACACGCTGTAGGGCCACCCCTGTTCCTCGCGGCGCGGTCGGTGATAACACAGCGTCACGTAGGGGAGGCTGCCGACGGCGGTACCGCGGTCGTCAAGGTCCTCGTCGGGCACGTCCCAGACGACCATACAGTTGCTGTCGAACCCGGTGACGACGTGGTTGACGACGCAGCCGATCCGCTTGATACAGCCGTCATCGCGCAGGCGTTCGATGGCCGCGAGAACGTCGTCGACGCCGGCGTCCAGCGCGTCCGCGACGTCCTCGTACGGCGTCGCAGTTAACGGGAAGCCGTCCTGTATTTCGAGGAGGAGGTTCCCCTCGAATTCGCTCAGGTCGCCGGCAGCGCTCTCGCTGATCCGGGTTGCGTCGACCGACGTCCCCCGGAGCGCTTGCGGAGTCTCTCCGCTTGCGGATCCCGCGGAGCGCGGCTCCTCGCCGCTCTCTCTGGCGAACCGGTCGCGGTTCATCACGGGAAACTCCAGGTCGATGTAGTAGTCCGTCAACATCGGGAGGTTCAACACCTCACAGCCGGTCCGCTCCTCTATCTCGTCGAGGATTTCGTCCCGCCGATCCAGCGAAGCGGCCGTGACGACGAACCACACGTTCCACTCGTGGTCGCGCCGATAATTGTGGTTCACCTGCGAATACCCGTTTATCGTCTCGGCCACCTCGTCGAAGCGGTCCTCGGGGGCCTGGACGGCCGCGAGCGTTGAACTGCCGATCACCGGCGGGTTCAGGACGGGGCCGAACCGCCGGAAGATGCCCTCCTCAGCGAGGCGTTCGACGCGGGCCAGCGCGTCCGTCTCGTCCGTACCGATAGCGTCGCCGACGGCCCTGAACGGTCGCCGCTCGACGGGGAACTCGCTCTGGAATCCGTCGACGAGTTTGGCGTCGCAGTCGTCGATACGCTCGCGCCAGTCGCCCGACTGGAGGCTCATTGATCGATATGAGGGTTGGGCGAAGGTACCTTTTTCGGGTCGCTCCGGTCCTCTCCGTTCACGCCCCGATTTCTTTGTTTCGTGAGCCCGTGGATCGGACATGGACATCCCCGATTGCTCCGAACGAACGGTGCTTTTGACCGGCGGGACTCGCGGCATCGGGCGCTTCGCGGCGCGGAAACTCTGTGCGGCCGGGGCGACGCTGCTGCTGGTCGGCCGGAACGCCGAACGCGGCGAGGCGACGGTCGAGCGGATGCGGCGGGCGGGTGCCGACGCTGTGTTTCTCAGGTACGACCTGGCGACCCAGTCGGCGGTTCGGGACCTCGCGGCCGACGTTCGCGACCGCGTCGACCGCCTCGACGCGCTGGTGAACAATGCGGGGTTAGCGCGGGGGAACAGGAGCAGGACGGAGGAGAACGTCCCCACGACGGTCGCCGTCAACCACCTCGCGCCGTACCTATTGACTCACGAACTGATGCCGCTGCTCGCCGACAGCGCGCCCTCCCGAGTCGTCGTCACCGCGTCCGGCGTCCACGAACGGGCCTCCCTCGACAGGACTGACCTCGACCTCACGGGACCGTACGAGGGGTTCGACGCCTACGCCCGGACGAAACTGATGAACGTGCTGTTCGTCTACGAACTCGCCGACCGCCTACGCGGGACGGATATCACCGCCGCTGCGGTCCATCCCGGGTTCATCCCGTCGAGCGGCCTCTACCGCGACAGTTCGGTGTGGGTCCGTGCAGTCATGCGTTTTCTCTCTATCCTCCCGATCGGGCAAAGCGTCGAAGACGGCGGTCTGGCGCTCGCTCACGTCGCCTGTTCCGACGAGGTCGCGGACGCACCCGGACACTACTTCGACGGCACCGACCCCGCCGACCCGGCACCCGCCGCGGAGGACGCCGACCTCCGTCGGGCGCTGTGGGACCGGAGCGCTGAACTGGTCGGCGTCGACCCGGCGTGGCCGACGGTGCAACGCAAGGTCTGAGGCGGATCGTTGGCCTCGTTGAGATCCTTAGAGACGTAGGTTCGAACGGACTGAGGTCAATGCAGTGGGAAAACGAACCGATACGTTCGGAGAGTAGGACTCGTAGTCCGGTACCAACTCCATTCTCGACCCTATGCGTCGACAATCCACACCATCTCCTGCTCTGCAGAGTCCAGCGAGGCTCCCTCGAAATCTCCTGTGACTGTCCAGTCACTGTAACCAGTGACTTCGAACAAGAGTTCGAATTGCCGCTTCGGAATCAACGCGAATGGCGTCTCCCGCTTCGCTACGAGTTCTCCATCGTGGTATAGCTCTCGCTGATATCTGGTTACCTGTTCCACTTCGTCGTCCAAGTACGTAGTCTGGACGACCCGATACTGCTCGCCGTCGATGGTTACCTCGTCGGTTTGAGGCTCACCGTACTCCTCGACGGCGTCGAACCGAGGGACAAACGTGTTTAACGCAAAGCGGCCCTCGGGAGCGAGCGCATCTCGGATGCTTCGTAGTGCCTGTTTTTGCTTCTCAAGCGTATGTGTGAAATTGAATGCTCGGGCCGGCGCATAGATGAATCCGTACTCACGGTCGACATCGAAGTCGGTTGCGTCGTCGACCCATACAGTCGGTGAGAGGCCGCGGTCGGTAGCTTTCGACCGGAGACGGTTCAAACTCCCTTCCGAGAGGTCAAACCCATCCACATCGAGGCCAGCGTCAAGCAACTCGAGGTATACACGACCTGTTCCCACGCCAACTCCGAGTGCGGGACCGTCGGCCTCGGTTGCGAGATCTCGATAGAAGCCGACGTCTTCCGGTGGAGAATTCCCGTTTTGCTGATCAAACCTGGCGTCCTGCACCGCCGCAAAGGTGTCGAAGAACGAACCGGTGTCGTCCATACGAGGTCAGATCGTCACGGGAGAACTTAACATATCGTCTCCGCTCCATCTGTCAAGTCCGCAGCCCTACCTATCACACTACGTCCGATGAACTGTCGGGAGTTTCAACAGAGCCAGACTGGTGGCACTGTGTGCCGGTGTTCGGCCATCCCACGTCGGCGAAACACCGACACGAATCACAACAGCCTCTGAACGGTTCCGAGAAACGGGACGCTTTTGCGGGGCGCGACCCAACCCGGGCGTATGGCCGAGGCAACCGAGACGTACGGCGAGTGGCCCCTGAAGCGTCTGATGACTGAGGTCGTCGGCTCCGGGCCGAAATCCGCTGCGGACATGTCTCGCGACCAGGCCCGCGAGGCGTTCCAGCGGATCCTGGGTGACGAACCGGACCCGACGACGCTCGGGGCGTTCTGGCTGGCGAACCGCTGGAAGCGGAACAACCCCGAGGAACTGGCGGCCTACACCGACGTGATGGTCGAGGAGTCCGTCGAGCGGGCCGAACCCGACGCCGACCCCGTCGACTGCGGCGCGAACTACGACGGGAAAAACGACAGCGCGCTGCTCGGCGTCGCCGCCGGCGTCGTCGCCGCCGGCGCGGGCACCCCCGTTGTCGCCCACAGCGGCGACCGAGTGCCGACGCACAAGGCCTGCGCGTACAAACACGTCCTCGACGAACTCGGCGTCCGAACGGAACTCGACCGCGCCGAGAGCGCGGACATGGTCGACGCGACCGGGTTCGGGTTCTACTACCAGCCCGAGTTCAACGCCGGCATTCAGGATCTGTACGAGCGCCGCGACCAGATGGGCGTACGCACGTTCGTCAACACCGTCGAGACGCTTGCGAACCCGGCGAACGCGAACGTCCACCTCGGCAGTTTCTACCACCTCGCGTTCGCCAAGAAGGTGACTGATACGTTCGCCGAGATGGAGACGGAGAGCCCCGACCGCGTCATCATGTTTCAGGGGATGGAAGGGTACGACGACATCCGGCCGGGGTACACGAAAGTTGCCGAATGGCGCGACGGCGACTTCGAGGACTACGAGATAGAGACTCCCGAGTACGGCATGGAGTTCGAAGAGGAGGACCTCGAAGTCGACGACGTGCCTGCCGACTCCGCACGCATCACCGAGGCGGTCGTCGCCGGCGACCGTGAGGACCACTTCGCCGACGCCATCGCCGTCAACGCCGCATTCCGGATCTACGCCCGCGGCGACGCGGAGACGCTGGAGGACGGTCTCGACCTAGCTCGCGAGGCCATCGACGACGGGAGCGCCGCGGCGGTCCTCGACGACCTCCGCGCGTTCTGACACTGTCGGACTTTCCCGCCGGATTCCGGCTCATTCGAGCATCTCTACGTCCGTCACCTCGAACCGCGCGCCGCCGGACCTGTCGTCCCGGCGAGACTCGGACCCTCCGCTCTCTCCCGTCTCGCCGTCATTCCTACCCTTCGCTGAGTCACCGGCTCTCTCCTCTACCGCCGAGTTGCCGTCGCTTTCGCTCTCCGTCACGCTGACCGACCAGTCGTGCATCTTGGCCGTCCGGTCGACGATAGCGAGACCGAGACCCGAGCCGGCGGTGGTGTAGCCGTAGTCGAACACCTTGTCTCGCTCGCTCTCGGGGATCCCGGGGCCGTCGTCGGCAACGAAGAACCCGTTCGTCCCGTCGGCTTCGTCTATCCGTCCGACGCGAACAGTGACGTCGTCGCCGCCGTGTTGGACCGCGTTGCTGATGAGGTTTTCAAGTAGATGAGAAACCACTGCGGAGTCCGCCCGAGCGGTCGGCGCGTCGTCGATGGCGAGGGTCGCATCCTCGGTGTCGACGGCGGCCCACGCTGTTCGTACCGCCGCACCCAGGTCGACCGGTCCCAGGTCGATCTCGTTGCGGCGGAGGAACACGAGCGAGTCCTCGACGATGGATCCGATCCGATCGAGAGAGTGTCGGAGTGATGACACGTGGGTGGAGTCGTTCTCCGTCGCCAGCAGGTCCAACTCTCCTATCGCCACGGTTAGCGGGTTTCTGATATCGTGCGAGAGGACGCTGGCGACCGTTTTCAGGCGCTCGTTGCGGTCGGCAACGGCTTCTTCGGCCAATTTCCTCTCGGTGATGTCCATATGCATCACGAGAACATATGCGGTGTCACCGCGGTCGAACGGGACCGCACGCATCATGAACCAGCGGCGCTCGTTCGGAGAGTGACAGGGGTACTCGTGTTCGAACGACTCGCGCTCGCCCGAGATAACGGCCCGTATCCCGTTGCCTGCTTCGCGGGTTTCCTCGTCGCTGTCGCAGACGTTCAGGTAGTTCATCCCGATGGAATCCGTCTGCATACCGTTCTCCGCGCCGAACTCCTCCCAGGCCTGATTCGTGTAGACGATGGTGCCGTCCGCGTCCAGGATCGCTACCTGAGAGGGGAAAGCGACGAGGGCGACTCCTTCGAGCGAGACGGATCGGTTCATACACCGTATTAGCGATTCAGGTTTATGATACGTTCGGCCAGTTCTGGTCGTTGCGAGAGCGGTTCGATACCGACGCCCGTCTCAGTCCCGCGGGATAGCCACGTTCGCCAGTTTGTCCCCGCCGACGACGGTCGCTTCGCGGGTGAGCGAATAGAGGATCCCGCTCCGCTCGACGGTCGGTTCCTGCAGGACTTCGTACGTCGTCGGGTCGTACACCGTTCCGAGGGGCGTCCCCGCCGCGACCCGCTCCCCGAGGGCGCGGTCCGGGTTCGGTCTGAAGAGGCCGGATTCCGCTGCGTTGACCCGGCCGAGGTGGTTCCGGGCCACCGTTGGTTCGCCGTCGCGGTCCGGCGTCCCGCCCAGTGCGCCGAGATACCGGAGGACGTTCAGCACGCCCGAAACGCCGGTCTCGACCGCTTCCTCGACTATCTGCTTGCTGTGGGCGAGTTCCGGCGTGATCGACGGGATGCCCTCTTCGGCGGCGGCGACGCGGAACTTCCCGGAGAAGTTCCGCCGTTTCCACTCCTCGCTCGCGTCGTCGCCTGCGGGCTCCGCCAGCAGCAGATCGGTTCCGAACGCCGCCGCCAGTTCGCGGCACTGCTCGTCCCCGTCTTTGAAAACGACGTGTGTGTGCATGTCGGGGCTCCCCGTGTGCAGGTCGACGACGGCGTCGGCGTCGCTCGCGAACTCCCACAGGCCGGCCGCTAGCCGTTCGTGAAGCGTGCCCGTCGGGTTGCCCGGCCACACGCGGTTCATGTTCGAGTGGACGCTGTCGAGTTGCTCCGGCGTGGTGTAGGAGACGCGGTCGAACGTGAGCGGGTTCGCAACCGGGACGGCGATGACGCGGCCGGCGAGGTCGGCGTCGGCGAGCGTGTCGTGAACGCGCCGGAGTACCTCCGTCCCGTTTACCTCGCGGCCGTGCTGTGCCGCCTGCAGGTAGACCGTCGGACCGTCCGCCGATCCCTCGTAGGTGTGTACCGTCGTCGTCACCGCGACGCCGGACGGGAGACGAGCGAGCGTGACGCGCTCGGCAGTGTGCATATACTCAGTGGTGGGTGCGCGGTCCCTTGTACGTGCGGTGTGTACGGTCTCGTGTTCGTTCGGTGTCGGGGTCGTGCGTCGGCGGACACCTCTTTCCGACTCGAGGAATGTCAGCAGGGTTTTCACCCGGGCGCTCCCAGTAAGCGTATGAGTAATCTGACTGCGACGCTGCACACGAGCGAAGGCGATATCGACGTAGAACTGTTCGACGACCGCGCCCCCCGAACGGTCGAGAACTTCGTCAACCTGGCCGAACACGACCCCGCCGCGGACGCCGACCCCGCGCCCGACACCGTCACCTGGTCGGACCCCGAGAGCGGCGAAACGCGCGGCGACGCGCTGTACGACGACGTCGCGTTCCACCGCGTCATCGAGGACTTCATGATCCAGGGCGGCGACCCGACGGAGTCGGGGCGGGGCGGTCCCGGCTACGAGTTCGAGGACGAATTCCACGACGAACTCCGCCACGACGACGCCGGAATCCTCTCGATGGCCAACTCCGGCCCCGACACGAACGGTTCGCAGTTCTTCATCACGCTGGACGCTCAGCCCCACCTCGACGACCGCCACGCCGTCTTCGGGAAGGTGACCGAAGGAATGGACGTGGTTGAGGAGATCGGCTCCGTCGAAACCGGTCCGAACGACCAGCCGAAAGAAGAGGTCGTACTGGAGTCGGTGACCGTCCACCGCGACTGAGGCGGTGAGCGTCCTCTCGCCGCAAACGAGGCGGTGAGCCTCGCCGTCGCAACGGCCACGAACTACCGAGTTCGTGGCGGTTACCCGTTCGTCTCATTCGCTCCTTTCCACTGCGCGACGTGGGTGAGCGTGACCAGACCGAGTCCGCCGACGAGGTTACCAGCCGTAGTCACGGCCGTCGTCTCGGCTAACGCCGCGAGGCCGACCTCCGCCCCGAGGAAGAGGCCGAACACGACGTGCAACACGGTGACGATGACGTGGTCGAACGGCCCGAGCGCCAGCAGTACGCCGACGATGTAGGCGAGGACGATCCGGCTTCCGACGCTGTCGACGCCCTGCAGGAGATACGACAAGAGGGCGACGAGCGCGCCGCCCGTGAACGCTTTCGCGAACTCGCCGACGGCCGTCCGGTGGACGAGTTCTACGGCCGTCTCGCTTAATACCGTCGCTGCGCTCGGCGGTAGCGCGCCCTCGACCGACAGGAGAAGCACGAAGGGGAGGCCCCCGACCAGGTTCAAGGCGAACGTCACGGCCCAGAGACGGAGGATCGGTGAGACCAGCCACGACCCCGACTGTTCGACCGCCGCTGCGACCGGGTCGAAGAAGTTCTCGTTGAACAGTTCCGCCCGGCCGACGACCAGAAACACCAGCCCGAACCCGAACGCCAGTGCGCCCGCGATTTTGCCGACCTCGCCGAACTCCGGTTCCACGAGTCCCTCCACGATCCCGAGTGCGATGTGGCCGAACACGATCGTGAACCCGGCGATGACACTGGTCGAGGCGAGTTCAAGCGTCGACTGGTCGAGTCGTCGTTGTCCCTCCGCTGCCGCGCGGTCGAAGATCTCGGACGGGGACGGAGCTGCACCCATGTGTCGAGCGTCAACGGGAGCGGTGAAAAGCACGCTCATAAGCGCCCTCACACGACTTAGGCGGCAGATCTGAGGTAAAGAGCGGTCCCGAGTTCCGGGATCCAGACGTCCGGTACTCGACCGAACCCAGCCGTCACTCCGTGTCGGCGAGCGCGGTGAAGTCGTCGACAGGAATGACCGAGTAATCGATGTTCAGCGTGTCCTTCGTCGCGCGGATCTGGCCGACGAACGCGGATATCTCTTCGAGGGTGCCCTCCAGGACGAACAGCTCCATGCAGTGGCGGCCGCCGACGTGACTGTGGAAGTTCGACGCGACGACGTCTTCGTGTTCGTGCCGGAGGTGCATCATCTTCTCCTCGACGCTCGTCGTCTCGAAGTCGAACAGCACGGTGACGACGCCCATCAGTTCGCGGTCCTCCAGACGCTTGTCCTCGAACTCGCCGAGCAGGTTCCTGCTGGCCTCGCGGATGACTTCGCTTCGTCCGGTGTAGCCGTGTTCCTCGGAGAACCTGTCTATTCGTTCGAGCAGGGCTTCGGGCATCGAAACGCTGACGACTGTCATGTATTAACCGGCGGGGAGTTTCGTATTAAGAGTTATTATTCAAGCGCTCTGTGGCGGCGGGAGTTGCTATTCCGATCCCGAGAACCGTCGCGGATAACAGGCCGTCGGGTGAAACGCCGGTGCCGGGAACCGTAAGCCGAAAGTCCGTCCGTACCGAGAGTTCTGGTAATGAGCGATTCGGACGAGGTCCTCGCGGCGAGCGACGTCGGCGAGAGCGACGCCCCGCCGATGGCAGAGAAACCGTACAAGATCATCTTCGAGGCGAACAAGTGCTTCGGCGCGGGCAAGTGCGCCGAGGTGGCGACCAACTGGGAGATGGATCTGAAAAGCGGGATGGCGAAACCGCAGTCGTACTTCTTAGACGAGGACGAGGTCGACGAGAACGTCCGGGCTGCGGAGGTGTGCCCGGCGAAGAAGGGGGATGGCTGTATCCACGTCGTGGACCGGCGCACGGACGAGGAGATTGCGCCGGACCCGCAGGACGACGGGACGCTTTCTGTCGACTGGTGACGATGCCGCGGGACGAACGCGAGCACAGACACGGCCTCGACGACACCCGGGACCACCTGCGTCGACTTTTCGGGTCGTTCGTCCCACAACCGGTCGCGCGCCGCGCTGTCGCCGTCAGCGTGACCACCGATGCAGACCGGTACACCGTCGGTGACCGGATCCCGATCACGGTCGAGTTTCGGAACCGTCTCCCCGTCCCCCTCACGGTCCGGACGCCGGGGAAGCGCCTCTGGGGGTGGACCGTCGACGGCGAACTCGAAGCCAGCGACGAACCCCGGCGACGCAGTTCCGATGGGGGGAGCCTCGCGTTTTCCCCCCGGGAGCGAAAGGAGATAACCCGGACGTGGGACGGTCGCTTCAAGCGAGTCGACGACCGGACCCGATGGGTTCCCGCGGACCCCGGTGAGTACGAGATAGGTGCGTTCCTCGCTATCGACGGCGACCGCCCGGCCGACTCCACGACCGTCCGAATCGAGTAGGAGCGCGGCGTTCGCGTCGGTGCGTGATGCACGAAGTGTCCGCTGTCCGCGACGGTTCGCTCGATGACGCGGATCAGTGAACCTCGTCGAGGTCCGTCTTGTGGAGGTGACAGGCCGCGAAATGCCGACTGTCGCCGTGTTCCGTCGGCACTTCGTAGGCGGGTTCCTCCCGGGCGCAGATGCTCTGTTCGGCGAACCGTTCCCGAAGGAGCGTCGCCGCCGACTCCCAGTCGTCGGTACAGACCAGACCGATAGCTTCGTCGACGACGGTCCCCGCCTCGCCGTACGGGACGGCGTCGTCGAAAAACCGCTCGCGCACGGCGTCGACGCTCGCCGCCTCGAACGCCCGCCGGTCGACGGCGCGGGTGAACGTCCGAATATTCTCCCACTCGGCGGGCGTGAGGTCGTACTCCGGCGGCGCGATGAGTTCCGGGCATCGCGTCCGGAACCGGCAGCCGCTGGGCGGGTCGATGGGACTCGGAACGTCACCTTCGAGGACGCCCCGCGTCCCCTTCGCCCGCGGGTCCGGAACCGGTATCGACGACAGCAGGGCGCGGGTGTAGGGATGTTGCGGGTTCTCGAACAGTTCCTCCTTGTCGGCCAGTTCGACGAGTTGGCCGAGATACATCACCGCGACGCGGTCGCTGATGTGGCGGATGACCGAGAGGTCGTGAGCGATGAAGAGGTAGGTCAGACCGAACTCCGCCTGCAGTTCGTTCATCGTATTGAGCACCTGCGCCTGGATGGAGACGTCGAGCGCCGAGACGGGTTCGTCACAGACGATGAAGTCGGGGTTGACAGACAGCGCCCGGGCCAGGTTGACACGCTGACGCTGACCGCCGGAGAACGCGTGCGGATAGCGGTTGTAGTGTTGCGGGTCGAGTCCGACCTTCTCAAGCAGTTCCTTTGCCCGCTCCTCGCGGCCTTCGGCGTCGCCGTACAGCCCGTGGGCCTTCATGGGCTCCTCGACGATGCGCCCCACCTTCATGCGCGGATCCAGCGACGACTGCGGGTCCTGGAAGATCATCTGCATGTCCTTTCGCTGGCTGCGCAGCTCCTCACCGCCGATCTCCGCGAGGTTTCGCCCCTTGAAGTAGACGTTTCCGTCGGTCGGTTCGAGGAGACGGAGGATGGTCCGGGCAAGCGTCGATTTGCCGCAGCCGGACTCCCCGACGAGCCCGAGCGTCTCGCCTTTCCGGATATCGAAGCTCACCTCCTCGACGGCCCGCACGGAATCGCGGTCGTACGCGACCGAGAACCCGTCGTCCATGTCGATCGTCAGCCCTCCGAGAAATCCGCCGTCGTCGGTGAAATGCTTCGTGAGGCCGTCGACCGACAGCAGCGTGTCACCGAACGCCACGTCGTCCGCGTCACTCATCCGCGCCACCTCCGTCGGCGGTCAGTTCCCGGTGTCTCTGTGCCCGTTCCGCGTCGTCGAGCGGTTGGCTCTCCCAGTAGCCGGCCCTGAACACCTCCTCGTGTTGCAGACAGGCCGCCCGGTGCGGGTGGCTCTCACCCTCCGCGACGGCGCGATTCTCCGGGTGGACGTTGACACACACCTCCCGGGCGTCGGGACAGCGCGGATGGAACCGGCACCCGCTCGGCGGGTTGATCGCCTCGGGCATCACGCCTTCTATCGGGTTCAGTTCCTCGACGGTTTCGTCTGGGCGGGGCATCGAGTCGAGCAACGCCGCGGTGTAGGGGTGTTTCGTCTCGTGAAAGAGGTCGTCGACGGACGCCTGTTCGACTATCTCGCCGAGGTACATTACGTTGACGCGGTCGCAGATCTCCGCGACGACGCCCATGTCGTGTGTGACCCAGATGAAACTCGTCCCGTACTTCTGCTGTAAGTCCTCGACGAGGTCCAAGATCTGGCCCTCGACCGTCACGTCGAGCGCCGTCGTCGGCTCGTCCGCGATGATCAGACTCGGTTCGCACGCGAGCGCCATGGCGATGAGGACGCGCTGGCGCATCCCGCCGGAGAACTGGTGCGGGTAGTCGTCGAACCGTTTCACCGGCTCCGGGATGCCGACCTCGCGGAGCATGTCGACTGCCTCCTCGCGCGCCTCGGATTCGGGGAGGTCGCGGTTGATCTCGATGAACTCCCGAAGCTGTCCGCCGACGGTAAACACCGGGTTCAGGCTCTCCATCGGGTCCTGGAAGATGATCGCTATCTCCCGTCCCCGGATCCGCTTTCGGACCGCCTCGTTCGAGAGCATGTCGTCGCGCTCACGGAGTTCGCCGTCGCGTTGCTCGAACCCGACGAGGGTCTCGCCTCTGTACCGGACTTCGCCGCCGACTATCTCTCCGGGGTTTTCGATGAGTCGCAGTATCGAACTCGCGGCGACGCTTTTCCCGGCTCCGGACTCGCCGACGATGCCGACTATCTCACCCTCCTCGACGGTGAAGGAGATGCCGTCGACCGCTCTGACGGTCCCCTCCGCCGTGAAAAACTGCGTCTTCAGATCGCGGACTTCGAGCAGCGGGTCGGTTCCGCTCATCAGTTGTTCACCCTCGGGTCGAGCGCGTCTCGGAGGCCGTCGCCGAGCAGGTTGAAGCCGACGACGGTGATCAGTATCGCCACTCCCGGCCAGACGCTGAACCAGGGGTTCGGCAACATGTACCCGCGTGACTGCGAGAGCATCTGCCCCCACGACGGTTTCGGCGGCTGGACGCCGAACCCGAGAAAGGAGAGACCGGCGACGATGAGGATGCTCACGCCGATCTGCAGGGTCGCCTGAACGAGAACGGGCGCGAAGCTGTTCGGGATGACGTGTCTGAGGATGATGTTCCGGTCGCGGACGCCGGCCGCGCGGGCAGCCTCGACGTAATCCTCCTCGCGGACGCTGACGACTCGCGAGCGGATGAGTCGGGCGAACACCGGGATCGTCGTGATCCCGACGCCGATCATCGCGTAGGTCAGGTCGCGGCCGAACGCGGTCATGAACGCGATGACGAGCACCAGAAACGGGATGGCGTACAGCGTCTCGACGGCCCGCATCAGCGCGTCGTCGATCCACCCGCCGTAGTAGCCGGAAACGGCTCCGACCAGCGTCCCGCCGACCATCCCGATCGCAGTCGAGATGAACCCGACCTGGATGGCGATCCGGGTGCCGTAGAACAGGCGGACGAGGATGTCGCGGCCGCGGTGGTCGGTGCCGAGCGGGTGGTCCCAGGTCCCCTGGCCGAACGTGTTCTCCATCCACGCCGGCGGGAGGAGACTCCGGACGCTCGCCGGGTCGTGTTCGGGGTTTACCCAGTAGTTGTTCGCGAACCAGTACTGTTCGACGCCCATGTTGGCAAAGAAAGCGTAGTCCGAGAGGCGGTCGAAAATGACTGCGTCGATGTAGGCGAACACCGCGATAGCCGTCATCACGGAGATGATCGCCAGCCCGGCCAGCGCCGTCGGGTCGCGCCGGATCTGCCACAGCGTGTAGCTGATGCCGACTCGCGATTCGATCTCCTCTTCCTCGACGCCGCCCTCTTCGCGCCCCGACGAGAGCATCTCGTCTGATTGCGTGTCGCTCGTCGTTGCCATTAGTCGTCTCCCCCGCGTCTCGGTCGTATCGGTCGTGGTTGTCTCGCCATCATTCTCGTTCTCCGTAGGTCACTCGCGGGTCGATGTACGCGTACGAGAGGTCGGTCAGTATCACGCCGATGACGAACGTGAGCCCGAAAAACAGGGTCGTCCCCATCACGAGCTCGTAATCCTGGTTGTTGATCGCCGTAATGATCAACCGGCCCATCCCGTTGATGCTGAACACCGTCTCCGTCAGCACCGCGCCACCGAGTGCGGCCGTCAACTGGAGGCCGACGACGGTGATAACCGGTAGCTGCGCGTTTCGGAACGCGTGCTTCCGGAGGATCGTTCCTTCGGGAACGCCGTAGGCGCGGGCGAGTTTGACGTACTCCTCGGACAGCACTTCCAGCATGGCGGAGCGTTCGATGCGGGTGATCGCCGCCATCTGGAGCGTTCCGAGCGTTATCGTCGGCATGAGCAGGTGTTCTCCCGCCATCATGAGTACGTCGAGGCGCGAACCGGCCCCGTCGACGTTCACCGGGTCCGCCCACGGCATGATCAGGTTCGTCGCCGGAAGCAGGTTCAGGTGAAACGAGAAGACGATGATGAGCAACAGGCCGATCCAGAACGACGGCGTGCTCACGCCGATCAGAGCGACGACCCGCGAGACGTGGTCGGTCGGCTGGTTCCGTCGCTTCGCGGAGATGACACCCAGCGGGACCGCCGTCAGGATAGCGAACGTGAAACTCGATACGAGAAGCAGTAGCGTCACCGGCATCCGTTCCGCTATCTTCTGGGTGACCGGCACCCCGTAGTAGAGGCTGTGACCCAGGTCGCCCTGAACGACGTCGGCGACGTAGTTGAGATATCGCACGTACAGCGGCCGGTCGAGGCCGTACTTCGCCCGGATCGCGGCCGCCTGCTCGGCGTTGGGTGACGGCCCGAGCATGATGCTCACCGGGTCGCCCGGGATGGCGTCAGTTAGCAGGAACGTGATAGTGACGATGCCGAGCAGTACCGGGATCGCCTGCAGTAGTCGTCGGACCGTGTACCGGAGCATTCCCACGGGGGATCACCTCGCTCTACGGCGTCCGCGTCGCGCGTGACGGACGACTGGTTCCCACCGATCGAACCCGATACGAAAGCTGGTGAGCGTCACTGCTACAGCGAGACGTTGTTCCAGTCACTCACCAGACTGAAGCTGTTGATCGGATGCGCCGCGAAATCGCTGACGTAGTCCCTGACGCCGAAGCTGTTTTTCAGGTTGTACGACGGCAGGTGCGGCCTGTCCTCCAACATCGTCGTTATCGCCTCCTCGTACATCTGCTTGCGCTCGTCCCGGTCCGGCGTCCGGCGGGCTTCGATCACCTGGTCGCTGATCTCGTTGTAGAACGTCCCGTCCGTGACGCCGTGGGACTCCTCGGCGAAGAAGTAGTAGAGGTAGTCGTCGGGGTCGATAGCCGCCGACCACCCGAGCGTGTACATGTTGTAGTCGCTGGGGTCCCCGCTGATGTACTGGTCGAGGAACGCGCCCCAGTCGAGGCGCTGGACGTTGGCGCTGTATCCGGCTTCCTCGATACCGTTTGCGACCGTGATTCCGAGCTGTTCGCGCTTGTCGTCCGGCGGGACGATGATTCTGGCGGTCCAGTCGTCGGGCACGTTGTCGTTGCCGTCGAGGAGGTCTTTCGCCTGGTCGATGTCCTTGTCGTGCGGAATGCCCTGCCACTCCTCTATCGGCATGTCCCAGTCCTTGGCAACGGTGTCCGGGAGCGGACTGTACTGGCGCACGCCGGTCGGCTCGACGAAGTTCTCGACCGCCTGGTCCATCGAGAAGGTGTAATCTATCGCCTCGCGGACCTCCCGGTCCGTGGTCGGCCCTTCGTTACAGTTGAACGCGAGATAGAAGTACCCCATCGCGTTGACTTCCTCGATAGAGATGTTGTCCTCGCCTTCGACCTGGTCCCAGAGCTTCGGCGGGATCTCCTCTATCACGTCGTTCTCGCCGGTCGTGATGCTCGTCACCCGCGTCGTCGGTTCTTCGACCGGGACGAACTCCACCTGTTCGAGGTTCGGTTGCGGGTCGCCCCAGTAGTCGTCCCATCTCGTGATCCGCGCGAAATCACCCTCCTGCCAATCGTCGAACTCGAACGGCCCGGAGCCGACCGGGTTCTGGTTGAATTCGTCCGGATCGTCCTCCCGTACCGCCTTCGGGATGACGTACCAGGTCAGCACTTGTTTGAACGGCGCGAAGGGAAAGGAGAGGTTGAACCTGGCCGTCCGCTCGTCGACGACCTCGACGTTGTCTATCATGTTCAGTTCCGCGGCGTTTTCCGTCTCCTCTTTGACCGGCGCTTCGAAGGAGTACTTCACGTCTTCCGCCGTGACCGGGTCGCCGTTCTGGAACGTCGCGTTCTCGTCTAGCTCGACCGTCCACTGCGTTCCGTCGTCGTTTTGCTCGGGATCGCCCGCTGCGAGTTCGGGAACGATGTCGGTCCCCTCCTGGTTGTAGGTGTACAGCCCCTCGACTACCTGACTCGTTATCTGATCGGATGGGACGTCGTTGAGGACGATCGGGTCGAACTCGATCGGTGATTTCACCTGCGCCATTGTCAGGCGATTCCCGTCGCCCCCGTTTCCGCCCGGCCCACCACCCAGACCGGAACAGCCGGCCAGACCGAGCGCACCTACCGCACCGATGCTCTCAAGAAACCGTCGTCGGCTCAGGCCCGAAAGCGTACGTTCTGTCATTAGTGAACCCCACCCAGGGTTGATCTCAATATTACACACGCGTCCAAAAAACTACCGACTATACAAAACGATTAATTATAGTATGGGGAGATTATTCTACGATATTGTTTTGCATCCGCTTATAATATAATATTTCTCATTGGATTTTTGCCGGCCGGTCGACCGTGTCGGACTGACGGACCGTAAACAACTTCACTGCAGACGGGAAGATACAGGTGCGCGAGGGTGGCTGAGCTAGGCCAAAGGCGGCGGGCTTAAGACCCGCTCCCGTAGGGGTTCATGCGTTCGAATCGCATCCCTCGCACTCTCTCTGGCACACTCGGCCAGGTTTCTCGGCTGAAAAACACCGACGACAGATAGGTTAGGGTCCCGTTCGACGGATCGCGAAACCGTCCGACGTGACCCGGGAGTGGTCCGTCCACTTATCCCATCGAACCGGTGGTATAGTAGTCACTGAAACCCAATGTGCACCGGATCGCTTGACAGCGATTCGATCAGCGTGTAAACCGTTTCCTGACTACTAATACCGCCGTTAGTTCATTGAGGCGGGTTTCATCTCAGCGATCACGGGACACCGATTTCTTGTTGCCAGATAGTGATCTGCTTATCCGGACTCGACACCGCTTCATTGCTTCAACGGCCTCGATAATACAAACCTGCAATACGGTAATCTCGGCCTTCCCTTTCGTACACTGCAGTCGACACGAGACCTTTTCCGTCATTGGTGGTGCGACAGTACCTGCACTGGTACTACCTTGCGCTCGAACGCCACAGTTGGGTTCGGTGGAGACTCCGGAAACGACAGCGAAACGCAGTCGAACGTCGCGTACGGGGTTGACGAAACGGTAAGGCCTTCCCACGCGAGCGCGTAGCGACAGTTCATGAGCGACGAGGACATCTCTGCGATCCGTACTGCGCTCTCGTCTCACGGAGCGTTCGAGAAACGCGACGGCGTCTTCGCCTGCACCACCACGCCGTTCGACGCGACCGTCGGGGCCCGCCCGGCCGACGGACAGCGCGCCGGCGTCTTCGAGGTAACTGTTAAGCTACCGACGCTCGACGCCGCTGTCGACGGCGAGCAAGTGGCCGATGCGGTCGAAGACGGCTGGTACGACACGCTCTCCCTCCGTCTCGAAGACACCTTCGACGTGGCGCAAGCGTCGTCGAACGAACACGTGACTGTCGAGCGAGAGAACGGTACTGTGCGGGTCGAACTCGAATTCACCGCCGCGAACGCGGGACAGGGCGTCGACGACGCCAAGGCGCTGATCGAGTTCGTCGAGGGTACCTATCTCCAGGGGATCGTTCCTGGTTACGACTACGGCGACCCCGTCGCTCAACTCCTCTCGGCGGCCCGCCGACGCGGTGACCAGGCGACCGAGGGCGACGACGGCAGCGAACGCGGCGGAACGCCGCTCTGACCGATGCTACCCCGGCGAAAAAGAGGGACGCGTCTTATTCCATCGCGATGTACGTCTGCGTGTCCTCGACGCCGTTCGTCGATTGGATCTCCGTCGCGGCGATCCCCTTGACCTCGGCCGGCGAGTCGACGACCACTTTCGTGATGATGTCGACGTCGCCGGCGACGATGTAGGCGGATTCGACGCCGTCGATAGCTTTGATGTCGTCTCGCAACCGGTCAGCTTCGCCCGTGTTCGCTTTCACCATGATGTACGCAGTAACCATTCACACACCACCGGCCGCTGCGCGGCCAGATTCGCCGACGAGGATCTGTCTCACGTCGCCGAGCACGTCGAAGTCCGCCAGGACGACGACCCGGTCGCCGGTTTCGAGCGATTCGTCCGGGCTGGGGATCGACAGCGCTTCGTCGGCTTTCCCGAACGCGAGCACCCGTGCGTTCGCCGGTAACTGCAGTTCGCTGATCGTGTATCCGCGGGTCGGCGCGTTGTTCGTGACGGTTAGCTCGACGACCTGGAGGTTCTGGGCGATGTCGGCGATAGCCCGAATGTCACCGCCGAGCAGCGCGTTCTTCGCGCCTATCGCACCCAGGCGCTCGGGGTAGATGATCTCGTCGACTTCCTCGGCGTACTTTCGGTATATCTCCTCGCGGTAGTCCTCGTCGATGCGAAGAACCGTTCGACAGCCGTAGTGCTTGCCGATCATGCAGGCCGCGAAGTTGACGTTGAGGTCGCCCGTGAGCGCCCCGATCGCGTCGGCAGATTGGAGGTCAGCCTGTTCGAGGATATCCTCGCGGGAGCCGTCGCCCTCGATGACTTCGTACCCCTGATCGCGGGCGCGCTTTGCCTTCTTCGCGTCCCGCTCGATGAGCGTCACCTCGTGGCCTTCCTCGCGCAACACGCGGCCGGTCCGCAAACCTACCCGTCCCGTTCCAATGATAACGAACCGCATGAGAGAGAATACGCGAGGCCCCTTCAATAAGTTTACCCTGTCCTCCGACGGTGTTCGGTTGAGACGGCCGTCTCTGCTGGAGAAAATGTCCACCACGTATGCGGGTTACAAGAGAGACACATCGCCGGTCACGTGGTCGTCTGCCACGGTTTTAGTTCAGTTTCCGGTCCTGACTCGGAAAGCGACTCAATTACACTCCGACACAACCGTATAGTAATCCAACCGTTATCGCCGTCCAAAGGTTTTTGTCGTGCTAAAGAGTACCACACTACGGCATGGTCCACGCGTTCATCATGGTCAAGACGGCGGCCGGGAAGTCGGAAGATCTACTCAGTTCGATCCGCGGTCTGGAGCAGGTCGTGGAGGCCCACATCGTCGCGGGCGATTACGATATCATCTCGGAGGTGGACGTCGACGAGGTGTACGACGTCCTGCATACGACCTCGGCCGGTATCCGGGGGCTAGACGGGGTCGCAGACACCAAAACCTACATCTCGATGGGGTGACCCACGGCCACGACCTTCGCGTCTCTCATTCGCTCCGCTCGGCGTGCGAGCGAACCGCTTGCTTCTGCGCTTCGAGTTCGGCCGGAATATCCGCGTACACGTAGTCGAACACGTCGTCGGGGTTTGCCTCAGCGACGGCTTCGGCCGTCTCGACGGCCTCGTCTAACTCCGCGTTGGCCTCTTCGCGGGCGGTTTCGACGAAGGCGTCGTCGACGACGCCCTGTTCGCGGAGGTACTCCTCGAACCGTTCGATGGGGTCGCGGGTCCGCCACTCCGGTAGGTCCTCTTCGTCTTCCCGGTATCGACTCGGGTCGTCGCTCGTCGTGTGCGCGCCGACCCGATAGGTGAGGCTCTCGATCAGGACGGGATCGCCGTCACGGGCGCGTTCCAGCCCCTGTTCGACCGCTTCGTGGACCGCGAGCGGGTCCATCCCGTCGACCTGAACGCCGCCGAACCCGTACGCCTTGGCTTTCTCCGCGATGGTGTCGCTGGCGGTCTGTTGCTGTCGCGGGAGGCTGATCGCCCAGTTGTTGTTCTCGCAGAAAAACACCGTCGGGGTTTCGAACACGCCGGCGAAGTTCAGTCCCTCGTGGAAATCACCCTCGCTCGTCGCTCCGTCGCCGAAGTAACAGAGGACTCCATGGTCGGCCCCGCGGTAGTTCGCCGCCATCCCCGCCCCCACGGCGTGGGGGATCTGGGTGGCGATCGGGACCGCCTGCGGAAACACCGGCATGTCGTGGTCGGAGTGATACTCCGCCCGCCCGCGGCGAAAGAGAAGGATGTCGCTCATCGGTACGTCGCGAGCGATCTGCATGGCGTTCGAGCGGTAGGTCGGGAAGAGCCAGTCGTCTTCTTCCAGGGCGTGGGCCGCGCCGATCTGCGACGCCTCCTGACCTTCGAAGGGCGGGTAGCCGCTCATCCATCCCCGTCGCTGGAGCGATATTGCCCGTTCGTCGAACCGCCGTGCGCGCACCATATCGCGGTACATCGTCCGTGCCGTCTCGGGGTCGAACGAGGTCGACGACAGGTCTCGCTCGCCGATAACTCGGTGCATGGACGCCGACTCGACCGCACTCCTGAAAGCCGTTCCGATACGCCAAAGGCCGTCCGGTCCGAACGCCCGGTATGGTTTCGGTCGCCTCACTCGTCGGCTTCCTCGTCATCGCCGGCCTCCACACCCTCATCGCGACGGTCGCAACGCGATTCTTCCGCGTTCGGATGAAAACCCAGTGGGGATCGGCTATCTTCGCTCTCCTGCTCACTCCGCTCGTCCTCGTCGTCTCAACGCTGTTTCTGTCCGGGATGCTCGGTCTCGGCGGGAACCTGGGCGACCGCAACACCGCGCTGTTCGTCGTCGTCTTGCTGCCGCTCGCGCTCGGGTACTCGATCGACGTGTTCTGGCTGCCGTCGCCGGAGGAGATCGATCTTCCGGACACCACGCGCGACCGGCGGTAACGGGTTAGAGGGCGAGTTCAGGCAGGGGAGACTCGATATCGGACGGCGGTACTGCGGTTTTCGTGTTCGTCCGTCGATTTCCAACTAGCGTTGTAAACGCCGAAATAGCGAACGGCAGCCGTTCGCTGGGGATCGCAACTGCACGTCAGGACGAACTTTCGTCGAGGTCCTCCACAGTAAAGCGGTGAACGTGGGTTTCTCCGTCCACGATGTTGATCGTTTCCATCCGGCCGTCGACCAGATCCGGAAGTTTACTCGTGAACTCCTCGTAATGCTTGGACTCGGTATGTGCTTTCCACGCTGCTTTGTCCTCGTACTGTTCAAAGAACCGGACGGTGGTGGAGTCCTCGATGTCGATCATTGCCCGGTACCGGACCGTTCCGTCCTCCGCTCGTGACCGCTCTGTGAGAGTAGCGATCAACTCTTTCGCCTCGTCAAAGTGGTCCGGGTCGATCGGGATACTCGAATGAACGGTTATCATCTCACGGATCTGTACTTCAAGCCGATCAGTATGAAGATTCTCCCTGTTTGAGATATATTCGCACAGACACTGGATCCGCTTGAATAGGGGCCTCCTGTACTAACCGTGAGATTCGAAGATAGTTCCGCATAAAACTGGGCCACTATCGACTGCTACCGCGCGTCGAGTATCGTCCGGACGGCGTCCTCGGCCGCGTCGACGACGTGTTCGGGCGAGCGAGTGGCATCGATCCGAACGAACCGTTGAGGGTCGTTCTCGATAAGGGTCTCGTAGTTCTCCCGTACCCGAGAGAGATACTCCGTCCGTTCGAACTTGTTCGTGCCGCCGCTTCGCTCCGCCGCCGTCCCGGGGTCTACGTCGAGATAGATCGTCAGGTCCGGTTCGACGGTAAACGGCTGATGGACGCCGCGGATGTACTCCATCGGTCGTTTGATCTCACCCTCAAGCGTCGCACCCTGGTAGGCGTAGCGCGAGTCGGAGTAGCGGTCTGAGACGACCAGTCCGCCGTCGGCGAGCGCCGGCCGAACGGTGTTCGCGAGGTGGTCCGCGTGGTCGGCCGTGTACAGGAACAGTTCGGCGAGCGGGTCCGCGTCGTCGTCGGCTATCGACCGTTCGACGGCCTCGCCGTACCAGCTTTCGGTCGGTTCGCGGGTAAACGTCGCGTCCGGATACGCGTCGTGGAGGGCTTCCCATACAGTGGTCTTGCCGCTCCCGTCTAACCCCTCCAGCGTCACGAGCATGCGCGGGAGTTCCGGGCGCTGGCATATCAGTCGTCCGGCTTGGGGCGCGCGGGCCTCTGACCCATAGATTCACACATGTTTCCCCCGGTACCTTTAGGACGATTCCGCGGCTACTTCGATACATGAAGATTCTGGTCACGGGCGGTACGGGATTCATCGGCGAGAAACTGTGCCGTGAACTCGACGACCGCGGCCACGATGTGACCGCCCTCGCACGCAGTCCCGACGAGGCGGATCTCCCGGAGACAGTCGAACTGGCGATGGGTGACGTAACCGCGTACGACTCGATAGAAGGGGCGTTTACGGACCAGGACGCAGTCGTGAACCTCGTCGCGCTGTCACCGCTTTTCAAGCCCAAGGGCGGTGCGACCCACGAGAGCGTCCACCTCGGCGGAACGGAAAACGTCGTCCGAGCGGCCGAAGATCACGGCGTCGGCCGTCTCGTCCAGATGAGCGCGCTTGGCGCGGACCCGGACGGTCCGACAGCCTACATTCGCGCGAAAGGCAAGGCCGAGACGGTCGTCAAGGACTCCGACCTCGATTGGACGATCATCCGGCCGTCCGTCGTCTTCGGCGAGGGAGGCGAGTTCGTTTCGTTCACGAAAAAGCTCACGCCGCCGTATCTCGCGCCGCTTCCCGGCGGCGGCAAAAGCAGGTTCCAGCCGATATGGGTCGGCGACATGGTTCCGATACTCGCGGACGCGGTCGAAGACGAGTCTCACGTCAGCGAGACGTACGAAATCGGCGGGCCAGAAGTGCTAACGCTCGCAGATGTCGCCAAGCGGGCCCGCCGCGCCGCGGGCCAGAGCGTCACCGTCGTTCCGGTTCCGATGGCGCTTGCCGGTGTCGGACTGACGGTTGCCGGGGCGATCCCCGGCTTCCCGATGGGCGCGGACCAGTACCGGTCGCTCAAGTTCGACAACACGACGAACGATAACGACGTTGACGCCTTCGGGCGAGACGAGGCGTCGCTCACTACGCTGTCGTCGTATCTCGGATTGACCGAGTAAGCAGGTCGTACGAAACTTAAAATGGACTAACTTTGCGTGGTGAAATTATCAGCGGTAGTGTTAATGAAGGCTTATACAACGCTTCCGTGCCCGGATTTAGTCCATGACTAGTCCTGCGACAGCGGTTTGCACCATCACAAAACTTATATTCATCATCGCACTCGTTTCTGTGCAACGGGGCCCCGGATACTAAGCATGAAACTGGCGATGATCGGTTTTGGACAGGCTGGCGGGAAAATCGTCGATAAGTTCCTCGAATACGACGAGCGATCGGGCAGCGGCATCGTCCGGTCGGCCGTAGCGGTAAACACGGCGAAAGCGGACCTGATGGGGTTGGAGCGGATCCCTCAGGACAACCGCGTACTCATCGGACAGTCGCGGGTGAAAGGCCACGGCGTCGGTGCCGACAACGAACTCGGCGCGGAAGTGGCTGAAGAGGATATCGACGAAGTACAGGGCGCGATAGACAACATTCCGGTTCACGAGGTCGACGCATTCCTCATTATCGCCGGGATGGGCGGCGGGACCGGCAGCGGCGGCGCTCCCGTCCTCGCGAAACACCTCAAGCGCATCTACACTGAACCGGTCTACGGACTCGGCGTCCTCCCGGGCAGCGACGAAGGGGGAATATACACGTTAAACGCCGCGCGCTCGTTCCAGACGTTCGTGCGCGAGGTAGACAACCTCCTCGTCTTCGACAACGATTCGTGGCGCAAGGCTGGGGAATCGGTCGAGGGCGGCTACGAGGAGATAAACGACGAGATAGTCAGGCGCTTCGGCATACTGTTCGGTGCGGGCGAGGTCGGCCAGGGTGACGAAGTCGCCGAGAGCGTCGTCGACTCCAGCGAGATAATCAACACACTCTCCGGCGGCGGCGTCTCCACGGTCGGATACGCCCGCGAAGAGGTCGAAAACGAGAGCGACAGCGGCGGACTCCTCTCGCGTTTCACCGGCGACGAGGACGACGGGATCGACACCGCACACACCACTAACCGGATCACGAGTCTCGTCCGGAAGGCCGCGCTCGGCCGTCTGACTCTCCCGTGCGAGATCGAGGGAACCGAGCGTGCCCTCCTCGTCATGAGCGGTCCACCCCAGCATCTCAACCGGAAAGGGATAGAGCGCGGGCGCAAGTGGCTCGAAGAGCAGACCGGATCGATGGAAGTCCGCGGCGGCGACTACCCGGTCCCGTCCTCGAACTTCGTGGCGAGCGTGATCCTGCTGTCGGGCGTCAACGACGTTCCGCGCATCAAGGAACTCCAGCAGGTCGCCATCGAAGCGCAGGACAACATCGAGGAGATCCGGGAGGAAAGCGAAGATAACTTAGAGAGCCTAGTCGAAGATGACGATGATGAACTTGAGCCGCTCTTCTAAACTAACGACGCTGCTCGTCGCTCTGGCCGTCTTGCTCGCTGCGGTTGCCCCCGCTGCAGCACTCGCGACCGTTCAGGCCGACGACGCTCCCGAAGAGGCACAGGTCGGTGAAGACGTCTCCGTTACGTACACGTTCTCGGACCTCTACGAGGGCGATACCCCCCGGCAGTGGACACTGCAGGGCGAAACGAACCTGACGAACGCGTCCTGGTCGATAACGATGTACGACAACGCCGGCGACCAGGTTGGCGAGACCGAGAGTTACGGCGGGGACACGTTCGAGCAACAGGTCAGCGCTGACGACGACGTCGCGGAGGTAGAAGTGACTGTCTCCGGGACCGTTCCCGAGGTCCAGAACTTCAGCTACGACCCCGCGGAAACCTTCCTCCTGACCGAGTTCACCGAAGTCCGCGACGGTGGCGGGACGTCCACCATCGATAGCTGGGACACCCACCACTACACGGAGGAAAGCGCTGATGCGCGAACGGCCATCGACGAGGCGGCGACCACCATCGACGACGCCGAGAGCAACGGTGCGGACGTATCCGACGCGAAGTCGGACCTCGACAACGCCATCGGGTTCTACGAGGCGGGGGAGTTCGACAAGGCGATAGAGAACGCGAACTCCGCACAGGACGCGGCCGAACAGTCGGAATCGAGCGCCGAAACCCGTAGCATGCTCCTGTACGGCGTCGTCGGACTAGTCGCTCTGATAGTACTCGCCGGCGGCGGGTACGTTCTCTACCAGCGACAGCAGGACGACTACGACAAACTGGGCTGACGACGATCCGTCGGCGAACGCCCGACTTTTCTCTCTGCACACGTAACGCCGAGCCATGCGTACCGTGGTTCCGTTCGCCGCCGGCGACCCGAAGACCCGTCTCGCCGATGTCCTTTCGTCCGCTGAGCGGTCGGCGTTCGCCCGGACGATGCTCTCGGACGTGCTAGGGAGCGTCCGGGCCGCCGGCGGCGACCCGACGATACTGTCGACCGCCCCCGTCGACGCGGACGCGCCAGTCACCGTCGACGACCGGTCGCTCTCGACCGCGGTCAACGCCGTTCTGGGCGAGGCCGACGGCCCGGTCGCCGTCGTCATGGCGGACCTCGGCCTCGCCTCGCCGGCGGCGCTGGAACGCCTCTACGCGACAGGCGGCGATGTCGTCGCCGCGCCGGGTCGCGGCGGTGGGACGAACGCGCTCGTCGTGCGCCACCCCGAGTTCTGCGTCGACTATCACGGCGTTTCATTCCGCGACCACCGACGGTGCGCCCGCGACCTCGGCGCTGCGTTTTCCGTGGTCGACTCGCATCGCCTCGCGACGGACATCGACGAGCGTGCCGACCTTGCGGAACTCCTGCTTCACGGCGAGGGCGACGCGTCAGCGTGGCTACGCGACGCCGGGTTCGAACTCGTTGCGACGGACGGTCGCGTGACCGTCACCCGCTAGTTCCAGGTGGTGAGATACGTCATTCCGGCGGCGACGAGCGCGCTCGGGAGACTCATCGCGATGCCGTTGGTGAGGGCGTCACCGAAGCCGATACTCGCCGTCGGAACTTGCGAATCCACGAGCAGAAACAGCGTGACGATCGGGAGCAGGTAGCCGACGAACCCGCCCAGACCGGACGCGAGCGACAGCGTCTTCCGGTCGGCACGTTCTTTCAGTCCGACTGCGACTCCGACGATGCCGGCGACGATCGGACCCGCAAACACCGACAGCAGAAACGCGAACAGACCGAGGACGATCATGGCTGGGCCGCCGACGGCGTTCGCCACGGCGGGAACGCGGTCGCTGACCGACGCCAGTTCACCTTCCACGCCGAGTAACACAGTGAGGTCGGGGATGAACCGAGTAAGCAACAGGATGCCGACCACGACGAGCAGGTACGCCGCGACGTGGGTGACGAGCGTGCGGCGAACCACCGATTTCGAGAAGAATCCCTGGTCTGTCGTTGGTTGACGGCGGCGCTCCCCCGCGGTGTCGGCCGCTCGCTGCTCCGTGACCTTATTTCCTTCTGACATACAGTTCGGAATACGAGGACTGGACTTAATCTTACCGAAATCAGAGAGAATACACAAGTTGAGAGTAACATGTTTTTATCGTCACGCGTGCAACCGGTGGCTATGATACCGGGGATCGACGAGTACGATATCGACCTCGCGATAGCGGACGCTGCAGTCGAAGAACTACTCGGGGTCTCCCCGGACGACGTTTCTCCGGCGGACGAACTATCCTTCTGTCGGAACGTGTTCGTTCCGCTGACGACCGCCTGCCGGTACACCTGCACCTACTGCACCTACTTCGACCCGCCGGGCGAAGCGACGCTGATGAGCGCGGAGGCGGTCCGCGAGACGCTTCGAACGGGCGCTGACGCCGGCTGTACCGAGGCGCTGTTCACCTTCGGCGACGACCCGGACGACCGCTACGAAGCGATCCACGGGCAACTGGACGAGTGGGGCCACGACTCCATCCACGAGTATCTCCGCGAAGTCTGCGAAATAGCGCTGGAGGAGGGCCTGCTCCCCCATGCCAATCCCGGCGACCAGACGTACGAACAGATGGCGACGGTCGCAGAGGTCAACGCCAGCATGGGCGTGATGCTGGAGACGACGGCCGACGTGGGAGCCCACGGCGGTCCCCGGACGAAAACCCCCGGTCAGCGCCTGAACACGATCCGAAACGCGGGCGAACTCGACGTTGCGTTCACGACCGGGATCCTCGTTGGCGTCGGCGAGGACTGGCGCGACCGTGCGGAGAGCCTGCTCGCCATCCGGGAGATGCACGCGCGGTACGGCCACATACAGGAACTGATCGTCCAGCCGGTGGTGGAAAACGAGCGCTGGCACGGCGGGTCGCCGGACGTCGAGACGCTCCGGCGCACGGTGGCAATGGCCCGGCACTGTCTCCCCGAGGAGATATCCGTCCAGGTCCCGCCGAACCTCGCGCCGGCACGGGACGTGGTCGACTGCGGCATCGACGACCTCGGCGGTGTCTCGCCGATCACCGACGACCACATCAACCCGGACTACGAGTGGCCCGCGCTGCGCGAACTGAAAGACATCGCTGCGGACGCGGACGTGCCGCTCCACGAACGGCTACCGGTGTACGAGCGATATCTCCCGGAGGATCTCCGGTCGCCCGGGTTCGACGGCGACCCCGCGCCGGGCGACGACTGGCTCCCCGACCCGATCCGGCGAGCGTTGAACGCGGACGACGCCGCGGGCGAACGCTACCGTGCGGTCGTCGGCGGTACCTCGCTGGCGGCGGACTGAGTCCCGCCGAGGCGGGTCGACGACACGGCCGACTTAAATCCGCCGCGTATCCCCTGCACCGGGATTACGCACCTGGCCTGCGAACTCTCGGACAATGTCGATACTGACGCTTACCGAGAGGCTCGCACGCGACCTCGGATTCGGCGCGGACCCGGGCCCCGCCGGGACTGCCGTGGGCGGACTGCTCGCCGCCGCCACAGTCGCCGTCATCCTTCTGACGAACGCCGCGGTCGCCGGACCGTGGGCCAAGCGCCGAGTACTGGCGACCATCTGGGGGAAGAAAGGGCCGAACAGGATGGGGCCGCTGGGGCTCCTGATCATCGTCGCCGACGTGGTCCGTCTCATCTCGAAGGAACTGATCGTACCGGAGCGCGCCGACCGTCCGGCGTACGACGTTGCGCCGTTGCTCGTCACGTTCTCGGCGCTGTTCGGCTTCGCCGTGATACCGATGGGAAGCGGGATCCAGGTGGCCGACCCGGCCACCGGGATCGTCTTCGCTTTCGCAGTCGCTTCGCTGGCGACGCTGGGGATGACGATGGCGGGGTACGCCTCGAACAACAAGTTCTCTCTACTCGGCAGTTTACGCGCCGTCGCACAGAACATCGCGTACGAGATCCCGCTGGTCGTCACCGCCGCCTCGATCGTGTTGCTCGCGGGGACGATGCAAACGAGCGAGATAGTCGCCGCGCAACAGGGGACGCTCGTCTCCGTCGCCGGTCTCTCGATCCCGGCGTGGTACGCGTTCGTCAACCCGTTCGCGTTCGTCCTCTTCGTCGTCGCAAACCTCGCGGAGGTCGGTCGCAACCCCTTCGACACGCCGGAAGCGCCGACGGAGATCATCGCCGGGTTTCAGACCGAGTACTCGTCGGTGTATTTCGTCCTCCTGTACCTCGGCGAGTTCCTGCACATCTTTCTCGGGGGCGGCCTCATCATCACGCTGTTTCTCGGCGGTCCCGCCGGCCCCGTCCTCCCGGGGATCGTCTGGTTCCTGATCAAACTGTGGGCCGTGTTCCTGTTCACGCAGTGGGCTCGGTCGGCGATGCCGCGCATGCGGATCGACCAACTGATCGGTGTCGGGTGGAAGGGGATGCTGGTGCTCTCGTTCGCTAACCTGGTGCTGACGGCCCTGCTGATGGCCGTTATGATTTAGGCCGTCGTCGCGTGTCGCCCGCAGCACCGGTCTGTACGAACTCGGAGAACACGTGGGATTCGATCTTTCGGAGGTGTTCGCCCACGGTGCTCGGCGAGGCGTCGACCTGGTCGGCGATCTCCTCGTGAGTCGCTTTGCGAGGGTTCTGATAGTAGCCGAGACGGACGGCGGTGTCGAGTATCTCCTGTTGCCGGGCGGTGAGGGTTCCAAACAGGTCGTCGACCTCGGGGTGGTGGTCGCCGGTCTCTAACACTTCGATGGTGAACGCGTCACCGCCCATCGGCATCGCGCCGGCGAACGTCTGCTCGTCCCCGACGAACGTGATCTCCATCGACCCGTCCTCGGCGACGTCGTACGGCATCTCCATCATCACCTCAGATTCGCCCCGCTGCTGTAGCATCCTGCGGGTGAGGTCCGTCGGCTCGTAGTGTGTGTAGGAGTACCACCAGCAGTCCGTCCCGGTGACCGCGTAGTCGAGGACGTGAAGCGACTCCTCCAAGATCTCCTCGTACCGGTTGCGGTCGCCGCGCGCCTCCGCGAGCATGGCACACGTACCGTCGTCCAGCAGTTCGTTTCGGTGGACCGCCTCCCGCGTCACCGATGGGTCGTCAGATAACGCCTGTCCGAGCGGATGGAACGCTGTCCCTTCCTTCGGCGTGATCCTGACCGTGACGTAACGCATACTCGGCAGTTCCTCGTTCGGTGTCAAATATCTACGTGGTCTGCGGTCGGTCCTCGGTACCGAACTTAAACCGGCCCCGAATGCCGCGCAGTCTCCTTACCCGCGTTCGGCGCGTAGGTATCACCGTATGCCCGAAACGAGGCTGTCGTCCGAGGGTGCGCCACGCGACGCTACCGACCCCGAGGGACCGCCCGTGCGGGACCCGCCCGGGCCGCGGGGACTGCCGCTCGTTGGAAACACCCACCAGTGGGTTCGCGGTCCCTGCGCGTTCAAGGAGCGCTGCGCGGATCGGTACGGCCGCGTCGTCAACTACGAGATAATCGGGATGGACGCGTACATGCTGACGGACCCGGACGACATCGAACGCGTACTACTGAACGAGGACGACCAGTTTCGCAAGCACCAGGGCAGTTCCGACCAGCTGCGCGATATAGTTGGCAACGGGCTCATCACCAGCGAGGGCGACCTGTGGGAGCGCCAGCGCGAGGCCATCCAGCCGGCGTTCTACATGGACCACATCAAGCGGTACGCTGACATCATGGTCGACCGGACGGCGGCGCGCACGGCTAACTGGGCCGACGGAGAGACCCGCGCGATGAAACCCGAGATGATGCGTCTGACGATGGAGATACTCACCGCGGCGATGTTCGGGTCCGACATCGACCTCGACGACCGGGGGATCTTCGACGCCGCCGAGACCCTTCGCGAACCGATGCAGCCGCAGAACCAGCCGATCACGTTCCTCGCACCCGACTGGGCCCCGATCCCGATGATCCGTCGGGGGCACCGCGCGCTCGAACACCTCGAAAACGAGATATACGACATCGTCGATACGCGCCGAGCGACCGACGAGGACCGCGACGACCTCCTGTCGATGCTGCTCTCGGCCGACGCGGCGATGGACGACGAGCAGATCCGCGACGAGATGCTCACCTTTCTGTTTGCCGGCCACGAGACCACCGCCCTGACACTCACCTTCACCCTCGACCTGCTGACGCGCAATCCGGAAGCGGCCGACCGCGTACGCTCCGAGATAGACGCCGCGGTCGACGGCCGCCCCGAGATGACGGACCTCCACGCGCTCGAATTCACGAACGCGGTGGTCAGAGAGTCGATGCGGCTCTATCCGCCGGCCCACGAGATCCGCAGGGAACCCGTTCGGGACGTGACGTTCGGCGGATACCGCGTTCCCGCGGGCGCGCTGCTCGTCCTCCCGACGTGGGTACTCCACCGCGACGACCGCTACTGGGACGACCCCGAGACGTTCCGCCCCGAGCGATGGCTCGACGGCGACGACCGCCCGGACTTCGCGTACTTCCCGTTCGGGGGCGGGAAGCGCCGGTGTATCGGCCAGCAGTTCGCGATGACTGAGGCGCAACTGGTGCTTACGACGCTTTGTTCCGCGTTCGAATTCGAACGCGAGTACGACGACCTCGACCTGTCGGCCGCCGTGACGCTCCAGCCAAAGGGCGATGCCGAGATGACCGTCCGCGAGCGATAGGTCGTCGGCCGACCCACCTGACGCGGTCCGTTCACCACGTCACGATCCGGGCGAGCACGAACACCAGAAGCGCAGCCAAGAGCGTCCCGAGGATAGTCTCGACGCCGGCCAGCAAGCGCGCCAGTATGCCGATAGGCTGTATGTCGCCGTAGCCGAGCGTGGCGAACGTCACCACGCTGAAATAGAAGCTCTTGAACATGACCCTGGCGATCCACCAGGTGGGCGCCTCCTGCGGATTATCGATCGAGTACGTTATCGATGACCCATCCCCGACCTCCCGTATGCCGCCGGTGAGGGGGTACAGCAGCGCGGACGCGGTGATCACGATGAGCGACACCAGCAGGATCCGATACGGGCTGCTCCCGTACTTCATCACCCACTTGGAGGCCGACCACTTGATCACCTCCCCGTAGTCGCCCTCCTGCCACGCGAGCCTACGGCGGGCGTCTTTCTCCTGGTTGTAGCTCCGCTGGGCCAACCTCGGGAGCGCGTTGTCTTGATACAGCTGTTCGAGTTGGCGATAGGCCCAGGCGGCGGCCTCTAACCGATGGACGTTGCTCAGTTTCGGCTCGACGGAATCGTGCTCGTAGGCAGATACGTCCCCCAGGTCCGTCGACCCCCCGATGTGGACGTCGGTGAGAACTGCGTCGTTGAGGAGCGCGTTCTGGAGCGTCGCCCGACGGAGGTCGGCGTTGGTGAAGATGGCCCCTTCGAGATTCGCCTCCGAGAAGTCCGTATTTATCGCGCTCACGTTCGTCAGGGTCGTGAGCATCATGTCCGCCTCGGAGAAGTCGGCCCCGCGCAGGTCGGCGCCGGTCAGGTCGGCGCCGACGATCGACGACTCGGCGAACCAGTCCACGCCGGCGAGTTCCGCTCCCTGGAGATACGCCCCGTCGACGTCCACCGATGATTCCTCTTGGGCCTCCTCGATCGTCTCCTTGGTTTTCCCGTCGACCTTGGCGTGCCAGACGCAGTAATCGTGGTCTTCCCAAGTGGGGCGGTCGCAAGGTTCGCTGGAGAAATCGTCGTCGATCAGTCCGATCTCGAGTTGGTATTCACATCGAGTGGCGTGTTCGTCCGCCATACCTTCTCGACACTCGCCAACCTCAAACCGTCGGGGGTGCCTATAGCGTTTCTCGCGCCTATATTTCGCCAGTCCGATGCTATAGAGGAACTCTCGAAAGTCCGGACGGCCCCGTCTACGGCCGGAGGTGCCTTCGCACCACGTCACCGCACGCCATCGGCGGCAACACTGACAAGTGCGGGCAGCCAGTCCCGCTGACGAGTCGCTGCCGTCGACAGGATCGGCTCAGCCGTTCGCACCGCTCCCGCGCTCGACGTTCCAGCAGTCCTCGCCCGTTCTCTCCAGCACGGCCGGTTCGCGCAGGGTGACGCGTTCGCCCGTCGGCGTCGCCTCGCGATCGCAATCGGCGCTTACCCGGTTAAGGCGGCCTAGCAGTTGCGCAGTCGGCGGTTTCTGCGCCGCCGCGCAGTCGTAAATAGTGAGTAATCCGCGCTCTCGCTCGTCGTACACGACGATTCGGGCATGTCGCGGGAGTTCCCACGCGTTTTCGCCCGCAGGAGCGAGTTTGTTCATACGTCTTATACTACCAGCGTCGACTAAACCCTTCGCGTGGGGCGGGGTTCTGACGGACGACTCCGGAGACCGGGGTTCGTGGATCCGGTTGCTGGCGAACGCGGTGATCGGGTATCAGTTTGCACCGGCGGCCGAACTCCGACAGATCGTCCGATTTCGGTTCAGTAGCGACCTACAGTCGGCGACGCGACGCGCGACTGGGATGCTGTCTCAGGGACAGGTTGGGATCTTCGTATACGTATGAACGACCTCCGTACAGCATGGCCAGCAACTCCCGGCGCGAATGGTCGTCCCGAATGGGGCCGGACGACCTCATCAGTGCAGGGGTCGCAGGCTTGATCGGGGGAATCGCCTTCGCCGTGCTGACCGCGAGGACCACGCCCGAGCAGCTACAGAAGGTCGGACTACTATACGGGCTGGCAGGGAGTCCGAGAATCGGTCTGTTCCTACATCTCAACCACAGTATCGTCTTCGGAATCGTCTACGCGCGAGTGGTCAGTTACGAGCCACTGCACGGGTACGCTACCCGGGTGGGGCCCGGAGTCGCCGTCGGGCTCGCGTTCAGCGTCGTCGTCTGGCTGGTCGCGGCATCGGTTCTCATGCCGACCTGGATCAGCGCGGTAACGTCGCGCTCTCCACCGATACCGAACTTCGATCTGGCCTTCCTCGCCGGCCACGTCGTCTTTGGGACCGTACTCGGGGGCGGCTACCCGCTCCTCCTCTCCCGGATGCCCGGCTCTTCCGAGGAGCGACATACCTCCTGACATCTCGCCGCGGTACACCCACGGCCGCTCGCTCGAAGCAGGAGACCCCCATGTGTGCGGTCGCCGGTTTCCTCTACAGGGAACGCGACTCCCTTTTTCAGTCGTCCGCCGCCCGCGCTTCGCCGCTTAGCATCGGCGTTCCGTCAGCTTTCGGCCCTAGCTTCGGCCCGTGCGGTCGGTCGTCGGGGTCGATGACGCGGCGCTGCCGGTAGTCCGTCGAGCGCTCGACCGGCGTGCGCCCGATGGCGGTTATCATGTCGACGTACTCGTCGAACGAGCGGTACTCGCCGTACTCGCCGCCGGCGCGTTTCGTTATCTCCTCGGAGAGGATGGTGCCCATGAAGTCGTCGGCTCCGCAGTTGAGCAGTTTCAGTCCTTTCGCGTCGCCGGATTTCACCCACGATGCCTGAATGTGGTCGACGTTGTCGAGGAAGAGCCGCGAGACGGCGATCATCAGTTCGTCCTCGGCGTCGCTCGCGCCGCCTTCCACCATGTCGTACTCGTACAGCGGCGTGTTCTCGTGGATGAACGAGAGGGGGACGAACTCGGTGATGTTGTCGGTGCGGTCCTGCAGGTCGCGTATCCGCTTTAGATGCATGACGCGGTGCATCTCGTTTTCGACGTGGCCGTACATGATCGTCGCTGTGGTGTCGAGGCCGACGGTCGCGGCGGCTTCGATCGCCTCTATCCACTCGTCGGTGCCGATCTTGCCGGGACAGATCACGTCGCGGACCTCGTCGACGAGGATCTCGGCGGCGGTGCCGGGGACGCTGTCGAGACCGGCGTCCGCGAGGCGACCGTACACCTCCTCGTACGACCAGTCCGTGCCGCGGCGGCCGTGGTACGCTTCCTCCGGCGTCATGGAGTGGACGTGGACGCCGTCGACGTTCATCGCCCGGATCTGTTCGCAGTACGTGCCGGGGTCGGTCTCGTATCTGCTCGGAGACTTGTAGTTGAGGTCGCCGCGGTCGCTCGTCTCCAGTATCTCCAGATGTTCCTCGTCCAGCGCGAACCCCGGGTGAAGGCCGGAGACGGAAGTGACCTCGTAGACGCCCATCTCGACGGCGTCGCGGACTATCTCGCGAGACTCGGCGGGGCGCTTGGTAAACCCTGCGTGCTCCCCTTCGCTCCCTTCCTCGAAGTTCTCCGCGGTGTTTTTGAAGTTACAGAACAGGCATCCGGTGTTGCAGGCAGTCGTGACGTTATTGTTGACGTTCGCGACGAACGTCACCTCCTCGCCGACCTCTTCGGCACGGCGGCGGTCCGCGGCCGCCAGCACGCGCTCTCTGCGCTCTCGGTCGATCCCGTCGGTGTCGGTGCCCGTGGTCATGAGTTCGACGCCGTCGGCGACTGTGAGCCGTTCGCCGTCGCGGGCTTTTCGCAACGCGTTCTCGAACGACTGGTCCGTCTCCGGGCGGTGTTCGAACCGGATCGTCTCGCGGCCGCCCGGTCCAGTCGCGGATCCGTCGGTCATTGTCGTCTCTCTACTCCCATAGTGCAAAAGGGTAGCGGGTCCGGCACTTCGTGCTGGAACCACACGAGACGGACGAAGCCGGCGTCGACGCCGGTCATTCCCGAGCCGACGACCGCTCCGCGGGCGCGCCGATTGAAACCTTCATAATCCGCGCCCCCGGCAATGGAACTATGACCGTGGTGGTCGACGCGTGACAAGCGTCAAGGAGTTCCGTATCGAGGAACCGGCGAGCGACGACGAACTCGGCGCGGGGTCGTTCGTGTTCACGGACGACTACTCCGTGTTCGACTGGGGGAAGATGCCCGACACCATCCCGGAGAAGGGCGCTAGCCTCTGCTCGATGGGCGCGTATAACTTCGAACTGCTGGAAGACGAGGGTATTCCGACTCATTACCGGGGGGTGATCCCCGCCGGTTCGGACGACCCGGTTCCGCTCGCCGACGTCGACGAGCCGCCGCGCGAGATGGCCATCGATCTGACGCAGGTACCGGAGCTCTCGCACGAAGGCCGGGAGTACGACTACGACGCGTACCACGAGGCGGCGGGCGAGAACTACCTCGTCCCGCTCGAAATCGTCTTCCGCAATCGCGTCCCCGTCGGATCCAGTCTGCGCCGCAGGACCGACCCCGCGGACCACGGTCTCAACATGGAAACGTGGCCCGACAACGGGGTCGACCTTGACGACCCCATCGTCGAGTTCTCGACGAAATACGAGGAGAGCGACCGCTACCTTTCCCGCGAGGAGGCCGACGCGATAGCCGGCACGGCGTCGATCGACGACCTCGAAGCGACCGCGCTCGCGGTCAACCGGACCGTCACCGACCGCGCCGAGGACGCCGGCCTGACCCACGAGGACGGGAAGATCGAGTGTCTCTACTACCGGGGAGAGATCCGCGTCGCGGACGTCGTCGGCACGTTCGACGAGAACCGCTTCAGCTACGAGGGCACGCAGATCTCGAAGGAAGTTATCCGCCAGTACCACAAGCGAACCCAACCGGAGTGGGTCGAAGCCGTCCAGGACGCGAAGGCAAAAGCGAAGCGCCGGGACATCGCCGACTGGAAATCGCTGTGCGAGTCCGCGCCCGAACCGCTCGACGACGACGTGATCCAGATCGCTCGCGACCTGTACGCCGCCGGTGCGAACGCGTACGTCGGCCGGGAACTGTTCGACGCGCCCCAGCTCGATTCGGCCGTCGGCGAGGTCTGGCGGCTGTAACGGCCGGTTCGACGAGTCCCGTCGTCATCTGCACCAACACGACGTTTGAAGTGTGACCCTCGCTACCGTTCGTGCCTATGGTCGACCCAACGTCGGATCTCGGCGAAGCGGTCAGCGCGGACGACGCGCCGAACTGTGCGAACTGCGGCGAGTCGACAGTCCCGGCGGCGGACCGCCGCGTTCACACGACGATAGTCGACGGTGCCGTCGACTGTCGGCAGTTCTGCAGCGAGGCCTGTCTGGACGAGTGGCGGGGCGAGTGAGCACCCGTTCGACGTTCATCGGCGACGATCGCAGCGACGAAAGACACTCGCCGCCGATCAATCGTCGGCGGATTCCTCCACCGACCCGTTCTCCGCCACGGCCTCGCCGATGCCGTCGAGCGGTCGGTCCGGGTTGGCCTCGGACGCGGCGTCGGTGAGGCCGAGCTGATAGCCCTCGGCCTCGTCCCGGAGGCTGGTGCGGCCGCGGTGGACGCTCACACCGTCTTCGAGGTGGAGTTTGACCGCCTCCAGCAGCGCGTCGGCTTCCAGCGGCTGGCCGCGACGTTTGAGGTCATCGACGACGGCGTCGTCCGGAACGTCGAAGGCGCGCTGAGTGATGATCGGCCCCTGGTCCAGGTCCGTCGTCACGTAGTGGGCGGTGACGCCCGCGATGCGAACGCCCTCCTCTTTCGCCTGTCGGTAGGCCTTCGCGCCGGGGAAGGCCGGTAGCAGGCTCGGGTGAATGTTGATGATCCGGTCCTCGTATCGGAACACTACGTTCGGGCTGAGGATCCGCATGTACCGCGCCAGCACGATGAGGTCTGTGTCGTACTCCGCCAGCACGTCCAACAGTTCGCCCTCGTCCGGTTGGCCCTTCCCGTCGCCGATGTCGTGGAACGGGACGCCGTACTGCTCGGCGAGCGGTTGTAGGTCGTCGTGGTTGCCGATGACGACGCCGATGTCCGCGCCGAGGTCGCCGTTGGCCCAGGCCTCGAACAGCGCTTCGAGGCAGTGCGACTCCTTGGTGACGAGGACGGCTATCTGCTGTGTCTCGCGGTCGGTCGGGAACCGGACCTGTACGTCGACGCCGAGTTCATCGCCGAGGTCGTGTAGGTCCGACCTGAGCGTCGCGTCGGTACACACCATCCCCGTCGTGTCGACGGACATCGTCATGCGGAACAGGCCGTCGCGAACGGCCTGGTCCAAGTCCTCGATGTTTGCTCCCCGCTCGAACAGAAGCGTCGTCACTCGCGCGATGAGTCCGGTGTCGTCGTCTCCGATAACCGTGATCTCGGTCAGATCGGTCGTCATCGTAACTCCCTCCTGTCGGTGTCGAGCGGCGTCATCGGGGAGTTCTCCGCCATCCGAGGGCAAAAACCTTCGTTTCCGTGTAGCTACTGCCTATCCACGAACGTGGACACCGACGCCGAGTCACAAGAGTTTTTGAACACGAATACGGGAGTTCAGATAATGACCGCTTACACCGCCACGGTGACGGTGCGACTGAAACGCGGCGTGCTTGACCCCGAGGCCGAGACGACCAAGCGTTCGCTGGAACGACTCGGCTTCGAACTCGAAGACCTCCGCTCGGCAGACCGGTTCGAGATCGATGTCGATGCGGAATCGGCCGAGGACGCGACCGACCGCGTCGACGAGATGGCGGAGCGACTGCTGGCGAATCCGACCATCCACGACTACGATATCACCGTCGACGAGCGATGACGGTCGCCATCATCAGATTCGGCGGGTCGAACTGCGACCGCGACGCCGCTCGTGCGCTCGACCACCTTGACATCGACGCGGAGATCGTCTGGCACGAGGACGGTCTCCCCGCGGAGACGACCGGCGTGGTACTCCCCGGCGGGTTCTCGTACGGCGACTATCTGCGGGCCGGAGCGATGGCCGCACAGTCGCCGATACTGGAGGAGGTCCGCGCGGCCGCCGCCGACGGCGTTCCCGTCCTCGGCGTCTGTAACGGTGCCCAGATCGGATGCGAGTCCGGGCTGACCGAGGGCGCGTTCACCACGAACCGGAGCGCGCGGTTCCAGTGCGAACGCGTCCACCTCCGTGTCGAGAACGCCGACACGCCGTGGACGGCCGCGTACGAGGAGGGCGACGTGATCGAGGTGCCTATCGCCCACGGCGAGGGGCGCTACGAGGTGACCGACGAGCGGTTGACGGAACTAGAGGCGGACGGGCGCGTCCTCTTTCGGTACTGCGACGCCGACGGCGAACTCACCGAGGACGCAAACCCCAACGGTTCGAAACACAGCGTCGCGGGAGTCCTCGGCGCGGACGACACGGTCGCAGTCCTGATGCCGCACCCCGAACGTGCGACTCTCCCCGACATCGGCGGGACTGATGGAGCGGGGATCCTCCGCGGATTCGAACGCGCCGCAGAGTAACAATCAGTTTAAAATTTTTGGTGGAAGATTAAAGAACCAGGGCTTCGTCTCTCGGATAGGCCGTTTTCGAACGATAGACCGATGTCCGAGGAAATAACGGTGCTCCACGTCGACCCGTCCGCCGCTGACCGGGAGTCCGTCGCGGCGGCGTTCGAATCGGTAGCAGCGTCGCTGAAAGCCGTCACGGACTCCGAGACGGCGCTCGACGTACTCGAAAGCGACGGAGTGGACTGCATCGTCAGCGAAACCGAACTGCCGGACGGGACCGGTTTCGACCTGCTGGACGCCGCGGATCTACCGTTCGTCTTCTACACCGACTCCGGCGATGAATCGGCCGCTGGGCGGGCTATCGAGAGCGGTGCCGACGGATACGTTCCGAAGTGCGACGGCGTCGAGACCCTCCTTGACCGGGTCGAGGCTCTCTTCGACGGCGAGACGGCGGAAGGCCGGTCGGAATGGCGGGCGGAACTCCGTCAGATGGAATCTGTCGTCGAGGCGGTCGGCGACGGCGTGTACGCTCTGGACGCCGACGGGCGATACACCGCGGTCAACGATAGTCTGCTGTCGTACACCGGTTACACTCGCGACGAACTGCTCGGCGAACACGTCTCCGTTCTGATGGACCCGGACGACGTCGAACGCGGTCGCCGCCTCATCTCCGAGTTGCGTGATTCCGAAGACCGGTCCGTCGTCACGTACGAGTTAGCGATACGATCGAAAGACGGCAAACGGATACCGTGCGAGGTGAACCTGTCGCTACTACCGGCAGACGACGAATTCGTCGGAACCGTCGGAACGGTTCGAGATATCAGCGACCGCAAGACCGTCGAGGAGGCCTTGCGGCGGCAAAAGCGGAAGGTGCGCAACCTCCACGAGGTCGCGTCACAGTTAGACACCTGCGCGACGCCCTCTGCGATCTACGAGTACACCGTCAGGGTCGCACAGCAGGTACTCAACTTCGATCTCTGTGCGACGCAGCGGATAGACGGCGACGAAGTCGTAATAGAGTCCTTCTCGTCGGAGTCGCTGCCGGCCGGGGAGGAGCGACGCCGGGAACTCGGCAACGATCTCACGGCGCTGACCCACCGAACCGGAGAAACCTATCGCGTCGACGATGTCAGAGAGGACGCCGTCGCAACACCCATCTCGGACGAGTACCGCTCCGCCCTGAGCGTCCCGATAGGCGATATGGGCGTGTTTCAGGCCATCTCGACCTCGACCGGAGCGTTCGACGAAAGCGACGAGGAACTGGCGGAACTGATGGTCTCTCACGTGGAAAACGCTCTCGACCGCGTCCAGTTCGAGAGCGAACTCCGGGAGGAACGGGACCGGTTCGCAGCGCTGTTCGAGAACGTCCCCGACCCGGTTGCGAACGTCCGTACGGAGAACTGTCAGGCAGTGATCGCCGACGTAAACGAAGCCTTCGAGCGCGTCTTCGGCTACACCGCCGACGAGATACGCGGCTGTCCGGTCGAGGAGCACCTCGTTCCGCCGGACAGGATAGAAACCCACCGGGAGATAAACCAGCAGTCGATCGCCGGTGAGACGGTCGAGCGGGAGGTCACGCGCAGGACTGCCGACGGACTGCGGGAGTTCCTGTTGACCGTCTTTCCAGTCGACGTCGGCGCGAACGACACCGAGCGGTACGCGGTGTTCACCGACATCACGGAGCGTAAGCAGCGCAGAAAGCGGGTCGAAGTGTTGAATCGGGTCCTCCGCCACGACCTCCGGAACGGGATGAACATCGTCAGGGGAAACGCCGAGATGCTCCGCGGGGAAGTTCGGGAGACGCTTTCTACGCCGGTCGATGCCATCGAAGAGCGAGCCACGGACCTGATCGAACTGGCGGAGAAAACGCGGCTGGTCGAACAGACGCTCGGAAACGAGAACCGGACGGGCAGTCCCGTCGACGTCATCGAGGCAGTCACGGCCGTCGTCGAGAGAGTGCAAGACGAGTTCCCCGAGTCGACCGTCCAGTACTCGCATCCGGATAGCGCGTCCGCGAACGCCGACACGCTCCTCCAGACCGCCGTCTACCACGTCGTCCAGAACGCCGTCATCCACAACGACTCTGACGCGCCGCAGGTCGACGTGACGGTTCGTCGCGAGGACGATTCGGTGGCGGTCGAAGTCCGCGACGACGGCCCGGGACTCCCGCGGACGGAACGGGAGTTGCTCGTCGAGAACCGCGAGATAACGCAGTTACGACACGCCGGCGGCCTTGGTCTCTGGCTGGTCAACTGGGTCATCCAGCAGTCCGGCGGAACGCTCTCGTTCGACGACAACGATCCGCGGGGCAGCGTCGTGACACTGCGGGTCCCGCGGACGAAACTGGACGTGAATGCCGCCGAAACGAGTTCGGAGGAGTCCGACGCCTGATACTGTTGGCTGTACTCCCTTGCAGAATATCGGCTCCCCGGAAGTCCGAGTAGCGTTCCGAAGGTACAGCCGACAGTATGAGAAACCGACGCCTATCGCGTCAGCGGCTGGCTGTAACTCTTCTCGCGAGCCATCACGGCGTCCCAGGTCCGTTCGCACTCGCAGGACACCTGCTCGAAGACGGACGGGTCCTGCCGCAGGTCGAAATCCTTGATCGCTTTCTGGACGCGGTCGTCGCACTCGCCGCAGTTGTGCGGGCCGCGGTCGCTGCCGTGGCCGACGGGGTCGGAGACGACGATGGCGTCGGCGTCAGCGGTGTCTTCGAGTACCTCGGCGACGCTCCAGAGCCACGGCGGCCGGTAGCCGTCCCGGAAGTAGAGTTCGTCGACCATCGTGTACCGCTGGACGTTACAGGGGTTCATCGAGACGGTGTGGGCATACTCCGCACACTTGCGGACCGACCGCTTCATGTCCTCGACGGCCTCTGGTTCGCTGAGAAACGGCGGCTTCATCAGCAGGTACGCCTTGATGCCGGCCCCGGCCGCGTCGGCTTCTTCGCTGGCCTCGACGAACGCCTCGAAGTCGAAGTACTTGTTCACGCAGTCGTGGCGCACGCGGTCGGTGCCGGTTTCGAG
The DNA here is from genome assembly GCF_004762015.1 of Halostella pelagica. Lineage (NCBI taxonomy): Archaea > Methanobacteriati > Methanobacteriota > Halobacteria > Halobacteriales > Natronoarchaeaceae > Halostella > Halostella pelagica. The sequence continues at coordinate 139,786 of NZ_SJES01000007.1, forward strand.
GCCGACCGCCACGTCGGTTTCGAGGCCCACGTCCGTGAAGTCGGCCAGTTTCTCGCGGTCGACGAAGTCGGGCAGGCTCTCGACGACGATCCGCTCGCGGTCGGCGAACGCCTCGGCGATGGCCTGGCGCGATTCGGCTGCGACCTCTCGCTCGTCGAGGAAGGAGCCGCTCGTGTAGATCTTGATGAGACCGGACTGCTCCTCCGCGTTCTCCGCTTCGTGTTCCAGACAGGCGTCGATCTGGTCCATCAGCGCGTCGTGGGCGACGCTCCCGCCTTCGACGGATTCGGCGACGTAGCCACACATCGTGCAGCCGCCGGCCCGCGCCCAGCGACACCCGCCGGTGTTCAGGATGATCGTGAGGCTCTGGTAGACTCCGTCGGGCGTGTTGTCCTCGTCGATCCACACCCGCGTGGGCTCGTGAGGATCGTAGGACGCCTCCTTCTCGGCACGGATACCTCGCATTACCTTGTTGTGGGCGTCCATCCCCTTGCCCTGCTCGTACACGTCGGGGCTCGGCTTGCTCATTGGCGGTCCGTAGTCGTCGGGGGCGTAAATCCGCTTCGTTCAGGTGTAGTCGCTCTCGTCTCCGTCGAAGAACGTCCCGACGAGTTTTCGCTCGCCCGCTCGGAGGTGTTCGTGGAACGTCGACTGCGAGATGCCGAGCGACGACGCGAGTTCCTCGCCGGACGTAACGCGCGGCCACTCGAAAAAGCCGGCGTGATGTGCCGTCCGGAGGACCTCGTGCTGGCGGTCGGTGAGGTCGGCCTGGAGAGACGATTTGAACTCCGTCGTCGTCTGTGGCTTTCGGCTGCGCTCGCGCTGTGTAAGAAGATTCACATCACCGTACACGTCCGCGAGTAGGTCCAGTAGATCCCTACTGTCCGTCTGTGAGGGGAGTTGAATCACCAGGCGGCCCGTGGTGCCCTCCGCGCTGGCCGTTCTGAGGGTCGCACCGTTTTCGGCGAGGAAATCGATGATCGGCGCTCGACTAAGAGTGAGTTCGTACAGCGAAGAAGTTTCGGTCTCCGTGATCGCGGTCCACTCCGCGTCAACGTCTTCCGCCGCCGTTACGGCGTCGGCCGACGGGTTGCCTTCGACAGTTACGAACAGCTTCAAGGACCCGTCGGACTGGACGATCAGTCCGTCGAGTTCCACGCGACACCCCGTCGCGGCCGCTAACTGGACGAGTAGCGACTCCTCGCTCCGCAGTTCGATCTCCAGTTCGGTGACGTTGTCTGTGAGAATGGTCCGCCGCTGTTCGACGGCGTGCATCGCGTAGCCGATGGTCTCTCCGAGTTCCGAGAGGACGGCCCGTTCCGTCTCCCCGAACGCGTCGCTCTGGCCGGCGTATACGCCGAGAACGTCGTACAGCGTCCCCTGATGGACGAGCGGTATCACCGCGACCGCGCGGTAGCCGCGTTCGGTCGCTCTCTCGTACTTCGCCTGGGGCACTGTGTCCGGCGTTAGCGGCTGGACGGCGATCGACCGCTGGTCGACCGCGGTCCGGTACGGGTTGGACTCGTACTCGTCGACCGAGACGGTTCGTCCGCGGAGGTAGCCGTCCTCGATCCCGGCCCAGACTTTCGGATCTAGCTCGCGGGTAACGAGGTCGTACTCCCCGATCCACGCCATCCGATACTGGTCGGCGGCAGCGAGTTGCTCGCAGACGACCCGTTCGATCTCGTCCCGACTCGACACTTCGACGAGCGTCTGGTTTATCTTCCGGATCACCCTATTGGTGTGATTCAGCGACGTGAGTTCGTCGCGCTGGCGTTCGAGTTCCGACTCCCGCTCCCGGAGTAGTTCCTCTCTGTCCGTCCGTTCGAGTGCGGCGGTGACGTTGGTCGAAAGCACCCGCGCCAGGTCGTGCTCGTACGGGCCGAACGCCCGTTCGTCGCTCGTATTGCCGACCAGAACGCCGTGGTCTCCGATCGGGACGCGGAGCTCCGAGCGCATCGGGAAGTCGTTCGGATACCGTCCGACGGCGCTGGTGTCGCGCCGGGTCTGAAGTTCGGCGGTTCCGAGCACGTCGGCCGCTATCTGACGACGCGCGGCGGCAAACACCTCGTCGTCGACCGGGACCGGTCCGACGGACGCCGCCGTTCGTAACGTCCCGGTCTCGTCGCGGAGCAACAACTGCGCAGCATCGAACCCGAGAGCCTCCGTGGCGAGTTCGGTCGCTCGCTCGCAGACGGCAGCGGACGTTTCGGCCTCCAACAGCGTCTGTTCGGCTCCGACCAGCGCTGAGAGCGCCTCCTCGCGTTCGTGGCGCTCGGTCACATCCCGGACGATCGCCAGTATCCGCTCCGTGCCGCGTATGTCGGCCCGTTTGACGCTCACCGAGGCCCAGAACCGTTCGCCTTCGGCGGTGACGCATTCGATATCCCGCTTCTCGTTCGACGGGTCGCACAACCGCTCCGCCCCGGCGTTTTCCACTGTCAGGTCCGCGGGTGAGAGCGAGCGAGCGTTCGTCTCGTCGTACCCCCAGAGTTCACAGAACGCTCGGTTGACATCGATGACTGAACCGGTCGACGGGTCGACGACGAGTATCGCGTCAGTGACGCCGTCGAAGATAGTCTGATAGTCGAGTTCGGCACGGTGTCTGTCGACGGCGTTTCTGACGCGGTTGACCAGCAGGTCGTACTGTTCGGTGCCCGTCGCTTTCCGAATGTAGTCCGTCACGCCTGCGGAAACGGCGTCGCTCGCGACGGTTTCGCTCCCCTGCCCGGTAAAGAGGATAAACGGGATCTCGGGACGGAGATCCCGGGCCTCGTCGAGGAGTTCGAGGCCGTTCATCCCCGGCATCTGGTAGTCGCTGACGATACAGTCGAACGTCTCCGAGCGGACCCGATCGAGTGCGACGTGCGGGTCCGTCTCCGGAACCGCAGTGATGTCGTCGTAATCCTCCTGTAAGTACGTCGCGACGAGTTCCGCGAGGGACGGATCGTCGTCGACACAGAGGACGCGGATCGGATGTCCCATTCTCATTACCTCTCTGAGCGGCGACCTTTTCAACCTTGTCGCTCCCAGAGCCGTTCGATCCGCCGCCACGGCGACCGGCCGGCGTCGGTCCGAACCCGAATGTATCGGCCCGGAAACAGGAATGCCCCCGCGAGTAAGACACAGACAGCGATCACAGCGTCGACTGCGACGATAGCGAGCCAGGGGTGGATCGAGTGAAGCGCGACCAGCAGCGACGGCGGCAGGACCGCCACGTACCGCCGCTCGGAGACCGTCCGCTCGAACTGCTGCTGGCCGTCAGGCGCATCGACTCGGAGCGTCGTCTCGCCTGCGGACCGCGGCCCGATGACCGTGGATCGCCGCGTTACACGAACGTCTTCGCTCGTCGCCTCGCGCACGACGACGACCGGCGCGAACGCCCTGTTTTTCACGTCGTGCGTGACCGTTCCGGTCGTTCCCCGTTCGAGAACGAACGGGTCGTCGTTGGGCGGGTCGTCCGTCGCGACGAGAGCGTACTGGATGCCGCCCGAGGCAAACATCATTCCGGCCGTCGCCATGAGAACGATAGCGACGGTTACGACGAGAACGACTCGCCTCCCCTCGTAACTCTCGGCGCGGCGGCTTGGCCTGTTCGCGTCCCGTTTCTTCGAACCGCCGTACCCCAGCAACAGGCCGCCGCCGACGAGACAGAGTCCGACCCCCAGAAACGCGATAGCGGTTCCGCCGGCGTCGCCCGGCAGGCCGGAGCCAGACGGAACGGCGCTTGCCACCGCCTCTTCGCTGCTCTGGATGACCCGACCGATCCCTGGAACCACGACCACGTCGCCGTTGACAGTGACCGCTTTTCCGAGGATCCGGTCCTCGCTCACCGGCGGTTCGTCGCCGTCCTGGTCCGGGAAGGTGTTCGCGTCTCCTTGCGTAACGTATCCGTTTCTCGATTCCCCGACTACGCGGTGAGTCGTCACCGACCCCCCGTCGAGCGTTTCGGACTGAAAGACGACTACGTCGCCAGTCTCGACCGATCCGGCGAGTACCGCTGGGACCACGAGAAATCCGTCTCCGGCCTCTATCGTCGGCTCCATGCTCCCGGTTTCGACGTAACTCAGGAGAACTGGCTGTCCGATCGCCTGCCCCGCGATGAGAGCGACGACGAGCAAAACGAGCGCCCACTGTAGCGCGGTTTCGAGTCTGTCCTTCATGTCGCGTGTGCGACCGATACCGTCCCCGACGGCCCGACCCTCGTACCCCAGTGCTCCCACACACCGTGTGTTGGCCGTCGCGGGACGCGTGCGGTCACGTTAGGCGGTGTCGGTGTAGGCGGACGGATCCGCGGTGACAGTGATCGTCGTCAGGCCGCTGAGATCCGTGACGGTCGTGTCGAGTTCTATTGTCACGTCGAAACTGTCCTTGGTGCTGTTCGCGGTATCGTACGCGTCCAGGTTGTGCGGATCGCCGTTCCCAGTGGGTAACGACTCGACCGCTGTCGTTTTCCCGGTATCGCCGTAGAAGTTGACCGCGGCGGGGTCCGCTGCGTCGTGTGCTATCTTCACGCCGACGCCCTGGGAGGCGTTGTTTCCGATCTTGAACCCGGCTTCGATGGTCGTAACGGCGCTCTTGTTGGCACCGGACGCGTTGCCGGAGCCCGTGTACTTGAGCTGTAACAGGTCGGTGTTCGTACCGCCGCTTGAGTCAACGAACTGACTGGTACCGTTGTCCGTGAGTTCGAGCAAGGCCGCAGAGTCGCTTGCGAGTGTGATATCGGCGGTACGGTCGGCCTCGATCAGGTCGAACGCGCCCGATCCGAGTGCCGCGCCGCCCGTCGCTGCGATGCTACCCACGCTGATGACGAATGTTCTACGATTCATTGTGTTTTCCGCTCGACCGGACGGATACAGTCCTCCTCGTCGGAACGCGCCGTTCCGTTCGAGGTTCGACGTCGCGCAATTGTTTTCCGTCCGATGTCACATACCTGGATTGACAGTCTCCCGGTAATAGGGTGATGCCCAACTGAGAAGGGTGGAGGTCGGTGACGGGCCTATATAGTTTGGGTTATTAAAAATCCAACATGATGTTTGGCCGAGTCGTTAAAGGGGCGTGGATTCGTACCCCTTCGGTAGTGACGGGAACCGAGGGTATCGGACCGCGAGTCGGTCGGCGCGCGCGAGACCGGAACGAGCGACGCGCGGGAGTCGTCGACCGTGGTTGACCGGCGGCAGCGCCTGGGCGCGGTGTTGCTGCTCTGCGGCGCGGCGCTACTCGTTACTGGTTCCGTCGGTTTCGCCGACGTGATGGCCGACCGACCGGGCAATATAACGGTCGCAAACGATCCGGACGCGTATCTGGGTGTGACCGACAATTCGGCTGACTCCGCGGCGAGCATCAGCGGCGGGAACGACACGGGGAACGCCTACTTCCTCGACGACAACGCCGCCGCATTTGGGGGCGCTTCGGCGTTCGATAGCGCGGTCGACCGGATCGACTACGACGACGGGACGACCGACACCGATCCCGGCGTGTACGCGACCGTTCGAGATACGGACGCAGTCGGGCTGACGACTTCGCACGACTACGTGCTCCAGTTAGAGTGCAAAGACGGGGCGACGGACCAGGGGACGGGATACGTCACCGTCTCCGTGACTGCGACCGGCGACGAAACCGTCGACCTGCAACGGACGACCAACCAGAAGCTATCTATCGACTGCACATGACTCACACCGACCGACCCGAGGACGTCGACGAGGGACGCGACGCAGGGCCGGGGACAGCGGCCGCCGTTCGCTCGCGCGTCGCCGACAACCTGGGGCTCGTCGTCGTTGCTCTCGTTCTCCTGAGTGCCGTCGGCGGGTGGGTCGCATACGGCGCGCACGTGAACCCGCCGATGCAACCGACCGAGCAGACGGTCGGAAGCGTCGAGACCGAGGGCTCGTACGAGCACGGTGCCGTGGTTCGTTCGGAGAACCCCGTCTACCCCGACGGGAGCGTACTCACCGACCGGCATCGGTATTTCCGCTCCGTCGCCCCGGTTCTCAACGGGACGTTCACCCACGAGTACGCGGCCACGGGCGAGGACATCGAAGCCGAGACGACGCTCCGCCTCCGCCTCCGCTCCGCCGACGACGGCGGGGAGTACTGGAGCACTACCGAACCACTGACCGACCCCCGCGTGGACACCGGGGACAGCGGTACGGTCGCCGTGCCGTTCGAGGTGAACGTCAGCGAGGCGGCGTGGACCATCGCCCGGACGGACAACGAACTCGGCGGCTCACCGGGGGACCCGGAGATCGCGGTCGTCGCGGAGACGAGCGTCACCGCGACCGTCGAGGGCGAGCGCGTCACCACTACCGAGACGCACGTCCTTTCGATCGTCCCGACCGGGTCGACGTACACCGTAGAGGGCGCGGGCAGATCAGCGTCGGAGCGAGTCACCGAAACCGGTCGCGTTTCGCGGGAGTACGGCCCCCTCGCGTCGTACGGCAGCGTACTGCTTTTCGCCGGTGCCCTCGGTTCGCTCGCTCTCGTCGTCGGTCTGACTGCGACGGACTCGCTTCGCCCGCCGCAGAGCGTTCACCGCGCCGTTACGACCGCCCGCGAGCGCGACGCCCTCGACGAGTGGATCACGACCGGTCGAGTTCCGGCCGAACACCGGACCGGGCCGACGGTGACCGTCTCGTCGCTCTCGGGGCTCGTCGACGTGGGAATCGACAGCGACAGGCGAGTGATCGAGGACGAGCGAACCGGGGCGTTCTACGTCGTCGACGACGGCGTGGTGTACGTGTATCACTCGGACCGTGCGACGAGCCACGACGCGCTCGACGGCACGAGGGTCGGCCACGCGACACCGTCGAGCGCTCCGTCCGACGATGATGGTTCGACGCCGGAACGCGACGAGGCATCGGACGGGACCGGGTCGAACGGCGACCTGGCGGAGGAGTTCGAGTGGCAGGGCGAATCGGACGAGTTCGAATGGTCGGACCCGAACGCCGACGAGAGAAACGAGGTGTGACGGTTATCCGAACCGACGCGCTGCGACCCACGCGATCCCTGCGGCGATCGCTCCCGCCCCGTTCGCCGCGATGTCCGCGACCGAGAACGCCCTGTACGTGATCCCGGCCTGCACTAGTTCGATGCCGATACCGTAAGCGATCGCTCCCACGGCGGCGCTGGCGGTGGCGCTCTCCTTCGTTCGGTGTCGGACCTGGAAGGCAACGACGAGCGCACCGGTCAGGACGGCGTAGCCGACCACATGGGCGATTTTATCCGCGCCGACGGGGCCGCTACCGCCGCCGGCGTCGACCGGTACGACCGAGGCGACGAACAGCGCGACCGCGACGGCGACCGCCGGATACCAGCGTCGGGACACACCCTCCACTCGGGGCGTCCGTCGGCAAAAGGCGACTGATGCCGTGTCGATTTGACTTCCGCTGTCTCCGATGGCAACTGACCGCCTGGTGGCGTCGGAGTAACTGGTTTCGGTTACGTTAGTATGGGAACGTCTAACACGTTATAGTCCGTATGTAATGAACGTGAATTACAATGACTGATATCGGAGGATTTCAGGACAGAGTCGCCAGGGTCGACCTGTCCGAGGGCGACGTACGGTACGAGGGTATCGACGGAGAGGACGCCGAGAAGTACATCGGCGCGCGAGGCCTGGGGGTAAAATACGTCTTCGAGCAAGGCCCGGATGTCGACCCCACTGGTCCGGAGAACCTGCTAGCGTTCACGAACGGCCCGCTCACGGGGACCCAGACGACGATGAGCGGCCGAATCGCGATCTGTACGAAATCGCCGCTGACGGGAACCGTGACGGACTCGCACCACGGCGGCTGGTCCGGCGCACGTCTGAAGTGGGCCGGCTTCGACGGGCTGCTGTTCGAAGGCGAAGCAGAGGACCCCGTGTACGCGTACGTCGAGGACGGAAACGTGGAACTCCGCGACGCGTCGAGTCTGTGGGGACAGGGCGTCCACGATACGATAGAGGCCCTCGAAGACGAGGTCGAGGGCGCGTACGGAAAGAACCTCTCGGCCATGGCTATCGGCCAGGGCGGGGAAAACGAGGTCCGCTACGCCTGCATCGTCAACGAGGACGACCGCGCGTCGGGCCGCGGCGGCACGGGCTGTGTGATGGGGTCGAAGAACCTCAAGGCGGTCGTCGTCAAATCGGGGACGGACATGCCGAAACCGAAAGACAAGGAGACGTTCATGGAGGGCCACAAGCAGGCGATGCAGGCCATCCAGGAGTCGGACGTCACCGCGCCGAACGAGGGCGGCCTCTCGCAGTTCGGGACGAACGTCCTGATGAACATCACGGAGGAGATGGACGGCCTCCCGACGCAGAACGCCCGGTACACCTCTACCGGGTCCGAGGCGAGCGAATCCCCCGACGAGCCCAATATCGACTCCGAGAACGTCTCGGGCGAGAACGTCCGCGAGAACATCCTCGTCGACGAACCGACCTGTCACTCCTGTCCGGTCGCGTGCAAGAAGGAGGTCGAGGTCGACGTCAACCACAAGGGCGAGGACATGAACGTCCGGATGGAGTCCTACGAGTACGAGTCGGCGTGGGCGCTCGGGCCGAACTCGATGAACGACGACCGCGACAGAGTCGCCGTCATGATCGACCGGTGTAACGACTACGGCGTCGACACCATCGAGATAGGCAACATCATGGCGATGGCGATGGAGGCGACAGAGAAAGGCTATCTCGACGACCTCGGTGAAGGGCTGGAGTGGGGCGACGAGGAGACCATGATCGACATGATCGAACGCGTCGCGAAGCGCGAGGACGACCTGGCGGACCTGCTCGCGGAGGGCCAGCGCCGCATGGCCGAGGAGATCGGCGCACACGACTGTCGTCTGGACGTGAAGGGCCAGGCTATCGCCGCGTACGACCCTCGCTGCATGAAGGGGATGGGCATCGGCTACGCCACCTCGAACCGCGGCGCCTGTCACCTCCGTGCGTACACCCCAGCGGCGGAGATCCTCGGGATCCCCGAGAAGGTCGACCCCTACGAGTGGGAGGGCAAGGGCGAACTGGCCGCGACGTTCCAGGACATGCACGCTATCTCCGACTCGTTCGACATCTGCAAGTTCAACGCCTTCGCCGAAGGCATCGAGGAGTACGTCCTCCAGTACAACGGCATGACCGGCCTGGACTACTCGGAAGACGACCTGCTGGAGGCCGGTGAGCGTATCTACAATCTGGAGCGGTACTACAACAACCTCGTCGGCTTCGACGGCGACGACGACTCCCTGCCCGAACGGTTCCTGCCGGGCGACGAGGGCATCCCCGGACAGGGCGCAAGCGAAGGCGAGTTCTGCGAACTAGAACAAATGAAAGAGGAGTACTACGACGTACGCGACTGGGAGTACGGCGTCGTGCCGGACGAGAAACTCGACGAACTCGGCATCGATATCGGTCCCGGAACGGGCGTCAGTAGCGGTGGAGCGGCGGCCACCGGAGACGACTGATCGGCCGAGGGTTTCATCCCGCGGCAGCGGTTTCTCCGGTGCGAGGAGACGGCTGACCGAGGGTCCAACCGGTGATTCGATGTATTTCGTTTCAGTAGGTCCATCCCACTTCAGTCACCGGGTTCGGTCGGATTCTGGCCGCAGGAAACATATCGGAGGACGATCAACTATTCGACAATGCCCGATCTCGCCACGGTGCTCGTGGTCGAAGACAACGACAGTCTCGCGTCCCTCTACGCTTCGTATCTGGACGACGAGTACGCCGTGAGAACGGCCTCCGACGAGGCGGAGGCGCACGAACTGATGGGGCCGGAGGTAGACATCGTCCTCCTCGACCGAAAACTGCCGAACACCTCCGGGGAGGAGGTTCTCTACTGGATGCAGAACCGGAACTATCACGCTCACGTGGCGATGGTCACTGCCGTCGACCCCGACTTCGACATCGTGGAACTACCGGTCGACGACTACGTTGTCAAACCGGTCACCAGCGAGGAACTGATCCGGACCGTCGAACGGTTCCGCACGCGGGGCGAGTACGACGAGCGGCAGCGAGAACTCTCCGCGAAACTCGTCCGTCGGAACGTTCTCACCGTGGAGAAAACGGCGGCCGAACTCGAAAACAGCGAGGAGTTCCAGCGCCTGGAGGCCCGCATCGACGCACTCCGCGAGGAAGTCGCTTCGCTCGAGGAATCGCTGGCCGTCGAGGGTGTCCAAACGCCGTCCGAGCCATCCGTCAGAACCCACGATTAACGTCGTCTTCTACCCTAATGTGTACTCCGGGCGACGGGAACCTCGGCGGTTCAAGTACGCCTGGTCGCGCGGAGAGTCTCTTTCTCCCGGTCGAATCACCGGCACGTACCATCCCGTCGACTAACTGCGGCACGTTCCGTCAGCGTTATGACGTTTTATATCACACGTTCCCGAATGGGAACGATCATCGGACGGCCGCTTGACGAAAACGGCGAACCGACCGACGGCCGGGGAATAGAGGTCGAACCCAACGGGCCTGCGGCCGACCTGCTCCGAAACGCTTCGCGCCCTCTGGTCTCCAGTCCCGGACTTGGTCAGTGGTTCAGCCTGTTGCGTACTCCCGACGAGAATTCGGACGAGCGCCCGGCGATCCTGCTGTGGTTGGCTCCCGACGCGACTGCACTTCCTCCCCATCGCCATCCCGACGAAGCGGAGTACTTCCGGACGGTCGAGGGCGAGATCACGGTCGTCGTCGAGGGGGAACCGCAGCGTCTCGGCCCCGGTGAGGAGGTCACGGTACAGCCAGGGCAGTCGCATTCCTTCCGGAACGACACTGACGACTTCGTGGCGACGTACGTGGAACTCCCGTGGATGAAGACTGCCGAGACGCTGTGTACCGTCTGCGGGAAGGACCACGACGGCGAGTTCGGTACAGACGGCGGGTACGGAGAGCCAGGGTTCGTTCACGGACTCGTGATGGCGGAAGCCATCCGCGAGGGAACGAAGATCCCGTCCGCACCGTTCGCCGTCCAGCGTGTGTTGTGGGCCACTGTCGGCCGCGTCGCCAAGGCCTTCGGTCACTGCGCTGTCGACAAGCGATATCTCCGCGACGAGTTCTGGGAGGCCACCGTCGAACAGCCAGACCTGTGACGGGAGTACTCGGCCGACGCGCGAGCGCCGTTACAGTCCGATGACGACGGGTGTCCGGATCTCCAGAGCGGTCTCGAACTCGGCTTCGCGGTCGGTCCGGCGGCCGATCCGGTGAACCTGCTCCTCGTGTGCGCGCCGGATCGCGTTGCGCTCTCGCTCTCGCAAGCCCAGGTCCTCGCCGAGCGTCGCCCAGTGGTCGGGGGCGGCCAGAAACACGGCACGGTCCTCGTCCTCGTGGACGCACTCGAACTGTCGTCGGTAGCGGTCGGCCCTGGGTTCGAGCGCCGCCTGCACCTGGTCGACGAGCGCCGGCAGGCGCTCGGGCGCGACGCTCGCTTTCGCGCCGGCGACGAGAAGCACCTGCCCCTCGATAGGGTCCGCCGTCACGGCATCCCTCCGGAGCGAGCGCGAGCGTTGGTCATCCGCCGGCCCGCATCGCTTTCTGTGCGAACTCGCCGACGAGTGAATCGAGCGTCGCGGGGTCGCCCTCGAACTCGACGGTCACCTCCGTCAGCGTCAGCGACGGCCCGATAGCCACGTCGTCGGCCGTCAGGGTCGCGCGCCAGTCCCCGCCCTCGACGGCGTCGTCGTCCACTTGCTCCCCGTCGAGGTTCTCCAGATACCGGACCGCCAGGCGGCGCGATATGCCGCGGAACGAACGCGTGCGCGTTACCCGCTCGCTTCCGCCGGCGACCGGCGGGAACAGCGACAGTTCGTCGCCGTCCTCGAGGACCGTCTCCGTCCCGTCCATGTGGATCACCTCCCGGCCGTTCTTGAGTATGCTCAACTGCGGTCGGATATCTCCGTCCTCAAGCAGTTGTCCGGTAAGGCCGTCGTACTCGTCCTCTAGCGTCGCGAGGACCGACCCAACGGTAGTCCGGTCGCCGTCGACGTCCATGGCGACTTCCTTCTGCCCGACGGCATCCCGGAAGGTAGCGAAGGTCCGCAACTCGATCTCCATGTCGCGGCACTAGTGTGCGACGCGCTTAAACCTCCGCCGGAGAGCCGTATTGGCCGCTATTGGTCGCCCGCAGGCCGTGTCGGTGTTCTGTAACCGTTTGCCGGTGTCCGCCGACGTGTGGTCGGCGAACGACCGAACTAAAGGAAAACAGTCTCTCTCAGTACTTGTCGCTGAGGCGGATACCGTCTTCGACGAGTCGGGCGTTTCGCTCCCGGTCGAGTTCGTCGGCGATGTCGTCGCGTTCGTAGATCTGCTCTATTAAGTCTGCATAGAGGTTTCGCCAGGCGATGGCGTAGATCGGCGACTGGCCCCACGCCCGGAGTTCGGGCACGAACTCGTCGAACGTCTCCGCGCGGTCGTCGAACTGCTCGACTGCGTCGGCGACGTACCCCGCCGCCTCGCGGTCGTCGTCGGCCTCCGCTATCGCTCGGTTTATCCGTGACTCCCATCCTTCGACCGCCCGCTGCATGTCCGTCGCGGCGCTCTGGCCGTCCTCCGGCAGCGAGTCGACGATCGGCTTCGGAACCGCGAGTGACACTTCGTCCATACCGTACGTTCCGGACCGCTGCACCAAAAACGCTCGCCGCGGGCGAAAAACGAACGTCTTGGTCGGCAGTGATCGACTCGGTTCACTGCTCTCAATTACGAACGGCTTACCGGGCGAGGGCTTCGCTTCCCTTCGCGATATCTTCGTAAGTCGCGCTTTCCGTGAGCCTCCGAAGCTAACTGCCGCTTAAACACCTCTCTGCGCCTGCTAGAATCACAACTTTCACCGAACTGACGCGGTAGTAATCGGCGATGGCATCCGTTCGCAGTTCCCTGGTCGGGCGGTCCCCATCGGTAGGCTGATTCCATCGGATCGAAACGGTCCGTAACGGTATCAGCAGTTTATCACTCATCTACGTATACTTCCTACCGGCGTGAAATTCACAGAAGACGCGGCGATCGAACGAAAACGTGATCGACACGACGACCCCGGCTCCGACCGGTGGCGACGCGCGATGACACGCCGCGACCACTCGGAGGAGCGGACCGTCGCCGCGGGAAACGACGGCCCGGATCTGCCGTCGGGCTGGGCGGTGCGGAAGGAGAGCGACGACGAGTTGGTCGTCGCCCACGAGGGCGGCGACCTGGCTCTGAGCGTGACCCGCGAAAGGGGAATCTGGAAGATACGCGGCCACCAGCGAAGCGGCGAGGCGCGCCACGTGACCGATATCGGGGCCGTCTCGACCCGCGACGACGCGATGCGACGGGTACTGTCGTGTATGGAACAGGTAAACGCGGAACTCGAACGGGTGGGGTGGGACAGGCGGATCTGCCTCCCGGAGGTCGTCGACGGCGTCTGTACGCGCGACGCCGCGACGATGGAACATATCGTTCAGTGACTGTCCAGTTCGGCGTGTTCTCGCCGACCGGCGCTACTTTTCGTCGACGTGACGAACCGAGCATGCGATGCCGCGAGTGCTCTCTGCCATCTCCGGTCCCGTCATCTGCGCGCGGCCGACCGCGAACGCCGCCGGGCCCTCGATGACGACCTCGTCGCCGACGCGGATGTCGTCGTCGGCGTTTAGCACGCCCGGCGCGAGAACGCTTCCGTGCGGGGTGAACCCATCTATCTCGACCCGTTTCGTCGCCGCGTCGCTGTCAACCCAGCGGCGCGCGCCGGCGAGGGTGAACGCGAGCACGCCGTACTGCGGGACCATGGCCGCGAGTTGCTCTCCCCCGTCGTCGTGTACGCGGAGTTTGGGGTAGCGGCTCTGCGTCGAGATGTCGCCAAACAGGTCGTCGCCGGCACCGGGACCGAACTGGTAGTCGGCGATAGCGCGGACGGTGTTGTGTTCGCGCTCCCGCTTCGAGAACTTGAGTTCGCCCGACAGCGTCGACGAGAGATTGGCCAGCGACTCGGTCGTCGTGGGGTGGTCCTCGACGGTGTACTCGAACTCCACGTCGAGCGACTCCTCGACCCGCTCACAGATGTCGCGGTACCCCTCACCGGGGACGTGTGCGATGACGCGGGGGTACTCGTTCCGTTCGAGATACTGCCGGAGGATCGTACTCACGAACTGTTTCTCCTCGGCCGACCACCGCCCGGTCACGACCGAATCGTAGTGCTGGGCGGGGTACGTGAGTTCGAGTTCCTGCGGGACGACGCCGATCGGAGAGGTCATCGACACCGTGTGGGCGCGGAACTGGGTAGCGTCGTGGAACTGCCCGTGGCTCTGGGACTCGCTGTACGGTTTGCGGGCCGAACACGGCACGAGGACCAGCGGGTTGTCGAACCGGTTGCGGTATCGCGAGGTGACGCGCTCGGCGAAGCGCTGGATCTCCACGCGACGCATGGTGTCTTCCGTCGCGGCGGTGATCTCCGCTGTTCGATAGACTGGTGTGCGCTCCTCGACGTACCCCCACTGCTGGTCGAACTCGCGAAACGCCGCGGTGAGCCACTGCTCGTGACGGGCCTGCCCCTCGACGTAGTCCCGGAGACGACCGGCGCGGATGCGCTCGCGGACGCGTCCGAGTTCCGCGGCGAGCGCGTTGACGTTGTGCCGGGCGCAGTCCTCGCGGTCGAACTCCTCGACCGACCGCTGGCAGGCGGGACAGGCACAGGGGAGTTCAGTCAGGTCTTCGAGGAACGCCTCGCCGTCGTTGGTGAGGTACTTCCCTTGCGTCCCCTTCACGACGGCCCTGTCCGGGTCAACCAGATCGACGCCGGCGTAGGCGAGGACGGCGACGTTTTTCGGCGTGGCCGCGCCGGGCAGATACAGCGCACTGTCTGCGGGGATAGCCTCGCGGATGTCGACTATCGCCTCGCGAAACGCCGCGCCGTGACCGACGAACCCCGGCGCGCCCGAGACGACGTAGGCGTCCGCCGCGTGGTCCGCCGCGGTGTCCGGCGAGACGACGACGGCGTTCGGATACTCGACCTCGGGGTGGTCGACGGCGAACGATTCCTGCACCTCGTCCGCGGTGCCGCCGGGAAACGCGCGGTGCGGGAGGACAGTGAGCGTCGACTCGTCGCCCTCGGGTAGTTCGCGCTCCTCGGGCCAGAGGCTCCCGGCGTCCTCGATGATCCCGTGAGAGCGGGCGCTCGGGTCGCCGCCGCGGTCCACTTCGTCGACTAACGCCGGCGTCGTCACCGGGTCCGAGAGGCGGAGTTCCGCCACCCGGGCGGCCCCGTCGTGCTCGTGGACCTCGAAGTAGTCGGTCATACCCGTCGAGAGTGGCCCCGCCGGAATGAGCGTGTCGTTACGGCCCGGGCGCTGTCGACGCGGCCGCGGTTCGGTTGCCAGAAGTTCGCACACCCCCACAAGGTTTTTTGAACCGGTAGCGCGTCCCTATCTATGGACGAATTAGACACGGACAGGGACGGCCGTCGCGCTCTCCTCGCCCTCGTTAGGCGGTACGGCGACGGCTACCGAGTCCACCTTACTCTCGGCATCGCGTTGACGGTCTTCACCGTAGCCGTGTCGCAGGTGATGCCGTACATTCTCGGCGTCGCTATCGACGCGCTGTTTACCGGCACGCAGCAGTACTCGATCCGGTTTCTCCCCGACGCGTGGATACCCGCCGAACGGACCGGTCAGTTCTGGTTCACGCTCGGTCTCATCGTCGTGCTGTCGACGGCGGCGCTCGTCTTCGGCACCACGGCGGACTATCTCTGGGGCAACTTCGCCCAGCACATGCAACACGAGGTGCGGGTCGACGCCTACGAGGCCGCTCAGGAGCGCGAACTCGCGTTCTACGACGACACGCAGACGGGTGAGGTGATGAGCGTGCTGAACAACGACGTGAACAAACTGGAGAACTTCTTCACCCAGATCGTCTCGATGGGGATCCGGGTGTTGGTGATGACCGCGGGCATCTCGGCGTTCATGCTCTGGATCCATCCGCAACTCGCGTCAGTCGCGCTGCTCGTGTTGCCCGTTCTCTTCGGCGTGACGCGGCTGTTCGAGCGCCGCGTCTCCCCGAAGTACGAGGAGAAACGCTCCCGCGTCGGCAAACTGAACGGCCGGCTTGAGAACAACGTCGGCGGGATTCAGACGATCAAATCATACAACACGGAGAACGAAGAACGCGACCGCGTACAGGACTCGTCGGCGGACTACCGCGACATCGCGTGGTCAGCGTTCCTGGAACGGGTCGGCCTCATCGGCTCAATCTCCGGACTGACCTCGCTCGGCTACGCCGTCACCTTCCTGGTCGGCGGCTACTGGCTGCTGTTTCAGCCGCCGCTGTTTTTCACAGCGCCGCTGTCGGTCGGGACGCTCGTCACCTTCCTGCTGTACAGCAACCGGTTCCAGTTCCCGATGTACCAGTTCGCCGGCGTGCTCGACGGCTATCAGAACGCCCGCGCCGCCGCGGCGCGAGTGGTCACCCTGTTGGAGGGCGACAGCGATATCCGCGACGCACCGGACGCCGACGACCTCGCGGTCCCCGAGGGTCGCGTCGAGTACGACGACGTGACGTTTTCCTACGACGGCGCTGACGAACCGGCGCTCACGAACGTCTCGTTCGAGGCCGAACCGGGTTCGTTCGTCGGCCTCGTCGGCCCCACCGGTGCCGGCAAGTCGACGACGATGAAACTGCTCCCGCGGCTGTACGAGGTGACCGAGGGCGCGGTGCGTATCGACGGCCAGGATGTGAGCGACGTGACGCTCCGGAGCCTCCGCAACCGCGTCGGCTACGTCTCGCAGGAGCCGTACCTCTTTACGGGTACCGTCGTCGAGAACATCGCGTACGGCAAGGAGGCGAGCCACGAGGAGGTCGTCGCCGCCGCCAAGAGCGCCGGCGCTCACGAGTTCGTCACTGAACTCGACGACGGCTACGACACCGAGGTCGGCGAGCGCGGCGTGAAGCTCTCGGGCGGACAGAAACAGCGCGTCGCCCTCGCCCGGGCGCTGCTGAAAGACCCAGAGATACTCGTCCTCGACGAGGCGACCAGCCACGTCGACAACGAGACGGAGGCCGTCATCCAGGAGCGCCTGGTGGACCTCACCGCCGACCGGACGACGTTCGCAATCGCTCACCGACTCTCGACGATCCGGGACGCAGACACCATCCTCGTGTTCGACGACGGCGAGATAGTCGAGCGAGGGAGCCACGAGGAACTGCTCGCCGCGGACGGCCTCTACGCCAACCTCTGGCGAGTGCAGGTCGGCGACGTGGAGGAACTACCGGATTCGTTCCTCGACCGCGCACAGCGGCGGATGCAGGCGGAGACGTAGCATCGTCCGGCGCGTTGCCGGGCGCATTCTGCACTACTGTCGCTCGGCCAGGTCGATCCGTTCGACGCCGTCCGGCAACCGCCGGACGACGTGGTCCGGCCAGTCGTAGTGGGCGACGGTGACCGCCGTCTCGGGGTTCAGTTCGGCGAACCGCGCCACGGCCTCGGCGGCGGCGCGGCGGGCCTCGTCGTCGGCCCTGCTCGGCGTCTCCGCGGTCAGCGGATACGTCTGGGCGAGCGCCGGCGGCACGGGGCCGAACGGTGGGACGAGCCGCCACGTCTCGTCGTAGCCGGTTACGTCCGCACCCTCCGTGAGCAGTAGGTCGCCCGCCGGCGCGTCGATCCGGTCGAGGCGCTCGCGGTGGCGAAGCACCTCCGGCCGGCGCGCGCTCTCCGAGGAGACGTAGAAGAACGTGCCTTTCGAGGTCGGGTCCTCGCGCTCCAGTTGCTCGGCGTGGTCCAGCAGTGCGCGGTAGCCGTCCAGCATCGCCGGGTGGCCGCGAGCGCGTGTCTCGACGAGTTCGAGCAGGTTCCCCGTCCGGATCGCCTGCTTGATCCGCCGTATCTCGGCGAACGTGACGTGGAGGTTGTGCGCGGCGAGTTCCTCCTCGCGGGCGTTTCGGCCCAGTGCGCGGACCTCGTCGGGCGTGTACTCGGCGCACACCGGACACGAGCAGGGGAAGTAATCGAGGTCGTCTAACTGCTGCGTGCCGCGGACGGTGAGGTAGCGGTCGTCGCGTGCGTACAGCGCGTACGCCGCGGAGTCGAACAGGTCGCAACCGAGCGCCGCGGCGAGCGCAAACATCATCGGGTGGCCCGCGCCGAACAGGTGGACCGGCGCGTCCGCCGAGAGGCCGCGCTTGCACGCGGCGACCACGTCGACCATGTCGTCGAACCGGTAGTCGTTCATCAATGGCACGACCGCGCCCACGGGGAACACGTCGAGCGACGACGCGTCGGCGGTCCGGGCCGCTTCCTCGCGCAGGTCCGCGTAGGTCGACCCCTGTATCGGCGCGGTGACGAGCATATCGCCGGTGTCTATCGTCTCGGCTTCGGCGATGCGCTCCTCGGTCGTCTCCAGGTCGATCTCGGCGGTCTCGCGCGAGGCGTCCGGCGGCGTCGGGATGTCGACCGGCGTGCCGATGTCCGAGCCGATGTCGCGCTGGAACTCGAGGATCTCGGGCGGCGTCACGTCTATCTCGCCGTACACCGACAGCTGGAACGACCCCGAATCGGTCATGATCGCGCCGTCGAAATCAAGCAGTTCGTGCAGGCCCTCGGCCAGTGCCTGCTCGCGGAGTTCCTCGTTCCCGTGGATGATGTAGGAGTTGGTGATGAGTATCTCCGCGCCGAACTCCTCGGCGAGTCGCGACGGGGAGATCGTATCCAGATTGGGGTTTATCACCGGCAGCAGCGCCGGCGTCTCGACTGTCACCCCCGCCCGGGGGACGGTCAGTTCCCCGATGCGGCCCGCGGCGTCCGCGTCGCGGAGTTCGAAGTGATCGCGCATTGGTTCGCGGTAGCCCCGGCGCGTGGGTAAGGATTCCGTTCCGCGTCGTTGCGGTCAGAACTCGGTGTCACCGTCCGTTCCAGTGAGAAACCACTTGACGATGCTCCCTTCGCCGCGCCGCAGGATCTCACTCACCGTGGACTTGTCTGCCTCCAGCGTGGCCGCGAGGTCCGCGAGCGTACACTCCCGCGGCACCTCGAAGTACCCCTCCCGGACGGCCGCGGCGAGCACCTCCCGCTGTCGGTCGGTCAGGAGCCCCGACGAGTTCTCGTTTCCGACCACGGAGCGTAGCTCGTACGAGAGGCCGGCCGCTTCGACCGCCGTCCGGAAGCGGTCCAGCACCTCCCGCGAGCCGGTGAACTCGTACTCGATCCAGCCGTTCCGAACCGTGATCGGATACTCGGGCGGCACCGACGACCGCTCGACGGCCTCGTAGAGTCCGATGTCCGTCGTCTCGTATCTCGCCACGACCGTCTCGTCGGCGCGCTCCAGACGCTGGTACGCGACGATAGACGGGTGGTCGTCGATGGCAGCGGACACGGCGTCGGGGTCGTCTGCCTCCACCTCGCCGAGTTCGATCGCCGTCGAACCGGCCCTGAACCCCGTCAGAAGCCGAAACGTCGCCTCCGGAAACGAGCGCGACACTTCAGCGACCCAGGTGCCCTCGGGGAGTTGAACGTGGAACTGAGCTCTGATCATCTCGTATCACCTGTCGCTATCGGCGTCCAACACCAAGATGTTGGGCAAATTGATTCCTCGGCTTCGGCCGGATCTTCACGCAGTGATCCGCAACACTGCCGCGTACGCTCGCTGGAACCGTCCCGCAACCGTCGTCGCGGAGCTCCGCCGACGAAACCCGCTCCTGTTCGCTGTCGCCGCGCTCAACGCCGCGTTGTTCGTTGGATTCGCCGCCGGAATCGCCCTCGATCCGCGGACCGTCGGCGGGGAGCCTGTCTGGCTCAAACCCGCGAAGTTCGCGGGCTCGATAGCGCTGTTCACCGCGACGCTCGGCTGGATAGGTCACCACCTCCCTGTCGCCGATAGCACCCTGCGGCGCGCGTCGCTCGCCGTGGCGACGGCAAGCGTCGTCGAGATAACGCTCATCGCCGGGCAGGCGGCACGCGGGGTCGAATCGCATTTCAACCAGTCGACGGCGTTCGACACGGCCGTATACGCCGTCATGGGGCTGACTATCGTCGCCATGGTCGCAGTCGTCGCGTGGCTACTCGTCCGGGCTTGGCGGCGGGAGTTCGCCGTCGCCCCGGCGTACGAATGGGGCATCTGCCTCGGCATTGCGCTGTTCGTCGTCGGGTCGTACGAGGGCGGCGCGATGGTCGTGCTGGAGGCCAGCGCGGTCGACTCCAGTCCGGCGATTCCGGTGGTCGGCTGGAACGCCGGCGGGGATTTCCGAGCGGCGCATTTCCTCGGACTCCACGCGCTCCAGGCGCTCCCGCTCGCCGGCTATCTCGCGTCCGAAGCGAGCGAGAAGGGCCGACTTGCGCGACCTGTGCGGGCCGTCCAACTTGTCGCGGCGGGCTACGCGACGCTGCTGGTCGCGGCGTTTACCCACGCGCTCGCTCCGGCGCTCGGGTAACGTGTCCCGCTGTCGGCGTGCGGCCGCCGGCCTATTCGAACAGCGCGTAGTACAGCACGCCGAGCGCCGTTCGGCCGTCGGATATCTCCCCCTCGCGGACGGCCTCCCGGAGGTCGTCGAACTCCGCCGTCGTCACGCGGATCGTCTCGTTGTCGTCCAGGTCCTGCTCGGCGGTCGGCGCGCAGTCGCGCGCGAGGAAGTAGTGGAAGACGACGTCCGAGATGCCGTTTGCGGGTTCGACCGAGGTGAGATGTTCGACCTCGCCGGCCTCGTAGCCTGTCTCCTCGGTCAGTTCGCGTCGGACCGCGGCGGTCAGGTCGACGTCGCTCGGTTCCAGACCGCCCGCGGGGAGCGCGCGGTTGACTCGTTTCACGGCCTGACGCCACTCCTCGACCAGAACGACGTCGCCGTCGGCGGTGAAGGGGAGAACGACGACGCTCTCGCCTTCCGTGAGATAGTCGAAGTCCGTCTCGGTGCCGTCCGGGAGACGCGCGTCTTCCTTGATAACGTCGAACCCGGGACAGGAGTAGGCGACGCCGGAATCGAGCGTCTCCCACGCCAGACCGTCGTCGACAGAACCGCTGTCACCGTCGCTGTCGACAGAACCGCTGTCACTGTCCCAGTCGTCGGCAGACCCGCTGTCGTTCGTCCCGTCACGTGAGCCGTCGTCAGCGTCCATGCACGCCAGTACGGCTACTGCCCGCAAAAGTGCGCCGAACGGTCCGTCGCTCGGCCGCTAGTCGGTGAGGCCGTAGCCGCGTTTGAACAGCGCAATGTCTACCAGCACGACCGCCAGCGTCAACGCCGACAGGACGGCCAGAGCGACGTTGTGATCGATGTCCGAGTACGCCAGGAAGCCGTACCGGACGCCGTTGACCATGTACACCATCGGGTTCAGTAGCGACAGCGTCCTGTAAAGCGGCGGAAGGATCTCCAGTGAGTAGAACACGCCGCCGAAGAACACGAGCGGGCGGACGATGAACTGATTCATCACCGTCAGGTAGTCGAAGTCCTCCGCCCAGAGGCCACCCACGACGCCGAGGCTGGCGAACAGCACGGAGATAACGACGAGGAAGGCGACGAGGTAGAACGGTCGCGCGACGCCGACCGGTTCGAAGGCGTACCCCACGAACGCGATGATGACCCCGACTACCAGTCCGCGGAGCGCGCTCGCGCCGATGTAGGCGAGCACCATCTCCGTGTACGACATCGGCGACGTGAGCGTTTCGTGAATGTACTCGTTCCACCGCCCGTGGAAGATCGAAAACGAGGCGTTCTCGAACGCGTTCGAGATGGCTCCGAGCACGATGAGGCCGGGGAGGATGAACACGATGTAATCGAACCCCTGAATCTTGTCGATGCGGTCCCCCAGGATGACGCCGAACACGGAGAAATACAGTACGTTCGTGATCAGCGGCGGGAGGAAGGTGTTCGACGGCCGCCGGACGTACCGGAGTATCTCCCGCTTTACGAGCGCGTACGTGCTCACGGACAGGAACCTCACGCCGAGTCACCTCCCGGGATCCCGGCGGACTCCTCGCCGCTCCGTGCACCCTCTCCGTCGTCGTTCGTCAACTCGACGAACACCTCTTCCAGCGACGTACGGGTGATCTCCAGGTCGACGATCTCGTGGCCGCGAGCCTCTAGTTCGTTCAGGACCTGCGGCGCGACGCGGCCGCCCTGTTTCGCCCGCACCGCAAGCCGGCCGTCCTCTATCGTCACGCCCTCGACCCTGTCCAGATGGGTGAGGTCGGGCGCTGTCGACGGCGTCGTCTGCGTCCGGACGTAAATCGTGTCGGTCCCGCGGTCCATCAGTTCGTCCGGACTGGCGACCTCCAGTTTCCGCCCCTCGTTGATGATCGCCACGCGGTCGCAGAGCCGTTCCGCCTCTTCGATGTAGTGCGTCGTCAACAGGACGGTAGTACCCCCCTCGTTGAGTTCCTGGACGATGTTCCAGAGGTCGTGGCGCAACTGGACGTCGACGCCCGCCGTCGGCTCGTCGAGGATGAGCAGGTCCGGGTCCGTGACCAGTGCCCGCGCGAGCAGTAGCCGTCGCTTCATCCCGCCGGAGAGCCAGTCGAAGCGCTCGTCGCGTTTGTCGTAGATCCCCACTGTCTTCAGCGCCTCGTCCGCGCGGCGCTCGGCCTCGTCTTCGGGGATACCGTGATAGCCGGCCTTGTGCTGTAACACCTCGCGGATCGGGAAGAAGCGGTCGACGTTGTACTCCTGTGGCGCGAGGCCGATGGCGTCGCGGACCTCGCGGTAGTCGTCGACGACGTCTTGGCCGAACACCCGGGCTTCGCCGCCCGACTTCCGGACCAGCCCGACGAGTATCTCGATGAACGTCGTCTTTCCGGCCCCGTTCGGGCCGAGCAAGCCGAAGAACTCGCCGTCCTCGACGCTGATCGAGAGCTCGTCGAGGGCGCGCAAGTCGCCGTACTCCTTCACCAGGTCCTGCGTCTCGATCGCCCGTGGCATCTACCGTACCGTCTCTCACTCGGCGGCTAAAGCACGTCGAACGCGGGTGCCGCTGCCACCGGTTCCGCTGGGCGACCGGCTCGCTGCGGCGACCGGTTTCCTCGCCGGCCGACGGTTCGAACTC
Organism: Halostella pelagica; assembly: GCF_004762015.1. Taxonomy (NCBI): domain Archaea; kingdom Methanobacteriati; phylum Methanobacteriota; class Halobacteria; order Halobacteriales; family Natronoarchaeaceae; genus Halostella; species Halostella pelagica. The sequence goes on from NZ_SJES01000007.1 coordinate 162,732, forward strand.
CTGTTCAGAGGCTCCCGGCGTCGAGCGCCTGCTCGTTGCGCCGCCGTGCCTGTTCGACCCGCCGCCCGACGGCGGCGGTCACGGCGTCCGGAAGGTCGTCCGTCTCTGTCAGCCGTTCCGCGACGCGGTGGAGTCGGTCTCGGACCGCTTCGAGACGCTGGTCCGCACCGTTCCCGTCGCCGTCCTCTGCCCGCTCGGCGGCGCGGGACGCGGCGTCGGCCACCGCCTCCAGCGCTCGCGCTACTCCCCGGCCGTTGTCGCCCGGTTCGTCTCGGTCATCTCCGTCGTCATCGTCGTCGAGTTCCGCCCGCACCCGTCTCGCCGTCTCCTCTGAGAGGGCGGCGAGAAACGACGCGAGCGAGGCTTTGCCGGTCCGCGGCCGGTCGATCGTCACCTCGCTCTCCTCGCCGGGATTGACACGGAACGCGCCGACCTCGTTGTCCGCGTCCCGAACCTCCGTCGTGTACGCGCCGCCGCCGTGGACGTACACTGAGTCCCGCCCCGAAAGCGGTGCATCGTACAGCCGACCCCCGAAGTCGTCTTCCACCGCGAGCGCCCGCAGATCCGCGTCCGTCCCGTCCGCATCGACGCGAAGTTTGACGGCGTCCTCGCGGGCCGTGACCGCTATCCGGCCGTCGACGCCCGCCGTCGTCGCCGTGTCGCTCTCGTCTACCGTCACGCGCTCGCTGTGCGGGGCGACCCCCGCGCCGTTGACCGTGACTCGATGGTCGCCGGCGGGCACGTCTGCGGCGACTGCGACGCCGCCGAACGTCGGGACTGCCTCCGGGTCGCTCTCGACCAGCACCACGGCCTCGGTACCGAGGTCCGCCGTGGTCACGCCCTCGCCGTCGGGCGCGTCAGCGCTTTCGACGGCTTCCTGCACCGCGGCGACGACCAGACCCGCCCCGTCAGGGCCGGCGATGGCGTCGTATCGCTCCGCAAGCGTAGACCGGTGCGACGGGTCGGAGATGTCCGCCGCGGGGTTGTCGTACCGTGGCTGGTCCCAGGGCACGCCCGTCGACGTGATGTGACCGGCGACCCTGTCCTCCGCGAACTCGGGGACGGCGAACTCGAAACTCAACTGCGGACCGGTGAACTCGCCGACGTGTTCCACGTCGGCAGTCGGTTCCAGCGCGTATCGGACGTCCGCGGCGTTCTCGTGGTCGTGGCCGAACACCAGCCCCGTCTCCCGCTGAGGGAGGTCGTTCGGCGGGGACGCCAGGTCCTCGAACGACCGGACGGTGAGGCCGGCGGGGATCAGGTCGGACTGGCCGACCGCCGGCAAGCGGTCGTGGTCGTAGATGGGTTCGCCATCGAGTTCGGGGACGACGAACGGGAGCCGTGTCCCTTCGTCCCGCGGGAGTCCGTAGGCGATGGGCAGTTCGTCGACGACCTCGACGCCGGCTAACACCTGGTTCGTCACGTCGGCGACGGCGTCAGGCAGTGGAAACCGCTGGAAGCTATCGCGGTTCTCGTTGACAGAGAGGCCGCTGGAGTGCGAGCCGAGTTCCGGCAGGATGCGCGGGAACGCGTCCGGATCCGGGTCGAGGAACTCGTTGTTCGGCACTTTCCGCGAGTGGGCGCTGGCGACGAACAGCTGCGGCGTCTCCGCCTCGACGTCGACGAAGACGTGAACCGCCTCCCAGTCGTGCCAGTGAAAGTTCGTCGAGAACTGGTCGAACGCCGAGTACAGCCAGAACTGCACGACCGCAAGCGGCGAGCTTTCGTACCGGATCGCGCGGTAGAACACGGTCGGGTCCGGCGGGGCCTCGGAGTCGGTGAACCGCTCAGTGTAGCCGTCGAGCGCATCGAACCCGTCGACGACCGTCTCACCGTTTGATTCGCTCTCGTACGGCCGCGGGTCCGTCGGGAACCACCGCTCGGCGGCATCGAAGTAGAGCGTCGGCGCGAACCGCTCCGCCAGTTCACGTGCCCGGTCGTCGTCGACTTCGGTCGTCGGCGTGTCCTCACCGCCGAGGAACTGCAGGCCGGCGAGCGTACCAGCGCCGACCGCTCCCGTTCCGGCGGCGGCTTTCAGCAGGTCGCGACGGGACAGGTTTCCCGGATCGGTCACGGGCCTCGGATTACCTCTCGGTCGGTCGCGGCACGCGCTCTCGACAGTTCGTTCAACGTCTGGCTCATAGCTCGACCAGTTACTGTCGGTGCAAAGGTTTTCTGGCATCGTCCGGCGGCGGCGTCCGCCGATACACGGCTCAGAAGAGTCGGTCGAGTTGCCGCTGGGTCTCGGCCAGCGTCTCGGAGTTATCGACCGTCACGTGGTCGACCGAGAGGGGGTCGAACTGCTCGCGGATCATCGCATGTACCTCGAAGTCGGCGTCGCTTTCGTCGTCGGTTCGCCCCGCTATCCGCTCTCTGACGACGGGTTCGGCGCATTCGACTTTCACTGACCGAAACTCCGCCCCCAGTTCGTCAGCCAGCGACTGCGCCCGCTCCCGAACGGGGCGGTACTGGAACGTCCCGTCGAGCACCGCGTTCTCGCCGCGCCGGACCGCTTTACGGCCGCGAGCGAACAGTTCATCGTACACGCGCTTTCGCTCCGCATCAGTGTACTCCGGGTCAGGAGCGACGTCTTCACGAACCACGTCGGTCCGGAGTAACTCCCCGTCGATCCGGTCGGCAACCCCCTCAGAAACGGTCGTCTTCCCGACGCCCGGTGGCCCGCAGACGACCACCAGTTGCGGATGGTCGGCCGCCGTCTCTCTCGCCGTCGCGGATCCGGTGTCAGCCATCGGTACCATCCTCGGTTGGCCCCTCGAAAACGCGGTCGACACTCATTCCTCTCTACGATCAGACGGGACTTACATATCAGTATCGGGAGCGGTCGACGGCGGAGACTGACCGGTACGGCTCGACGGGATATCTATCGCGGCCGAAATACCTCCGTTTCGACCTCTCAGTGGAGCATGTCGAGCAGGAAGATGAGGAGGAACCCGGCGAAAAACAGCGTCGTCGAGGTCGGCGTCTCGGGCACCTTCTGGGCCTTGACCAGGAGCTCCTCGGTCACCAGATAGAGGAGGGCGGCCGACCCGAACGCGAGCACGAGAGCGATCGGCGTTCCCGTCACGCCGTCGAAGACGAGCACGCCGGCGGTTACCCCGCCGAGTAACAGGAGTCCGAACGCGGCGGGGACGGCGAGTTTCTTGAGCGTCCCCGTCTTCTCCGGGAGCGCGATGACGCCGGTCACGCCGAGAAAGAGGACCTCTATCGCCAGCGCAACGACGATGAGGATCCCAGTGGCCGCCTCGGCCAGGAACGTCACGCCGATCAGGACGCCGTCGATGAGCATGTCGATACTCACGGTGATGAGCAGACCGGATGCCCCCGCGGCCTTCCCGCCGATACCGCGTTTCTCCACGTACTTGCTGAGTTGATGGATGCCGAGCATCGTTGCGACGCCGATCGCGAAGCCGACGACGACTACGCTCGGCGCTCGCGTGTGGACGTCCGGCAGAAGTTCGGCGGCGACGGCGGCGAACACCACGCCCGCGGCGAAGTGCTGTACGTTACTCTCCATCTGTGCTCCCGGTGGACGATAGACTGCGACGAGTCCGCCGACGAGTGCGGCAACGACGGCTATCATCGTGTACGACAGCGCCTGCGTCAGCGTTCCGGGCATTCCCTAGCAGTACTATGGCTACCCAGTTGAAAGTTGTCGGATCCGGAGGGTTGTTATCGCCCGGAACGGCGGAGTAGTCTTACCGCCGGAAAACATGCCTAACAGACTGTAATTTTCGATCCGAGTCGGAACAGGGCTGTACAGAAGGTCGAACAGTTCGCGAATCAACCCTTACTCAGTCAGCATCGGTGGAATCGAATGGTGTACCGACTGTCGTCGACGGACTGTGTTCTACAGCGGTGGGAACTACTAAGCCGCGACACGACGAACTTCAACAGAGGAGGGGCTGATACAAATGAGTGATTCCAACGGTGACGAAGACGACCCGACGACGGTCCACTTCGTTGATGGAACAACGGAGGCCTACAACGTCGTCGTGAGACCGTATGGCTCGAATTGGCTCTATGCATTACGTCCGGATACGGCGGCGAACCACTGTGTCCTCAACGCTGAGAACGTAACCCGCATCGAAGCCCAGACTGTCGCCCAACTCGATGAAGGAGTCGGATACTGCGATTTCGACCGACGTGACGGGATCGAGACCTTCGTTAAGCAGGAAAGCTGGATCGCTATCGAGAACGCTAGTGATTGAGATGCCCGGTATCGAACCCGCTGAACGCTCACGCGAGTGTGGCCGTAGTTGTAACCTGAAGGTGTCGAGATAGTCGACATCACCAGTGGTGATGCACTGAGCGACACAGTAGAGCGATTGCGCTCCTTGTCATTACGAAATTGGGGAACGTAGGCCGACGCGAATGTCGAATACGGGAAGACGAGCGAAGCGAGTCCTCCCTGCTCGAATTCCCTTGCTGTCTATTTGTCACACATCGCAGACTCGTCGCTCCGCTCCTCGTCGTTGTGATGCGGGAAAAGTGGGCCGGCGCGAATTCGAATCGCGGTTACGGCCACCCGAAGGCCGAAGGATACCAAGCTACCCCACCGGCCCGCACGAGAGACAAGGGCGGTGTCGTTTTTAACAGTTCCGAAACGGGTGACGGCCGGCGATCAGTAGGACTCGTATCCGCCGGTGTCGAGGTAGTTCTGCGCGACGGTGATAGCGTGGTCGGCGTGGAGTCGCTCGGGACCGAGGCGGACGCGGTGGTCCGCCGCGTCGGCAAGCAGGTCCGCTTCGTCCGCCTCGAAGTTGTGATGGTCCGAGAGGACGAACGCGGGGTTTTCCGGCGGGGAAACGTCCACCACGGGTTCGCCGTCTTCGTGCAGTTGGACGACGGTGCTTTCGGCGGCAACGTCCTCAAGAACCGGTTCGAACCCGCGTCGCGTGAGCGAGACGCCGGGGCTGGACTCGACGGGCATGTGCCCGATAGCTTCCTCACGTTCGTCGAGGGCGTTTCGTATCAGGGCCGCGGTGGAGCGCTCGTCGGGGTTGAGTCGGCGCAGGTCGCTCCCCTCGAACGTGACGGTGAACTCGTCCGCCAGTACGAGGTGGACCCGAACGTCTTCGCGGATGTCGTGCGAGAGGAAAAACGCGGAGTTGACACAGCGACAGAGCACGTCGAGGCGGCCCGCACCGCCGGTGATGTCGTCGAGCGGGAAGTCGGGCGTCGTCGGAGCGTCGTGACCGAGAATAACGAACTGGCGCATACCGTGACGTACGGGTGATCGTCCATACGTTCATCGGAATGGCAAGGCAATTACCCCCGCCGGGCCTGGTGGGACACATGACCGTCATCGAGGACGCCCGCGGGGTCATCGACGCTGGCCCCGTCTGCGACGCCTGCCTCGGCCGCTGTTTCGCGGACCGGAGTTTCGGCCTGACGAACGGCGAACGAGGGAAGGCGCTGCGTGTGACCGCCGCTCTGGAAGACGACGAGGAGTACGACCCGGTGAGCCCCGAGGAGTGCTGGGTTTGCGAGGGCCGCTCCGGCGAGTTCGACGAGTGGGCCGAACGCGTCGCGGAGGCCGTCGAAGGCATCCACTTCGAGACATATCAGGTCGGCACGCGCACGCCGCCGCTCATCGAGGAGAACGAGCGACTGCTCCGCGAGGAGGCGGGCCTCGACGACACCGCCGACGAAGTCGAATCGCCCACCCAGACGGACGACGCCGGCGAACGGTTCAAATCGGAGTTCAACCGCGAGGTCGGCAAGCGCGTGGGGGAACTCACCGATACGATGGTCGACTTCGACCGTCCGGACGTGCTGGCGCTTCTAAACCTCGAACGCGAGGGCGACGTGGAGATCCAGGTCAACCCCGCGTTCGTCTACGGTCGCTACCGCAAGTTAGAGCGGGACATTCCACAGACGGAGTGGCCCTGCAGAGAGTGCGGTGGCAGCGGCAAGCAACTCGGCGACGCCGGCGAGGAGCCCTGTGACTACTGCGGCGGGAGCGGCTATCTGTACGATGAGAGCGTCGAAGAACTCGTCGCGCCACACGTCCGTGAGGCCATGGACGGCGAGGAGGCCGTCTTCCACGGCGCGGGCCGCGAGGACGTCGACGCGCGGATGATAGAACGCGGCCGCCCGTTCGTCGTCGAAGTGAAGGAACCGGGGTTCCGCTCGCCCGATGTCGACGAACTCGAAGCGGCGATCAACGACGCCGCCGAGGGGTCGGTCGAGGTGACCGACCTCGCGCTCGCGACACACGAGATGGTCGAACGCGTCAAGGAACTCGACGCGAGCAAGACCTACCGGATGGACGTCGAGTTCGCGGAACCGGTTTCCGCCGAGGAACTGGACGGCGCACTCGACGACCTCGACGGTGCGACGATCGAGCAGTACACGCCCGAGCGCGTCGACCATCGTCGGGCGAGCGTCACGCGGACGCGACAGGTGTACGATATCGAGGGGTCCTTGGAAGATGACACCCGCGCCACCATCGAACTCCACGGCGAGGGGGGCCTCTACGTCAAGGAACTCGTCAGCGGCGACAACGGACGGACGGAGCCGAGTCTCGCCGACCTGCTCGGCGTCGACGCCGAGGTGACGGCGCTTGACGTGGTCGACGTGCAGGGAGAGGACGAACCCTTCGACGACCCCGAGTACCTCCGGGAGTGAGCGGGTTCCGGCGTTCGCGGACGGAACCGGCCTCTGAACCATCGTCCGGGTAGTCGGCCGAAACTTTTTGCGCGGTACATCCTAGCATACCATGGGGGATAGTCCATGTGCCACCACTACGAGAGTGAACGCCTGACCGAGTACGAGTTTGCGTACGAAACCGAGAAAGAGGAATCGGACGACGACGAGGTCGCGGACCTCGACGAGAGCGAGGAATTCGACGAGATCGGTCCCGCCGTTCCGCCGGCCGACGACTGAGTTCGCTCACCCGTTCGTTTTTATATAGGTCCGTCAACGATCGTATTGCACTCCTGTGGTTTACCCGGGGTGATTATGAGTGGTCGTCCGGATCGCTCACTGGGGGACAATGGCTATCGAAACACCGCACGACCTGTTCGAGCACCACCTGCAAGAAGCCTACTACGTCGAGAACGAACTCGTCGACAACCTCGCGGTGATGGCCGACGAAGTGACCGAAGAGCAACTGTTCGAGGACTTTCAGGAACACGAGGAAGAGACACAACAACACGTCCAGCGGCTCGAAACCGTCTTCGAGTCGATCGGCAGGGAACCGACGATGAGTGAATCGGCAGCCCTCGACGGTCTCGTCGAAGAGAAAAACGAACTGTCGACGGAGATCCGGGACGACGAACTCCGGAACGTCGCTCTCGTCGGTGCGGGCATCAAAACCGAGCGCATGGAGATATCGATGTACGAGGGGATGATCCAACTCGCCGATGAGATGGACGTCGACGACGACGTGACGGACGCGCTTGAGGCCAACCTGAGCGACGAGAAAGACGCCCTGCAGAAACTCAAGAGCCGCGCGGAGGGCTCGAAACTGAAGCAGGTGCTTGCCGACCTCACGGGCTGAGCGCGGTGCGACACCGCAAACTGTTTTCTCTCGCCCGCCGGACGATGGGCTATGACTGCCGTGTTCGGCGCTGACGAAGCGGGCAAGGGACCCGTCCTCGGATCGATGTTTGCGGCGGCTGTAGCCGTCGACGACCCTGCGGTTCTACCGGACGGGATCGACGACTCGAAGAAACTGTCGCCGTCACGGCGCGAGTCACTCGCCGAATCGCTCCGCGAGGACGACCGCGTCGACATCGCTGTCGCCGAGATCACGCCCGAACGGATCGACGCGCCGGAGACGGATATGAACACGCTCACCGTCGTCGCCCAGGCGGAAGCACTCGCGGGCGTCGTCGCGGACGGAATGAGCGGGGTCGTCGACGCCGGGGACACGAGCGAATCGCGGTTCGGTCGCCGCGTTGCGGACCGGCTTCCGGCGACGGTCGACCTGACTGCGGAACACGGTGCCGACGAGGCCCACGCGGCCGCGGGCGCGGCGAGCGTCGTCGCGAAGGTCGAACGCGACGCCCAGATGGCGGCGTACGCCGAGGAGTACGGCGCGGTCGGCAGCGGCTATCCGAGCGACGCGACGACGCGGGAGTTTCTCGCGTCCCACGTGGAGAAAACGGGCTGTCTGCCGCCGTTCGCACGAGAGTCGTGGTCGACCTGCGACGATATCCTCGCGGCGGCCGAGCAGGCGGGGCTAGAAGAGTTCTAGCGGTCCGTCACCAGCGCGCGGAGGATGTCACCGTAGGCGGGCCGGGTGACGAGAACGCCGACCAGGACGCCCAGGATGGTGATGATAGCGAAGCCCTGTAGCTGGCCGAGCGAGAGCACCGCGAGCGGACTCATCGCCACGATGGTCGTCGCGGCGGCCGCACCGATGACCCAGAACGCCTTCCGGAAGCGGTTCTGGAAGATGCGACTGGAGTTGACATCGCCCTCGGACATCACCCCGTCGGCGATGATTATCAGGTCGTCCACCCCCGTACCGATGACGGCGATGAACCCGGCGATCACCGAGAGGTCGAGCGGATACTGGATCGCCGCCGAGAATCCGAGGAGGATAACGACCTCCGAGAGTGCGGTGACGACCATCGGTGCCGCGACACGGGCGTTGCCGTAGCGGAGATACACCGTGAGCGAGACCGCGATGACCGCGATGATCCCGGTGATCAGCGAGTTGGTCTTGAACCGGTCACCGAGCGACGGTTCGACGAACTGCGTCTGCGCTTGCTCGAAGTCGAGCGGCGCGGGAAGGCGACCGGCTTGGAGGCTCAGATGCAGGTTGCGGGCCTCATCCTGCGTGTTCGCCGTCATCCGGAACTGCGGGTCCCGGGTGAAGTCGCCGTCGGGACGCCAACTCGTCGCGAGGTCCCGGCGGACGCCTGCACCGTAGACGGTTTCGTTGTCGACGACGGTCAGCAGACAGTAGCCGGGATCCGTGTTGTTCTCGCGCTGGGCGTCGTACTGACAGTTGCTGAACGCCTGCCGGTTCGTGAACCCGGCCTCGTCGAGCGTGGTGGCCATCTTATTGGCCGCCTCGTCGTTGTTGACCGTCACCGAGACGAAGTACTCGCCGGTGCGCTCGTCTTGCTTGACGGTGCTTGCCGGGTCGATGTCCTCGCCGCGGAGCACCAGCTCCTGGCGGTACTCCGTCGAGCCGTTGTTCTGCTCGGGGTACAGCGCGTCGATCCGCACTTCGCCGCGGCTCTGAATGAGGCTCCGAAGTTCCTCGCGGTCGCGGTTCGGAGCGGTGACGACGATGTACCGTTCGCCGCCGGCCGTCGTCGACTGCGTTACCGTCCCGCCGGCGAGGCCGGACTCGCTTATCTTCCTGTCGAGGACTTCGACTATCGTCTGTCTCGTATCTGCGGTGACGCCGTTGCGGATCTCGCCGTGGGTGACGTTCGCCGCGGCGAGTGCGCTCTCGAACTCGCTCTCGCTGACGTTCTCGTCGAACACTTCGACGGTCGTCGCGTCGGAGGTGCGACTGGCGCTGACGTCGATGGTTTCGATTCCGAGTTCGGTAGCCACGTCCCGTTCGACCTGGGCCTTGTTTTCGAACTCCGCGTCTTCAGCGGTCATGCCGATCACCGGCGCGCGGATCCGGGCACCGCCGTCTAGCTCGATGCCGTACTGGAGATTGGTCGGGCCGTCGCTCTGGACGTTCGCGCTGTCGTCGCCGACGGTCGCGCCGGGAACGAACAGGGCGAACACGCTGAGCAACAGGAGGATGACGAGCATCACGACGCGCCAGTTCGACCGAATAGCGCTGAGTGCGCTCATCGAGCGACCCCCTCGAACTTGTACCATCGAAGCAGGCTAAGATTGAGCATGTACGTGTTCATCAGGTCCGCGGTGAGCCCGAAGACGAGGATGAGACCGATGTCGCTGAGCAGGTCGATCCCGAACAGCGTGGCCACGATGGCCATCACCGCCATCGCGGAGATAGAGGTGAGCGTCATCGTCACACCGGTCCGCATCGCACGATAGGTGCTGTCGTAGAACTCGCCGGACCGTCGCAGGATGTGGTTGTTCAACAGGATGTCTGAGTCCACGCTGTAACCGATGAGCATCAGGAGTGCGGCGATAGTCCCGAGCGTGAGATCGATCCCGAACACGTTCATCAGTGCAAGCGGGATCACGATGTCGCTGAACGCGGAGATGACGATAGCGATGCTGGGGACGAACGTTCGGAAGAAGGCAAACGCGAGAACGCTCATTCCGACGAAGGCGATGACGACCCCGTACAGCGCCTCGGTCTGAGCTTGAGAGCCGAAGCTGGGCGACGTCGAGGAACTAGAGAGGACCTCGAAGCCCGCGTCGTCAGCTTGGGATTCCAGAGCTCCGATGTCGGACGGCGGGAACTCGACGATATACGTGTCCTCTTCGCCGCGGATCGACCGCACGTTCGACGGTTCCTGGTCGAACGCCGTACGGATTGCGTCTTCGGACTGATCCGTCTGAATCGTGAGTTCCGCCCCGCCAGTGAACGCAGTGCCGGGGTCGACGGGCGCCCCAGTGAACAGATACCACCCGAGAAGGATCGCCAGCGCGACCGCGAGAACGGCGAGAGGGATGGCCGCCAACTGGCGATTCGTGTACCGGGTGTAATCGATCTCCGGTACTTCGATCTCTACCATGGCCGCGAATCCGTATCCGTCCCGAATAAGCTTTCTTATCTCGAAAACGCCCTCCTGCGGTCTGTGAGCGGTTAACACGACCGGGTGATCGCGGCGTTCTGTCGATACGACCACGGCCGAAACGCTCAGTCGGTTGGTCGGTTACGCACCGGCCGAGCGTCTAAACGGGTCGAGAACGTATCCGACAGTATGAGCCGGGACACCGCGAGCAAGGTCGTCGTTTCGTACCCCGAAGACCTGAGCGACTGGGGTCGGTTTCAGGTCGAGAAACCGTCGTTTCGCGCGTTCCTGCGGAAGACTCGCGACGAGGTCGCAGTCGGCGACGTCTGGGAGGAGTTCGTCGGCACCGGCTGCTGCGGGAGCGAACTGGACGTGCCGCTTCGGGTCGAGGAGATAGACGGCCCCGAACGGATCGGCGACGGGACGGCCGTCGAGTTCACCGTCCGCGAGGCCTGCGGCATTCAGGGGAACTGGCGCATCCAGAGCGCGGGCGGGCCGAACGCCTAGTCGGGCAGGTAGCGGACGTTCACCACGCCGGCGTCGTCGTCCGACCGGACTTCGACGCGAACGGCGTCCAGGCGGGCGGCCCGGGCGAGCGTCGCCTCGTCGTCGAGCACGTCCGCGGCGGCCTCGTCGGCGGTGCCTTCCGGGACCGTGAGGACGTGTATCTCGCCGGTGCCGGCCCGCTCCTCGCGGGCCAGTTCTCCCACGTCCTGTCTCTTTGCGATCTCCATCGCCTGCGTGGTCGGCGAGAGGTCGCTGTCGACCAGTTCGACCGTCCGACGCTCTCCGACGTCGATCACCTTCCACGTCACCTCCAGCGGCGGGTCCGGCGCGATGGTCGCCGAGAGGACCTCCTCTTCCTCGATGCCCGGGTTCGACGACAGCGTGTGAACCTGGCTGTCTTCGACGTTGCGTAACACGGCCGACTCCTCGTCCGCGTGCGTGACGAGGAACGTTCCGGTTTTCTCCGACATGGCCGGTGGTACGCTCGCGGGGTTTTTGCTCGTGTCGGTCGCGGTACGGAAACGCCCTATAGCAGTCACTGACAGTCACTGCACACCTGCTCGCACGACAGCGATGCGATCAGCGTGTCAACCGTTTCAGTGACCGCTATCGTCCGACCGCCAGTGGACGAGGCCGATGAGAAGCGCCGCGACGAGGGGCGGAACGATGCCGGCCATCCCCGGAAGCGCGTACATGGCGTCGACGACGGGCGCGAGCGGGCCGGAGGCCGGCGTCTGTTGGGACGGCGGGACGGTGATCACGAGGCCCGCGTACAGCGACGCGAGAAAGAGGTACCCGGCGGCCGCGAGGCGGCGGTCGTACCGCGTCTCGCTCCGCGTGCGGCGGTGTCGTCGGGCGACGAGCAGCACCGGCGCGACCATCGGAACGACGACGAGCAGGCCGACGAGGACGTAGAACGAGCGCGAGAGCGTGAGCGACCCGCCGGCTCCGCCGACGGTGTTACCGATCAGGACGACGAGCGCCAGGCCGAGCAGCAGCGTGACGCCGACCGTCACCAGCGCGCTGACGACGGCGTAGCTCCGGAACACCCGGGAATCGCTCGACCGGAAGGCGTAGGGGAACGCTCCCGGCAGGCCGCCGTACGTCCGCTCCTCGTCAGCGTCTGGCATTGCCGGCGGTTGGGGCGACATCGGAATAAACGACGCGGTACTGACTTATACCGTGGCGGCGGGATCACGGGTATGTACGTCGACCTCGGCAACGCGCTCTCGTCGGTAGCTTCGCCAGGCGTCTCCCGGGAGGCGCTGGAACGACTGGACGATGATGTCGCGGCGGCACACGAGCGGATCGAAGCGGGCCGCGCCGACGCCGACCACGGCTACGCCGCGCTTAACTTGCCCGAGACGGCGGACCCGGACGCGATCAGAGCGGCCGTCGACCGGTTCGACGACCCCGCGGCCATACTCACCGTCGGCATCGGCGGCAGCGCCCTCGGCGCGGCGACGATCGCCGACGCGCTGGAATCCGGCGTCGACTCGTACGTCCTCGACAACGTCGACCCCGAGCGCGTCGCTTCGCTCCTTGGCTCGCTTGACCTGTCCGCTACCGTCGTCAACGCCGTCTCGCGCTCCGGCACGACGGCGGAGACGCTGTCGAACTTCCTGGTCGTCCGCGACGCGATGGAACGTGCCGGCGTCGACTGGACGGAGCGAACATTCGTCACCACCGGCGAGGAGGGGCCGCTCCGACGCCTCGCCGAGAAACACGACCTGCCGGCGCTCGACGTTCCTGCGGGCGTCCCCGGCCGATTCTCGGCGCTCTCGACGGTCGGGCTGGCATCGGCCGCCATCCGGGGTCACGACATCGAAGCCATCCTCGACGGCGCTCGCGATGAAGCCAACCGACTCTCGGGGTCGCTGTTCGAGTCGCCTGCGTACGCCTACGGTGCCGGCGCGTATGCGCTGGACCAGCGCGGTGCGTCGGTCAACGCCGTGATGCCGTACGCGGAATCGCTGGAGACCTACGCCGAGTGGTTCGCCCAGTTGTGGGCCGAGAGCCTCGGGAAAGACGGGCTTGGGCAGACCCCGGCCCGCGCCCTCGGTGCGACGGACCAGCACTCGCAGTTGCAACTGTACCGCGCCGGGCCGCGGGACAAGATGGTCACGATGGTACGGGCCCGCGAGCGCGAGGACCGCGCGATCCCCGAGACAGACCTTGAGGGCCTGTCGTATCTCGGGGGGTCCTCGCTCGGTGAACTGCTAGACGCCGAGTTCGAGGCGACCGAGGCCAGCCTCGCCGCCGCCGGCCGCCCGTCGGTTCGAGTCGAACTCGACCGCGTCGACGAACGCGGCCTGGGCGAACTGCTGTACGGCATGGAGGCCGCCTGCGTGCTGGCCGGGGAACTGTACAACGTCGACACGTTCGTCCAGCCGGCCGTCGAGTGGGGCAAGCGCGCGGCCCGCGGACTGCTGGGGGGCGGACGCTTCGAGGAGGCCGAGGCGGTGGCCGAGAAGGAGCGGCTCGTCATCGAGTAAGGGGAGGGCTTTACTTTCGGGACACGAATACCTGGACATGGACGATACGGCAGCCCCGAGCGACTACGCGAGCGGGTCCGAGGAGTCGCTCGCGTCGGACATCGGGGCCTCGCTCACGGGAATCGCGCTATTCGCGGCATCGCTCTTGCTGATCGACGGCGTTGCCGACGACGTGTCGATCGGTTCACTCGGTGGCGCAGTGACGGTCACGTCGCTCGGTGTCGCCGTCGCAGCTATCGCGGCTGGTGCCTTTTTCGCCCGGCGGTACGACGTGCTGGACCGGCGATTCGCAGCCCCCATCGCCGCGGTCGCAAGTCTCGCGGCAGTCGGAGTCGGCGGGTACGCGCTCGTCAGCGGGACGCCGACCGCTGACCTCGCGTTCGGCCTTTCGATACTGGATATCAGTTCGTTCGGCGTCATCGTCGGCGGCATCGGCGGCGTCCTCGCGGCAGTCGCCGACTGGCTCGCCATCTCCGACGACCGCCTCACCAGCATGACCCGAACGACGGTCGTCAGTTCGGGCGTCGGATTTCTCGGCTACCTGGCGCTCAACGTCGCCTCGCTTCTGGTCTATCTCGTCCTCTGGCTCACTGTCTGGTCGGAGATGACGGCGATGCGACAGCAACTCGTCGGCGCGCTCGGACTGGGTATCGGAACCGGCGTGACCGCGCTCGCCTACATCCGTCTCTCCGACCGCGAGATCGATTTCCTCGACCTCCGAGTCCCCTCCGCCCGAGATGTCGGCCTTGCCGTCCTCGGGGTCGTCGTTATCTTCGGCGGCCTCATCGGCCTGAGCTACGCCCTGCAACTGATAGGCGTCCCCTCCTCCAGCCACTCCACGGTCGAACAGGCCCGGCAGGGGAACGCCGACATCCTCCTTTTGCTCATCCCGGTGTCGTTTCTGATCATCGGACCGGGCGAGGAGTTGCTGTTCCGAAACATCGTCCAGAAGTCGATGTACGACGCGTTCTCCCGCCCGACCGCTATCGTCGTCGCAAGCCTGGTGTTCGCGTCCGTCCACATTCCCGCCTACGGCGGTTTCACGCCGGGCGTCATCGGCAGTCTCGCGACCATCTTCACGCTCTCGCTGGTGCTCGGCGCGTTCTACGCGCTCTCCGACAACGTTCTCGTTCCGGCGTTCATCCACGGAACCCTGAACGCCGTTCAGTTCGCGTTGCTCTACGTCGAGATATCCGGGTACGCGCCGGGGCTGATCGTCTGACGGCCGTCTGACAGGGTTTTATTCTAATCGTCGGTCAAACAGGTCTATGGTCAGACAGTACTCCATCGTCTGCGAGGACGACATCGGCGAGCGCGTCCAGTCGCTCGCCCGCGAGTACGGTCTCACGGAGGAGGAGGTTCTGCGGCAGCTGATCGAACAGGGGTTAGAACGGACCGAGAACCAGCGGCCGGACGGATGACCGCTACGCGTTCGATGGGTTCTTCCGCGAAAGTGAACTGCCGCAGATAGGACAGCGGTCCTTGTTGTCGTCGAACTCGCGCCCGCAACCCTGACACTGGAACTGCCAGGAACGCTGTTCTGTGATACCGTCCTGTGCGATGACGTCCACCTGGACGTTCAACCGTTCGGCGACGTTTTGCATCGCGTAGTCGTCGGTTACGAGCGTCCCGTCGAGTTCGAACGCGGCCGCGATGAGGCGAACGTCCGTGTCGGAGAGTTCGGCCAGGTCGCCGAGTTCCCGTGCGGCCCGGCGGACTTTCTCCGTCGTCTGGTCGCCCGGAATGTGAATGTGCATCCCCGACCCCTCCATCGCGTCGAACCGGTAGGCGCTCTCGTCTTCGAGTTCCTCCCGGACCATCGGGATGGTTGCCATCTGTTCGTCGGTGTGATACTCGTTGATGAACGCAGACGAATCGAGAACGTACATTTACCGCTGGACGACGATGTAGTCTTTCACTGCCTGGACGCGCGACACCGGAACGCGGTATCGGCCGCCACTGTCGGTTTCGAGATCGATGCTACGGGTCGGCGTGTCCTCCGTCGGGTCGATGACGATATTGTCGAGTTCGCCCGTACGAAGGTCCATCGTGATGTTGTAGAGCATTCCGAGTTCAGTGCCGTCAGACCCCATGACAGCTTTCCCGGAGAGGTTTTCGGCGAGTATGCCGGACATACCATCCCTTTTCAACTAATGAACTATAAACGCCACGGGCCGTCTGACGCTCCGGACCCTGCAGACCTGTTAGATTCGTGTCTCGTACGCCGATCGACCTGCACGTTTATTCACGATCTTATTGTCACGTACGAACATGGCGGGGCTGAGTACCGTCGATTGGCTCGCTCTGGTGGTACCGTTCGCCGTGGTCGCCGACGCCACCGTCGTGAGCGGCCGCTCCCGCGTCCCGGGGGACCGATGACGATACGCTTAAATGGTGCGCAGAGTAGTCCTACACAAGAACCTTCTCCGGTGGCTAGCTATGTCTGATACCGATACACGCGATCCGTCAGAATCCCTTCGTACTCCTATCGTCGCCGTCCTGGGCCACGTCGACCACGGCAAGACCAGCCTGCTCGACAAGATCCGCGGCTCCGCCGTCATCGAGGGCGAGTCCGGGGCGATCACACAGCACATCGGCGCGACGGCCGTTCCGCTCGACGTCATCTCGGAGATCGCCGGCGAACTCGTCGATCCCGACGACTTCGACCTGCCCGGACTGCTCTTTATCGACACGCCGGGGCACCACTCCTTTACGACGCTGCGCTCCCGCGGCGGCGCGCTGGCCGACATCGCCATCCTCGTCGTCGACGTCAACGACGGCTTCCAACCGCAGACGCTCGAAGCGCTGGACATCCTCAAGCGCTCGGAGACCCCCTTTATCGTCGCCGCGAACAAGATCGACACGGTCCCCGGCTGGAACCCCAACGAGGACACCCCGATCCAGCAGACCTACGACCAGCAAAGCGACCGCGTCCGCTCGGACCTGGACGAGAGCCTCTACGAGATCATCGGTAACCTCTCCGACGAGGGCTTCTCCGCGGACATGTACTGGCGGGTCCAGAACTTCCAGAACAACGTCGGCGTCGTCCCGGTCAGCGCTATGACCGGCGAGGGCGTTCCCGACCTCCTCACCGTCATGATGGGCCTCTCCCAGCGCTACATGAAGGAGGCAATGGAGATCGACGTGGAAGGCCCCGGCGTCGGCACCGTCCTCGAAGTCAAAGAGGAGAAGGGGTTCGGCACCACGATAGACGTCGTCCTCTACGACGGCACGGTCAGCGAGAACGACACTGTCGTCATCGGTGGCGAGAACGAACCTATCGTCACGGAGGTCCGCGCGCTGCTGAAACCTCGCCCGCTCGCCGAGATCCGCACCGAGAGTCGCTTCGACACGGTCGATTCCATCTCTGCCGCGTCAGGCGTGAAGATCGCCGCGCCCGACCTGGACGAGGCGATGGCCGGCGCGCCGGTCCGCGTGGTCCGCGACCGCGACGTGGACGAGGTCATCGGCGAGGTCCAGGAGGAACTCTCCGACATCGCCGTCAGCACCGGCGAGGAGGGCGTCGTCATCAAAGCCGACACGCTCGGTAGCCTCGAAGCGATGGCAAACGCCCTCGAAGAGGCAGACGTCCCGATCATGCGCGCCGAGGTCGGCGACGTCGCACCGCGGGACATCAGCGTCGCGGACACCGCCGACGAGGACAAACACCGCACCCTCCTCGGCTTCAACGTCGACGTGCTCGACGACGCCGAAGACCAGGCGGAACGCGACGACGTTCACCTCTTCACAAGCGACGTCATCTATCAACTCATCGAGGAGTACGAGGAGTACGTCGAAGAGATCGAGAAGGCTCAACAGGAGACCGTCCTCGAAAACATCACTCGTCCCGCGCGGTTCCAGATCCTCCCGGACCACACCTTCCGCCAGAACGACCCCGCGGTCGTCGGCGTCGAGGTCGTCTCGGGCACCGTGAAGAACAACTCCCGCGTCGTCCTGTTCGAGGGGAACGAGCCCGACAGGATCGGCCAGATCAAAGGCATTCAGGAGCAGGGCGAGGACGTCGACGAGGCCCGCCGCGGCGACCGCGTCAGCGTGGCCATCGACGGCCCCACTGTCGGCCGCCAGATCCACGAGGGCGACGAGCTCTGGGTGGAACTCCCCGAGAAACACGCCAAGATACTGGAGCAGGAACTCTCCGACGACATTCCGGCCGACGAGTTCGAGGCGCTCCAGCAGTACCTGGACAAGCAGCGCAAGCGGGACCCGTTCTGGGGCAAGTAACGCGACGACCTTTTGCGCTACGCGACGGGAAACACGGCGCGGAGCGCCGGTTTCCCGAGGCTCGGCAACAGCTCGACCAAGATCACTGCGTCCCGCCTCGGTCACTGCGCTCCCGGCCATCAGTACACGCTAACGACGCGATCGCTAACGAAGCGTTCTCTCCTCGCAAAAGAGACTAATCTACCGCGCGGTCGGCGTCACGCCCTCCTGCATGGCCTGTTTGACCTGCAGAGCGGCGCTTGCGGCGAGACCCCGGGCGACTTCGTTGCGGTCCTCCGCGGCGATGAGGTCCTCGCCGTCGAGGTCGTCCTGGTCGGGGGTGAATCCGGCGGAGACGGGGTGGCCGACCGGCGGACGGACGGCGACGGTCGCCTGCGGGCCGCCGGAGCCGTGAGAGATTTCGGAGTCGACGATGTACTCGCTGGGGAGATATTCCCGCGTTCGCGCCGCGATACGGGAGACGTCCTGACGTAGTGCGCGTCGCTGATCCTGTGTCAGCTCGGGGAGATCAGCCGTGGCACGCTTGCCAGCCTGGGTCATACCTGGGTTCCCAGCGTACGGCGTATTTCCGTTCATGAGAATCTCGGTATCTGTGATACGGTCCTCCCTCGTAAAAAGGGATCGGCCGGGGTACTCTGCCGTCAGAACAGCGACTCCGAATCGCCGAACACCGCCAGTACGACCGCTGAGGTGTACATGCCGGGTTCGGCGGGAGCCGTGACGACCTCGTGATGGGTCGACTCGAACGTCCAGTCTCTGAGTTCCTGCCCCGTCGAAAGACCCTCCAACACGCGTCCGCGGATGTCCTCTGTGCCCGTCTCGCCGCCGGCCTCGTAAAACAGTCCTGGACCCTCCTTGGACGGTGACCAGGCCAGGCCGGCGCTCGCACGCCCGGGTCCGGCCACCGTCGCCTTCGCTTCGACGACCGTCAGGCGCTCGCCGGCCGGGCCGAGGTCCGGCGCGTCTCCGACTGCCTCTACCTCCGTGTCCGCCGGAATCACCGACGAAACGGGGACGAGGTTGTAGTTGTGGACGTTCGCCTCGGCCAGCGCGGCGTCGTACGACGCCATCTCCGTGGGTCCCGTCGCCGTTCCCCAGACGACGCGAATCGTGTTCATATACGGAGATAACGCCCGATTACGTAAGGCGTTGCGGTTCGGCGAGAGGCGAATCCCACGGCCGAGAGCGTGCCTCGCCGTGAACGACGGCGAGGCGCGCGATGACGGGGGAGGGCAGGCAATCTGCAAGTAGTAGATCCGTAAGCGACCGCAGGGACCGAGCGGTCCGACGACTGACCGGAGCGAAGCGAAGTGAAGGAGGAGTGATTTCGGTCGAGCTGTTGCCGAGCCTCGCGAGCGTGTCCACCCGTGGCGAACCACTCAAGTCGCATGGTTCGAGACGGCTTCCATCTCGTCATCACGGAAATCACTTCGCGATTTCCGAACGACAGCGCAAAAGGTCGGTTCAGTAGGCGTAATCCGGGTAGCCGCCGCTCGTCACCGTATCGCCGGCACCGTCCTCGTCCTCCATCTTGTCGAGCGCCTCCTCGAAGTCCTCCATGCGGACTTCGGTGCGTTCGCCGCGGATGGCGAACATCCCGGCCTCGGTCGTCAGCGATTCGATCTCGGCCCCGCTGTACCCCTCGGTGCGGTTCGCCAGGTCGTCGAAGTCGACGCTGTCGGCGATGTTCATCCCACGAGTGTGGATCTCGAGGATCTGGACACGCCCCTCGTGGCCCGGCTCCGGCACTTCGATGAGACGGTCGAAGCGACCGGGCCGGAGGATGGCGCGGTCGAGCATGTCGAAGCGGTTCGTCGCCGCGATGATGCGGATGTTCCCACGGTCCTCGAAGCCGTCCATCTCCGAGAGCAGTTGCATCATCGTCCGCTGGACCTCGGCGTCGCCGGAGGTCTTCGACTCCGTCCGCTTTGCCGCGATCGCGTCTATCTCGTCGATGAAGATGATAGAGGGCTGGCGCTCGGAGGCGAGTTCGAACAGATCCCGGACGAGCCGCGACCCCTCGCCGATGAACTTCCTGACGAGTTCGGAACCGGCCATCTTGATGAACGTGGCGTCCGTCTCGTTCGCGACCGCTTTCGCCAGCATCGTTTTACCGGTGCCTGGCGGGCCGTGCAGGAGGACGCCGCTTGGCGGGTCGATGCCCGCTTCCTCGAACTGTTCGGGGCGGACGAGTGGCTCCTCGACTGCCTCGCGGACCTCGCGGACCTGCTCGTCGATGCCGCCGATGTCCTCGTAGCGGACCTCGGGGCTGTCGTCTATCTCCATCGCCTGAGCGCGGGCGTCGGTTTCGTTGTCGAGCAGCGTCTGGACGCTGAAGGAGTCGTTGACCGCGACGCGGTCGCCGGCCTCTAGCTTCTCTTGCATCCGCGACGAAACTTCGGTCAGTACCTCCTGGTTGTTGCCGTGTTGCTTGACGACTATCTCGTCGTCGGCGACCTCCTCGACCGTGGCGACGTACAGCGAGGAGGTTTTCAGCTTCTCGTTTTCGCGTTCGAGCCTGTCGACGTCTCCCTTGAGGTCCTTGCGGCGCGCGTCGGCGGCGTCTAGCTGTTCGGTGAGTTCGTCGTGGACGCCGACGATATCCGCGAAGTGTTCGCGGAGCGCTTCGAGGCGCTCCTCGTCGTCCATCTCCGGGTCGAGTTCGAGTCGTGGTCTGTCCGGGAGCGAAGGGCTACGAGACATCTGTTATGAACGGTTAAGAAATGCTCCCTAAATGTGCCTTTGGGTCGCGGTCGATAGTGAGTGTGCGCCGTCCGGGGTCAGATCAGCGACGCCATTTCGTCCAGATGCTCGTCGTAGGCGTCTAAGGCCCGCTGAATCGGGTCTGGCGAGCGCATGTCGACGCCGGCGTGTCGGAGCAGGTCGAGCGGATACTCGCGCGATCCGCGCTGGAGGAACTCGATGTAGCGACGAGACGCCTCGTTCGGTTCGCCCGAACTCGTCTCTCCTTCGTCGAGGACCCCCTGAGCGAGCGCGACAGCGGCGCTAATGCCCGTGGAGTATTGGTAGACGTAGTACGCGCGGTAGAAGTGGGGAATCCGCATCCACTCGCGCGCGATACGGTCGTCGACGACGGCGGGTTCGTAGAACTCCGCCTTCAGGTCGCCGAAGATCTCGTCCAGGCGATCCGGCGTGAGCGCCTCGTCTTGCTCCTCGAGTTCATGCGCGCGGTGTTCGAACGCCGCGAACATGGTCTGGCGGTACAGCGTCGACCGGAACCGTTCCAGATACTCGTTGAGGACGTGCCGGCGGAACTGTGGGTCCTCGACCGTGTCGAGGAGGTGGTGCGTCAGCAGCGCCTCGTTGACGGTGCTCGCCACCTCGGCCACGAATATCTCGTAGTCGCTGTACACGTACGGTTGCGTCTCGCTGGTGTACTGGGAGTGCAGCGAATGGCCGAGTTCGTGGGCCAAGGTGTACATCGACGAGATGTCGTCCTGATAGTTCATCAGGATGAACGGCTGTGTGTCGTACGTGCCGCTGGAGTAGGCCCCCGACTGCTTGCCCTGGTTCTCGTACACGTCGACCCAGCGCGACTCGAGCCCGTCCGCAACGCGAGACTGATACTCTTCACCGAGTGCCCCGACCGCTTCGACGATGTGTTCTTTAGCTTCCTCGTACTCGACATCCGGGCTCTCGGTCTCCGTCATGGGCATGTACACGTCCCACATCTGGAGTTCGTCGACGCCCAGCGCCTCCTGCTTGAGTTCGGCGTGGCGGTGGAGTTTGTCGAGGTTGTCCCGCACCGTCTCGACGAGGTTATCGTACACCTCGACGGGGACGTTCGGACCGTCGAGCGCGGCCTGGCGTGCGGTGTCGTAGTTGCGTGCCTGGGCCTCTTTCACGTCCGCTTTCACGCTGTTTTTGTACGCGGATCCGACGGCGTTGCGCACGTCGGCCCAGTCGTCGTAGAACAGTTCGTACACTTCCTGCCGAAACTCGCGGTTCGGACGCTTCTGCAGTTTCGTGAAGTTGCTGAGCGTGATCTCGACGGCGTCTCCGTCAGGGTCCTCGACGGTCGGGAACTCCATGTCGGCGTTCGCCAGCATGTTGTACACCTCACCCGTGCCGTGGGTCACCTCGCCCAGTTCGGCGAGGAGTTCTTCCACCTCGGCCGAGCGAGTGTGTTCTTTCATCCGCAACACGTCGTCGAGGTAGTGGTCGTACTTCTCGAGGCCGTCGGTGGACGAGACCATCTCGTCGATGTCGTCCTGGGAGAGTTTCTGGATCTCCGGGGAGATGAAACTCGCCGCGCTGGCGGCGTCGGAGTGAAGCGACTGCGCGCGGGCGGTCAGCGCCTGGTACTCCTGGTCGCGCGTGTCCTCGTCGCGGCGCATCCGGGCGTATGCCGCCACCATCGAGACGTCCCGCATGATCGAGTCCCGAAGTTCGAGCACGTCGAGGAGGGTGTCGCCGTCCTCCGTGACTCGGCCCTCGTAGGCCGACAGTTCGTCCACGCGTTCGGCGACGTTCTCGTAGGCGGTTTCCCACTCGTCGTCGTCCGCGTAGATGCTCTCTAAGTCCCACTTGTACTCGGCGTCTATCTCCGAGCGTTCTGGTACCGAACTCATGACCTTCAATTAGGGCACCCGGGAGGTAAGGCTTATCTTTCATTATCATTAACCGGTCGGCGGTCGGATCTCGACCCGTGACGCAGACGGAACTCGACCGCGCGCTGGGTCGCGCCTGGCGCGACGACGCCCTGTGGACGGTGCTTTCCCGCCTCGCCGAACTCCCGACCCGCCTCGGGGGACACGAGGGCGAGCGCCGCGCCGCCGACATCGTCGCGGAGGCGCTCGACGACGCCGGCGTCCGCGACGTGACCCGGCGGTCGTTCCCGGTGACGCGCTGGACCCGCGGTACGGCATCGCTCTCGGTGACCGACCCGGTCGAACGCTCCTTCGAGACGGTCGCGCTCCCGTACTCGCCCGCCGGTGAGGTGACGGCCGACCTGGTCGACGCGGGGTACGGCACGCCCGAGGAGATCGACGCGGCTGCGGTCGACGGGAGCGTCGTCGTCGCGAGTACGGACACGCCGCCGGACCGGCGCTTCCTCCACCGGATGGAGAAGTACGGCCACGCGGTCGACGCCGGTGCGGCGGCGTTCGTCTTCGCGAACCACGTCGGGGGGGCAACTGCCGCCGACCGGCGCGCTCCGGTTCGACGCCGCGGGCGAGGTTCCCGGCGTCGGCGTCTCGAAGGAGGCCGGCGCGTGGCTGACAGAGTACGCTGACCGCGGCGCGACCGTCCGTCTCGACGTCGACGCGGCGATTGACTCGGGCGAGAGCCGGAACATCAGCGGCGTCCTCGGTCCCGCTGACGCCGACGAGGAGGTCGTCGTCCTCGCCCACTACGACGCCCACGACGTCGGCGAGGGGGCGCTCGACAACGGCTGCGGCGTCGCGGTGCTGGTCGGCGCGGCGCGGATCCTCGCGGAACTGGACCTCGACTGCCGCGTGTGCGTCGCCGGCGTCGGCTGCGAGGAACTCGGCCTGATGGGGAGCGAGGCGCTCGCCGACGCGCTCGATCTCGATAGCGTGCGCGCCGTCGTCAACGTCGACGGCGCTGGCCGATTCCGGGACCTGCGGGCGTTCACGCACGCCTCCGACGCGATGAGCGAGGTCGTCAAGCGCGTCGGCGACGAATCCGGCCACCCCGTCCGGGAGAACCCGGACCCGCACCCCTTCAGCGACCACTGGCCGTTCCTGCGCGACGGCGTGCCGGCGCTCCAGTTGCACAGCGACCGCGCGTCCGCGGACACGGTCGGCGAGTGCGGTCGCGGGTGGACCCACACCCGCGCTGACACCCGCGACAAGGTCGACCGCCGGAACCTCCGCACGCACGCGATGCTCGCCGCTCTGCTCGTGCGCGAACTCGCCGACCTGGATGCTGCCCTCCCCCGCGTCGACGCGGCGACGCTCCGCGGGGCGTTCCGCGAACAGGCGTACGAGTCCGGGATGCGGGCGGCCGGCGTCTGGCCCGACGAGTGGGGCTAGATCCGGTCCGCTATCTCTCCGGCCACTCGCGCCCGCGTCCGCCACTCTGCCCGCTTCTCGCCGAACACGACCCGCGCGCTCGCCGCAGCGTCCGGATCGACCGCGAACTCCAGATCCGGATACTCAGCGTCGACGAGCACCAGCGGGTACGCCGGTGCGGGTGGAACGCCCTCGTGCCCGGGAAGCGGGTCGGACGCGAGAACGCGGTCTATCTTCTCCATCGCTGCCTCCCCCATGGCGACGGCGCGGACCAGCGAGACGAGCCGTCGGACCAGCTGCCGGGCGAACCCGCCCGCGCGGAACGTGAGCACGAGGTAGTCGCCGTCGCCTGCCAGCGACGCCGACAGGTCCCTGACCGTCCCGTCGTCGTCCGGCGTCAGGTTGTGGAAGTCGTGCTCGCCGCGGAGTCGGTCGAGCGCGGCCCGTGCTCGCTCCGCGTCCGCGTCCGGAGCGAAGCAGTGATAGACGTACTCCCGGGCGGTCGCGTGGTGGGTCGCGTGGAACCCCGTCAGCGCGTCGGCCCGCGCCCACGCCCGGACGCTCGCGGGAAGTTCCCCGTTGAACGCCGCGGGTGAGAGCCAGTCCGGCGCGTCGAACGCGACCGTCTGCGCGACGGCGGAGACGCCCGCGTCAGTCCGCCCGGCGGCGGCGTAGCCCGGCGGCGTGTCGCCCGACAGGACATCGAGGTCACGCAGGGCGTCGAAGAGCGCGTCCTCGACCGTGGGAACGTCTGGCTGGCGCTGAAACCCGTAGTACGGCCGGCCGTCGTAGGCGATCCGGTAGGCGTCCATCAGCGCCGCTCGCGCTCCGGACTCCTGTCGCGGTCGACGGTTCGGTCACGCTCCCCGCCACTGCGCCGCTCCGCGACGTACTCTCGCGCGTCGTCGACGCTCTCGGTCGCCAGCAGGTCCTCCAGACGGCGCTCGTACTCGATCTCGTCTATCTCTCCGTGGGCGTAGCGCTCGCGGAGGGTTTCGAGGGCGGCCGATTCGTCGACTTCGTCGCTTTCCTCCCCGATATCGTGCTGGTCCCACCGTTTGTCATGAGTGTCGCTCTCCTCGTCCGTCCCGAGTTTTTTCGAAAGGACATCCGACAGAGGTAGTAACACCCCGAATCCGAGCGCGAAGACCAGACCGGCGAACCAGAGGTCGAAGAAGGCGGCCGTGATCCCCACTCCGAGGACGAGAAAGACGATTATGTCTGGGTCGAGGACCAGATCTATCGCGTTTCGAGCGTTCATATCCGGCGATACTGCCGCATACGACAAATAACCTGCCGAGTGCAGAATCGTCGCTGAATTCCGTCGCGCCGACGGGCTCTGGGGCCTCCAGATCAGGTTCTGTGAACGTACACCGCGCTGTTACTGAACCGGACCCCGGCGCGCCCCACGATTTAACCACCAGTTCGTAACAGCCGTCATCCAGTACGATACCGCCAGCGACCGTTCCTGATCGGTACCCCATTCGATCTCCGGCGAGGGCTGGTCGTCACTACGGTCCCCGAATTCCCGGTCAGCCGTCGCCCGTACTTGGCTTTCATTGTCTTCCGTCCATCGGAGAGAACTGAGCAACCGCTAAAACCCAGAGTCGCGGGACGAACAGTCCTGTAACGGGAAGCACTACCCGAGGTCTTCGTACGTCGGCGCGTCGTCGTCGCCGGGGAACTCGTCGACCGGCACCTGCGTCTGGTCGCCGCTCTCCATGTCTTTGATCGTCAGTTCGTCGTTTTCGAGGTCCTGTTCGCCGACGATGACGACCGTCTCGGCGTTGATCGAGTCGGCGTAGTCCAGTTGCGCGCCGAAACTTCGCCCGGCGACATCGCTCTCGACGACGTGGCCGTGCTCGCGCAGGTCGCGGGCGACGCGGGCGGCGACGGGTCGCGTGTCGCCGACCTGTAGCACGTAGTAGTCCGTCGAGAGTTCCTCCTCGGGCCAGACGCCGGCCCGCTGGCAGAGCAGCGATAGCGTCGCGTGACCGGGGGCGACGCCGACCGCGGGGGTGGGCTGGCCGCCGAAGCTCTCGATGAGGTCGTCGTAGCGGCCGCCGCCGAAGATAGAGCGAGAGACCTCACCGGTGGAGTCGAAGCACTCGAAGACGACGCCCGTGTAGTAGTCGAGGCCGCGCGCCGTCTCCAGCGAGAGCGTGCAGTACTCGCGGACGCCGAAGTCCTCCGCGGCGGCGAGTACGTCCTGCAGGTTCGTCACGGCCGCCTCGACGCGGTCGGTGTCGGCGAACGTGATCAGTTCGTCGAGGTTGTCTGCGTCGACCGCGAGGAGGTCGTCGAACTGCTCCGCCTGGTCGTAGCTGAGTCCGGCGTCGGTCAGCAGCCCGTGGTACTCCGCTTTCTCTATCTTGTCGCTCTTGTCGACGGCGCGGATGGCCGCCTCGGTGTCGACATTCGCATCGAACGACTCCAGCAGGCCGCCGAGGATGTCTCGGTGGGAGACTCGGAACTCGAAGTGCTCGCCGGTGAGGCCCAGTCCCGTGAGCGCGTCGGCTGCCCACGCGAGGATCTCGGCGTCGGCGGCGGGATCGCTGGAGCCGAAGATGTCGACGTTCGTCTGGTAGAACTCCCGAAAACGCCCCTGCTGGGGCTCTTCGTAGCGCCAGAACGGCCGCGTCGAGACCCACTTGATCGGCTTTGACAGCTCCTGTTGTTTTTGGACGACCATCCGAGCCACCGTCGGCGTCAGCTCCGGCGTCATCGCAACCTCGCGCCCGCCCCGGTCCTCGAAGGCGTACAGCTCTTCGACTATCTCCTCGCCGCTTTTGTCGACGTACATCTGCGTCCCTTCGAGCGCGGGGGTTCCAACCTCGCGAAACCCGTACCGGCTGGCGGTCTCTTCGAGCGTATCGATGGTCTCCCGCCGCGCACTCATTTCGCCGGGGTAGAAATCCCTGAACCCCTTGAGTCGGTCGTACATACACCCGAATTGTGCCAGCGTGCGCTTGAAACCTGTTATCTGCGGCTAGGTACATGAACACGATTCCACTGGACGTGATCTGTGCTACGGCTACTGCACTCGTCGGCGAAAACACCTCGAACGTTCTACCCGATGTAGATTGACTTACCGGAAAAGGCGGGACTTTCGTGGTATTCATATCGTCGACTCTCGCGGACGTCTCGTAGGAATTCGACGGTTCGATCTCAAAACATCGCCCACCTCACTTCCGAATGCCGGTCACTCGCGTCTGGTCGTGGTCGGGGAACACTTCGGCGACGGCAGCCTCGCCGTGTCGCTCGGCGAGCAAGGCGCGGAGTTCGCCCTCGTAGTCGGCGCGCTGGATGACTTCGCTCGGACCGATGTCGAGTTCGAGCGTCGCGTCGGCGAGGCGGTCGACCGCGCCGCGGCCGAAGCCGGACAGTGGTGCGATGTAGTCGATGCCGTAGCGGTCCTCCAGGCTCTGGGCCTCCGCTCGGGAGACGGTCGGGACGCGGTCGTCGCGCCGACTCCCGTCCGCCACGGCGTCGTACCCGTCGCCGGCGACCTGTTCCAGCGCGTGGTCGTGGACGCGCTGGATGCCGTTTCGGGGGTAGCCGTCCTCGTACATCCGGTCGACGGCTTCGACCGCGACCTCGCGGTCGAGTTCCATCCGCCGGAACTCGTAGCCGACCGTCGCCGCCGTTCCTCGGGCGTGTTTCCACTCGTCGGTGACGCCGAAATGGCCCGTGACGAGGGTCACGTCGTAGAACTCGTCGAGGAGAAGCGCGGCGAGCGTCGAGTCCTTACCGCCGCTGTAGAGCAGCGCGAGCTCCATCTCACCGGCGCTTGATGTCGAAGCTCTGGGAGTCGGGCTTTAGCTCGCGGAGGAGATCCTTCATCTTCTCCTCGTCTATCTTGCCCTGGATCCGGCCGCTCTGGGCGAGCGCGACGACCTGACGTTCGACCTTCTCGCCGAAGTCGGGCTTGCTCATCTTCACGGAGTTGAGCCGCTTTCGCGCCCCGTCAGTCAGGTGTTGGCGGAGGACCGCCTGCTTCTGTGCGTCGGCCTGCTGTTGCTGGCGTCGCTGGGCCTCCTCGTTGCCGCCCTGCTGTTGCTGTTCTTTGAGCTGTTCCATCTTCTTGCGTCGAAGCTCGTCGAGTTCGTCGTCGTCGGGGCTACCGCTCATTGTGTCCTCGTGTTACGTGGCTGGCGGCAAAATCATTACGGACTTGTGGGGTCGGAAGCGTCGTCGCCGTCGGAGACGGAAGACGAGTTATCGGCGGGCTGTCGCGTACAGAACCGGTCCGATGATGAGCAAGACGATACCGAGGTACGTGAACTGTATCGGTGCCTCGCTGCTCGGGATCAACATGAAGATGAGGCCGAAGGCGAGTACGTTCAGCGACAGCACCTTCTGTGATTTCAGCGGGAGTGTCCCGAGGACCGACAGCACGAACAGGAGAAATACGGCGTGCCCGATGTTGTAATCGAGCAGGAAGTTATCGAGCGCCTGCAGCAGTATCCCGTTCATTCCTAGGTGATACTGCCTCCGATTCGGTCTTTAAACTTGTTATTCTGAGCCAACGGGACCGGTGATGTCGAGCGGTCGGACCCACAAGTACCAGACGACGAAGACCATCGTTCCGAACCCGGTTACCCAGATGATAGTGCCGAGCGCCGGGTAGCCTGCCGCTGAGAGGAAGTATTTCGCGAGGCCCGGAATGATGACGCCGGTCGCGAGAACGACCGCGAACGCAGTCTTATCGGAGACCACTGTTAGGCACCTCCTTGTCGGCTCTCGGTCACAGGTTCGCACATACCTGTTTCCTCGTCGCCCGGAGAGGTGAATCTCCCGGTTTCGTCGAGCGCGTATCGTCTCACAAAGGGGTGGACGCACCGTGGAGCGTGTGACACGTGCGTCCGTCCGGTTATTAGATATCCACGACCAAATAACGTTGCCCGAACCGCCGCGTACCGTTCGGTTGCGGCCAGCGCACTCCATGGGCTCTCGGCTGGTATTTCACAGATGTCGACTGGGCGCACAGACTATCTGTACCGTGGCGCGATATCCGGTCGGAGACGAAGACCAACCACAGTCTCCCTTGCAAACCAACCATAGTCGCCCTTGCAACAGTGTTCACATCTGATCGTACGTATCTAGTGGTCGAGGGTGGAACTGCTCGCAAGCGCGACTATAGATACCGCTTACCGACCTCACCGTTGCGCGCGCCGGGGAAACCGAGGTTCGTCCCCACGTGCCGCCGCCGACGTTTCCCGACTCCACACGCCTCTCAGAGATGATGCCATCCGCTCTCTGCCTCGTCGCCACGGACGGCAGTGGCAGACACCAGTTCCGATCACTTCCGGGTAGAATGGACCCCCTTACGTCGGCTCACGGGCTTTCTGAACGCGATAGAGGTCGCGGACGGATAGTCAAGGCCACCTCAGTTCCGGCTGACCCGCCGGAAGCGGATCTAACGTCTGCATTACAAAACCCCTGGGCGGGGTATGCCGGATAGCGAATGAACCAGACGGCTCAGCGTCGTGACGCGGACGACTACGTCGTCCGGTGGTACCGCGAGTGCGACCGGGACGGGATCCGTTCCCTGTACGAGACTGAGTGGGGGTGGCGGCCGACTCGCGAGTGGTTCGACTGGAAGTACGTCGACGACCCGTACCTGTCACACGTGCCCGTGACGGTCGCTGTGCGTGACGGAGATGTCGTCGGGTCGCAGGCGTACGTTCCGTTCCCGGTCCGTTGGCGCGACGGCGAGACGCTCGCGCTCCAGCCGGCGGATGCCGTGGTCCACTCTGACCATCGCCGGAACGGCCTGTACACGCGAATGACGCGTGAGGCGATCGAGCGGTACGAGCCGGGTGAACCGTCTTTTTTCTTCAACTTTCCGAATCCGGGTGCGCTGGCCGCTCAGCAGGGGATGGGGTGGTCGGCCGTCGACAGCGTCGGCACGGCTTACCGGGTACACGACCCGACACCGCTCGTCTCATCCGACCGGCCCACGAGCATTCTCGCCAGCGTCACGAAACCGTTCGCGCGCGGATACCTCGAACTCTGTGACGTGGTCCGAGAAACGACGAGTTCGGAGCCGGAGGGGGTGGCGGTCGAGACGTACGAGTCGGCACCGCCGTCGACGCTCGCCACCGTCTACGAGAGCGCTGTCCCCGAGGGGATCCACGTCAGGCGTGACGCCGAGTTCTATCGGTGGTGGATCGGGGATCCGTCTTTCGACCACACGGCATACGTCGCCCGCCGGGACGGGTGGCCGGTCGCCGCTCTCGTCACCCGGACCCGGAACGGCGACAAGGTCAAACTGCTGGACGCCCTTCCGCTGGCCGTCGACCGCCGGGACGCGTTCCGGGCGCTGCTCCGGAACTGGATCGACGACGACGGTGATGCCGCGGTCCTCTCGGTTGCCGAGTCGACGCTACCCCGTGATCTCCTGCTGGCATCGGGGTTCGTTCCGGACGGCGTCCCTCTCGCATCGCGAGTTTGCACGCAGACGGATCTGGCGGCGCGGCCGCTTTCCCCGGACGGCGAGACCCCGCCGCTCCCGCGGTCCGTCCTCGCAGACGAGAACAACTGGCAGATCACGTTCGCGGAACAGGACCGCTTCTGACTATGCAGGACACCGCGCCGCGGGTGATGGTTCTCGACGGCGACTACGACAACGCGATCCAGGTCGCGACGGAGGTCTCGTCCGACCTCGACGCGGTCGTCATCGGCGTCGGGACCTCGACGGAGAGCAGGCTGCTGTGCTCGAAATACTGCGATGTCGGCGCGACGGTTCCGACGACGGGCGAGGGCTATGGCGAGGCACTGCTTGACCTCGTCCGGGAGTACCGTCCCGACATCGTGATCCCGGTCGGCTACCGTTCGGTGACGGCGCTCGACGAGGTCCGCGACCGCCTGCCGGACGGCGTGGCGCGCTGTCTCCCGCCATCGCGGGCGCTGTTGGCGGCGGTCGACAAGCAGCGAATGCTGGAACTAGCGTCGGAACTTGGCATCGACACCCCGACCGACTACACCGACGTCGTCGTGAACGCAGACGAACGAACCCCCGACGCAGTTCGAGACCTCCCGTATCCGGTGTTTCTCAAGGCGCGCCACGAGTGCGGGGAGAACGTCACCGCCGTCGTCGACGACGCGTCGTCATTCTGGTCGACGTACGAAGAGCTGGCGGCCCGGGCCGACGACGACGTTCTGGTTCAGGAGTGTATCGACGACCCGCGAACCTACGGCTGCGGCGTCCTCTTCGTCGACGGGTCGTTGCAGATGCTGTTCGAACACGAGGAACGACGGTCCGTCCCTCGCCAGGGCGGGAGCGGGACGCGCGTCGGTATCTTCCGCGACCCGAGGCTCGAAGCGGCCTCGCTGAGGCTTCTCCGGGCGCTCGACTGGTCCGGGTTCGCACTGGTGGAGTTCAAGCGCGCGGACGACGGTTCGTACGTTCTGATGGAAGTGAACCCGAAGCTGTGGGCGTCCTACGCGCTCGCCAGCCAGTCCGGCTACCGGTTCGTCTCGTCGATGGTCGCCGAAACGCTCGACATTTCCTGGGACAGGCCGACGAGTCCGGACCAGACCGGCGAGATGGTGTTCCCGCTACGGGAACTCCACTTCGCGCTCACGCACGCTGACGAATCGCTGTTCAGGTCCGCCGTGACGATGCTGTGGCCGCCCGCGCAGTGGGACGTGCACCTACACGACTTCCGGTCCTGGTTCACGCTCCCGACCGACAAGGCCGATACCGGGGAAGTGGGATCCGCACCGACCGGGGACGGGAGTACGTCAGACGAGGACGCTACCGCCTCGCCGGACGAGGGGCCGTCGAACCGTCTCACCGGCGCCGACCCGAGGTCCGAGCATGACTAACGCCGTGGTCACCGACCGCACCGGTCGCGTCCAGTCCGACGAACTCGCCGTTCGGACGCTCCGCGACGCGCTCGCCTACTCCCGAGAGCAAGAGTACACCGGGTGGGACTACTGCGACGGACTGAGCAGTCGCTTCCTGCGGGCGCTCCCGGTCGAGAACAAGTGGCTCAACGTCGTAGTCCAGGAGACGGTCAAGCGCTCACCGGTCAACGTTCGGCCGCTGTTTCTCGTCGAGCAGCGGCGTAACTTCATGGGTGCCGGCCTGTTCGCCACGGCGAATCTCGTCGCCGAACGCCTGGCCGACGCCGGCGTCCTCCGGGTATCAGGTGGGGTGGACTACGGGGCCGAGGCGGAGTCGCTCGTCCAGTGGCTCGTCGAAAACCGGTCCACGGGCTACAGCGGGTTCTGCGGCGGTCACAAGCACTGCATCCAGACGCTCGACGCGCTCGGACGGCCGAACGACCCCTCGGTCGTCTCGACTGCGCCCGCCGTGCGCGCCCTGCTCGGGGCCGCCGAGCGCGACCCCTCGTACGCCGACATCGCGCGCTCCGCCGCCGACTTCGTCGTCGACGACCTGCGGTACCGCGACACCGACACCGGTGCGGTGGTCGACTACCACGTGCAGGACTCCGACGAGTACTACACCGTCAACGCCGGCGCTATCGCCGTCCGCCTCCTGCTCGACCTGTACGAGCGATTTGGCGACGACGAACTCCGAGAACGGGCAACCGCCATCCTCGACCACGTCGCCTACCTCCAGACCGACCGCGGCGGGTGGCACTACCGCGACCCGCCCGACGCCTCCCACCTCTCGATGGACAACTTCCACAACGGATTCGTCATCGAGTGCTTTCTCCGGTACGCTGACCTCGTCGGTTCGCGGTACGACGACACTATCGACGACGCCCTCGCGTTCTACCGGACGCTGTTCGACGCCTCCGGCGCGCCGGACTGGGACGAGTCGTCGGCGTACCCCCGCGACGTTCACGCCTGCTCGCAGGGGATTCTCGTCTTCACCTACGCTGGCGAGGCTGACTTCGCCCGGCGGATCCTCGACTGGACGCTCGACGAACTGTACGCCGGCGACGGCCGGTTCTACCACCGGAAAGGGCGTTTCTACACGAAGCGGACGACGCTGATGCGCTGGTGCCAGGCGTGGATGTGCTACGCGCTGGCGGAGCACCTGCGAGTGACTAGTGGTGTGGGTGGTGTGGCTGGCGTTCCAGAGGGTGTTCGGTGAGTTTGTCTCTTCGGCGTGTCAGTTCCGTGTTGTGGTGCTGGAACGGTCGGCCAACATGAATTCGAACTAACCCAGACGGTCGTTTACTTCATTTGCGCTGAGACGGGTCCTTCACATCCGTTCGAGTACATAACCCGAGGACTCAGTATCGCGAGCACATGATACGCGGTACTCACGAGGTAATTCGACGGAAAATGATGGGCCAACGCGGGATATGAGTTCTCGGTTTCTAACGGACCGCTGACTGGGGTAAAGACAGAATTCATGGACATATTCAGAGTTCCTCCGGGAGGAGTTCGCGCCGACGGCGCATCCGTTGTCACTTCGACGCCTGGTCGTAGTTCGCGGCCTCGCACGTCTCCGGGTCCTCGTCGTGGGGACACGGCTCGCCGACCTTGCACGGCCACGTGATCCGGTAGATCCAGTTCTGGAGCGTCGACAGTGATGGCCGCCCCTGTCTCGTCGTGATCAGTGGCGACCGGCCGTACTCGTCGGTTACGTTGAACCGGTTCGGCCCATCAATGTAGTCCTCGCCGACCGCCGCGACGTGCGGATGGAGGGAAACGTCGCGCTCGCCGGTCGGACCGTTCTTCAGCGGCGTCCCTTCGTCGGGACGGTGCCGGAGGCAGAGGGCCTGATCGTCTACGTCGAAGTCCTCCAGGTCGAGCGTGCGGATGCCCCCCCCCAACGAGTAGAAAGGCACTTACTGAAGAACGCGAGCAGCGTCTGCTGAGAGTGTAATCGTCGCGTCACCGCTTGTGACGGTCTGACCGAGTGTCTCTTCGAGAAAGGCAGCGACCTGGTCGCGGTATTCCTGCGGACGATCCTCAGAAATAGTAACTGTAGCTTTGTCCTCGTGGATAGCACCACGGTTCAAAACGTACGTCCGAGCAAAATCGAGACGGAGATGCTGGCCAACATTATCGAGGTAGTTCGGAAGTGAGAGATCGTCGCGTGTAGCTTTCTCCCCGAGCGGCGCACCAAGGACTGTAAGGACGCGGCCAAGAATCGCACCGTCTGTCGTGACGCGGATTTCGGTCGCCCGGCCGATTTCGTCTGCGTGGTAGATATCGTATTCGACGCCCACGAGTCCGCACGATGCGACGACGCGGTCGAGGGCGTCGTCTGAGTCGACCGCGAAGTAGGGGCGGTACGTGTCAGTCAGGATCGTCCCACCCGAGAAGACCTGTGCGACGAGACGATTCAGTCCCTCGAAGGTCGAGGATCCAGTATCGACTTCGATCCAGCCCCCTGCGTGTGCTCGTTCAAGGCCGTGCTGCGGATCCGGCTTCCCGCCGTCGTCGATCCACGCCCGGAGCCGTGCTCGTGGGAGATCGAGATGCGTCGCGATACGTTGCGAGCCCGCCCGGCCGCCGTTGCCCCCGCGAAGTTCTGCCGAGGCTTTCGTCGCTTGATAGTACTGCTGAAGGAGTTCCCAGGGACCAACGTCTGTGTTCGGTGAGTAAGTTTCAACAAAATCTTTGGGGGATATAATTATAGACATTTTGCCAGTTTTAGTTTTTGTCTCTGTATAGGTGTTACGGTGATGTATCGGTTTCAGAGCCCAATAAGGTATTTCAATAGGTCATTGAAGGTTTACAACCGGGGGTATACCCTGTCAATTAGAATGAATAGACAACTATATTTATACCTACTTGGTGTTATCATCGTCTTAACCCACCCAGCGAAAACGGAAACGACGCGGGAGAATCACTCTCCCCGTGCGTCAGAAAAAGGCTCGAATTGCCGAACCTTTACCGTTGCCGTTGGGTGCGGGAACAACACAAACCATGAACATCAAAAATCTGTTCACCGACGACGACGCAGTTTCGCCGGTGATTGGCGTCATCCTTATGGTTGCCATCACCGTCATTCTCGCGGCCGTGATCGGGGCATTCGTCCTTGACCTCGGCAGTAGCACTAGCAAGACACCTCAGGCCAGCTTTGAATTCGATCAAACTGGTACCATCAGTGGTAGTGATGCTGACGTGGAGGTTGTCCACGAGAGTGGGGACACTCTGCAAGAGGGGAACATCCAGGTGACTGCTGCCGGCTCCACTACTAAAAGCCTAGACTCGTCCTGGGCTGGTGGCGATGGAGAAATTAACTCTGGAGATAGTGTTATCTTTGGTCAGACTTCGAGTGCGGATCACTCCACTTCGTACACCACCAGCAAAAATAAAGTGAAGATCGTCTGGACGAGCGACAGCGGAGATTCCAGCAGCGTTCTTCAGTCCTACACGGTGAAATAAACATGGATCTGAAAGAACTCTTCACGGATGACGATGCGGTTTCGCCAGTGATTGGCGTCATCCTTATGGTCGCTATTACCGTTATCCTCGCAGCCGTGATCGGGGCATTCGTCCTCGACCTCGGCGGAAACACGCAGGAAACGCCTCAAGCAAGCTTTAACTTCGACCAATCTAGCGGGCCTTCAGTCACGATCTCCCACGAGAGCGGTGATTCCCTTCAGGAGGGCAATATCGATGTGACTGTTGAAGGAGAACAGGCACAGGATGGCACTGGTAGTGCTGTCTGGGACGGTTCCGGTGAAATTGCAGCCGGTGACGCAGTTACAGTCGAAAACCGTGATGACGGCACCGGTACTTCGACCGGCATCGCCTCTGACGAGACCATCCGCATCATTTGGGGGTCGGACTCTGGCGACTCCTCCAGCACGCTTCAGGAATACGAAATCAAATAACCAAGCAGTATAATTTTTATGAGCCTCAGAAACATTCAGTGAGGAGGACGCTGTCAGTCCGGTGATCGGAGTCATTCTCGCGGCAGTGATTGGTGCCTTCGTGCTTGACCTCGGTGGGAATCAACAACGAACTCCACAGGCTAGCTTCAACTCCGATCAAACGACTGAATCCTTCACTGTCGACGATAGGACTACTAGTGGTACGACCACGTTTGACACGACTGTCGTTGAAGTGACTCTCGAAAGCGGTCAGTCGGTTGAATCGTCGAATGTGAACCCCACTGTCACCGGTCAGAGAGCATTCGGAATCAATCCTGACAGTGCCGCGTCGGACCCCAACACTGTAAGGATCTCTACAATAGTAGCAAGCTCTCTGCTGGCTCTTCAACCAAAATCGCCTTCTATCAAGATTCAGCGTCGGCAAAGAACAGCATAAGCCACGATGGTGCGAACTTCGAAGTTAAGGACGACAGTTCAAACTGGGTTACGGCTAACCAGTTGACTAGCGGTGACATAGTTCGTATCATTTGGAAATCGGACGACGATAGTAGCTCCTCTACGCTCCAGAGCTACGAAATCGAATAACTAACCGCTAACGCGTATTTTATTTTAGAAACTATCGGCAAGACCTCGACCTCTATCTCGCCGCTGTAGCCGTCGAAGCTACTCAGGCACAGCGAGCCCACGGCCCAATACGGCGAGAGCCCATGGCGGACGTAGACGAGGTTGCCCTCGCACTCGTGAGGCACGGTCGCGACCTGACTCACAGCGGACCCTCCCGTGCGGTTCGCTCTTCGTCGACGCACTCCCCGCAGAGGCGACGCGCTCCGTACCAACGCGTCCAGGTGGTAGTACCGCACCGTTCGCACCCGTCGGCGTCGACGATGCGGCTCACGGCGACCTCTGCGTTGTGGGCCATGGGCAGAGCGTCGACCGCGGTCAACCGACGCCGAGCAGCGACGCCAGCGACGACATCGTACAGCGCGGAAGCGCGGACGAACGTCATGCAGGATCACTCCCGTGACGGCCGAGGGCTTGTTCAGGGTCGGGCGTCGGAACATCGAGGCCGGCCGCGCTCCATTCGGTCAAGCGAACCCAGGTGTCGCACTCGCTACAGCGATGGGCGCGGTCGTCGCTATCACCGTACACCCGTCGGGATTGATCCGAGACGTGCGCGCCGCGTGACGACAGGTCGATCGCTCGGTCGTCGCGACGACGTTCATCACGCCGACCACCTCCGATGGGCTACGAGAAACGCACGACTCCGGGGAGGTGCGTCAGGAAGCCGACCGGGTTCTTCAGAAACGGGCCGTTCACGGTTTCGAGTATCCCGCGATAACGACGGCCTGAAGGCCCAGAGTGTGTAATTCGGTCGGTCAGGAAGCGACCGAAGGGAGCATGGGCCAACGCGGAAACGGTTCAGCCGCTGAACGCTTCTGACGACCCGTCGCAGTCTGGCTGTTTTCGCTGTCCGGGGTTCTGAGGAAAACACCCCTATGACAGCCAACGACCGATCCGATCTCGAACCGATTGATCCGCGTAGCGCGCAGCAACTGTACATCGATCACAAGTCAAGCCAGTGCAGCGAGGCCACTGTCCGGAGCCACGAGTACCGACTGAACCATTTCGTCGAGTGGTGTGATGAAAACGACATCGACAATATGAACGACCTAAGTGGGCGGAACCTCCACGAGTACCGTCTGTGGCGTAAGGAGGAAGGAGGTCTCAACAAGATCTCGATGCAGACGCAGATGAGCACGCTCCGCGTGTTCCTGAATTGGTCCGGTAGCATCGAAGCTGTCGACCCGGATCTATACGACAAGGTTCTCGTCCCACAGGTTAGTGGCGAAGAAGAACAGCGCGACGTGATGCTGGAAGCCGAACGTGCCGAAGAGGTCCTACAGAATCTCTCGAAATACCACTATGCCTCCAGAGAGCACGTGCTCTTTGCTCTCCTATGGGAGACAGGAATGCGAATTGGTGCGGCCAGATCGTTAGATGTGCGTGACGTGAAGATCGAAGACCGGTTTCTGGATGTGACACATCGGCCCGAGACAGGGACGACGCTGAAGAATGCACAAGCCGGAGAGCGTCTTGTCGCTATCTCTGCCGACCTCGTCGACCTGCTGCAGGATTACATGGATGATACTCGAATCGAGGCGACCGATGAGTACGGTCGACATCCGCTGTTATCGGGGAAGCAAGGCCGGATCAGTAGAAGTACGATTCGCCGGCGAGTCTATACACTCACGGCCCCTTGTTATCTTGACCGACCGTGTCCGGATTGCGAGGGTGACACGGATGCGAAGTGTCCAGAGGCAGTGAATCCACATGCAATCCGGCGTGGAAGTATCACGCACTTCCTGATCCAGGATGTCCCGGTAGAGATCGTTGGCGACCGGATGGATGTCAGTCGTAAAGTCATCGATAAGCACTACGACAGACGATCTGAGCAGGTAAAGGTCGAACAGCGGAGGCGATACCTCGACAACATCTAACGCTCACTTGCCGCTATAATGGCTCTGTTGAACCTATTTTCTTCAAATAAATAGAGACTTGAAATGGCCGTTCAGCGGACGTACGAAGTGACTACTCGATTTCCAGCTGGCCACTTCCGCTGGTCTCCCCATCGGCGTTCTCGTCCCATTCGAGTTCAAACTCGACACTTAGTTCAGTCATATTGCCAGCCGGGCCTTCGCGTTCAGCTTTGACCTCGAAGGTTGGTCGGGCAGGTGGATTCAGTGTGACAGACTCGGAGCCTGCTTTCAGGCTGATAGCGTTTCCGCTGTCGAGATTATCTGCGACTTTCCGAAGGGACGCTGCAATCTCTTTTCGACTCTGGTTGCTTTCCGATTTGAACAGGACTTCTTCAGGCATACTGAACGATACGCTGCCTGCACCGATAAGCGAATTCCCTATATTGACCACAACCGGACCAAGACCTGTCACTTACTGAGTTCTTCAACAGAGCCGATCAAGTATCTCTAACAGCTCTGTTTTGAAGTATCCAAATCACAAGTCAGCAGAGATTCCAACACAAATTATGACGAATTCTCCTCCGGGTTGAGGGTTAGTACAGGATAACCGCCCCGAAGTCTGTTAAATCGAAATCAATATAGCCTCGTCGGGGTTCAGTCACGCCGCGTGAAAGGGTCGTTTTGCTACAGACAATACCACGGGTTCCATGGGGAGAATCAAACGGTTCGGGCTATGTCATATTTCCTGGCCAGGTACTGCTGGTAGTGTAATCGAAAACGTCGAGCCCTCGCCAGGTGTCGATTCAACCCACATCTCACCGTTGTGACGCTCGACGATACGCTCACACAACGCCAAGCCGATTCCCGAGCCGTCGTCCTCGTCTCGGCCCTGCAGGCGGTGGAAAACATCAAATATACGGTCATGTTCGGCTGGATCAATCCCAATCCCTTCATCTTGGACCGAAACGGTGCATTCCGTACCGTTCTGTTCAGCTGAAATCTGTATTCGAGGGGAGTCCTCACCGCTGTATGTGATCGCGTTATCTAGCAGGTTCTGGAATACTTGGCCCAACTGCGTTTCATCCCCCAAGACGTGGGGTAACTCCTCCACTTCTAGCTCGGTGTCACTCTCGGTGAGCCGTATGTCGAGGTCATCACGGACATCTGCAACCACTTCATTGAGATCCACTGGTGTGAGTGGCTCTCCTTTCGTCTCCACGCGCGAGTACTGGAGTAAACCCTCGATCATTGCACGCATCCAGTCAGCCCCGTTAACGGCGAAATCAAGGAACTCCCGTCCCTCTTCATCGAGTTCGTTCTCGTAGCGTTGTTCGATGAGCCGAAGATATGATGATACCATTCGCAGTGGCTCCTGGAGGTCGTGAGAGGCGGCATACGCGAACTGCTCCAGACGGTTGTTGGATTCTTCGAGATCAGCGACGGTCTGTTCAAGCTCCGACTGATACTGCCGGCGCTCGATCGCCTCTGCGAGGATGTTGGCCACGCTCTGGACGAACGAGACATCCTCTTCGCTGAACGTGTGACGAGTGGTATCGTGCGTCCCTAAGATGCCCCATGGTTCGTCAAACGGTCCAATGATGGTACTGATACCGCTCCGGACGCCGTGATTCGTGAGTAATTCGGGACCACTGAAGCGTGTTTCAGTACCGAGATCCTC
This sequence comes from Halostella pelagica, assembly GCF_004762015.1. Taxonomy (NCBI): domain Archaea; kingdom Methanobacteriati; phylum Methanobacteriota; class Halobacteria; order Halobacteriales; family Natronoarchaeaceae; genus Halostella; species Halostella pelagica. The sequence continues at coordinate 202,556 of NZ_SJES01000007.1, forward strand.
GACGACGATGGGGTGATCATTCTCCAGTGTGTACGCAGCCTGAGACTCTGCTTCGACCGCAGATACCGTCGCTTCTCCGACGAGACCGGCATCCCAACCGACGCCTTGGCGAAGGTGAAGTTCCTCGGTCTCTGAATCGAGTTCGAGCACTTTGCAGTAGTCGTTGCCGAGCGCGTTTGCCACTTGCCGAGAGGATTCGTCCATGAGCTCGTCGAGGTCGTCGGTTTCGAGCGCGAGCTGGCCGAGATCGGCGACAACCTGCTGTTGACGGGCCTGTTGCGTGAGTTTCTGTTCACGCTGCTTGTGCTCGGTAATGTCCTGTGACATCGCAATGAGGGCGTGTACGCTACCATTCTCGTTGGTTAACGGGTGGGTCCGAAACTCGAGCATTCGTCCCTGAATCGGCACCTCGAACGTGGCTGGTTCACCGCCGAGTGTCGCACGATAATTCGGTTCGATAACGTCTAACATCTCATCGGAGTAGACGTCCTGAACCCGTTCACCCTGCAGATCGCTGGCGCTGATATCGACTTTCTCAAACCCTTGTCCTGCGATGAGTTTGTGCCGTAAATCGGCATCTAACAGTCCGACGGCTCCATTCGGGAAGTTCTCCGTCACGGTCCGGTATCGCTGCTCAGATGCTTCGAGTCTGGCTACCGTGTCTTCGAGTTCCGTCTGTGTTTCCTGTAGCTCCTCGTCGCACTGTTCAACGAAAATCTTGAGTACACCGCTGCTGGCGGCGAACTCATCGACGAGATGGGCCTCGATCGAGAGGAAGCCATCGGACAGTCGATCTACGAGCGGTATGCTGACGATTTAATCGATGAAGTTGAGCCGCATTTCAAAGCCGCAATCGAAGGCGAGGAACACTCGTTTGAAGTCGAATACTACGGCCGTAACCTGCTGGCGTATACGCTCCTCATCGCTACGGCGGGCGACGATCGCCAGGGAATGCTTGTCATCCAAGACGTCACCGAACGCCGGGAGTATCAACGACAACTCGAAGAGTCGAATGAACGCCTCGAACAGTTCGCCTACGCAGCCTCTCACGACCTGCAGGAACCGCTCCGCATGGTGTCGAGCTATCTCCAGATGATAGACCGTCGTTATGGCGACGAATTAGACGAAGACGGGCGTGAGTTCATCGAGTTCGCCGTTGACGGTGCAGACCGAATGCGTGACATGATCGAAGGATTGCTCGAATATTCGAGGGTTCAGACGCAAGGCGACTCGTTTGAGTCAATCGATCTAGATGCCGCTCTTTCGGACGCATGCGATGATCTTCAGTTGCAGATCGAGGAAACCAACGCGGAGATCACGAGCGACTCTCTACCCACTGTGACGGGCGACGCCGCGCAATTGCGGCAGGTTTTCCAGAATTTATTGGACAATGTCATTGAGTACAGCGACGAGCGACCGCGCGTGGACGTCACCGCGGAACGAGACGAGAGATACTGGCGCATTTCTGTGAGCGACCAGGGCATCGGGATCGATCCGGACGACGCAGACCGTATCTTTGAGGTATTTCAGCGCCTCCACAATCAAGACGAGTACCCGGGGACCGGGATTGGCCTTGCGCTCTGCCGCCGTATTGTCGAGCGTCACGGCGGCGAGATTTGGGTTGAGTCCGAGCCTGGTGAGGGGGCGACGTTCACCTTCACACTGCCCGTCGAGAGGGAAACCAATGAGTAAGCAAGACTACTCCGGGGAACCAGCGGATATTCTGCTGGTCGAGGATAATCCCGGCGACGTACGATTGACGAAAGAAGCGTTCAAGGACGGGTCCCTAGCCAACAAGCTCCACGTCGTTGGTGATGGTATCGAAGCCCTGGACTTCCTGTACCAGCGCGCCGACTACGCGGATGCACCCAAACCAGACATCATCCTTCTCGATCTGAACTTACCACGAAAGAACGGTGACGAAGTGCTGGCCGAAATCGATTCCGAACCAGACCTCTCGCGTGTCCCCGTACTCGTTCTGACGAGTTCTGAGGCGGAAGAAGACGTCGTCAAGTCCTATGATCTCAATGCCAACGCATATCTGACGAAACCAGTCGATCCAGATGTATTCACAGAGACGGTTCGAACCTTCGAAGAATTCTGGCTCAGCGTAGTTCGATTACCAGACTGTGAGAAGTGATCCTGTATCTCTCGGGTTCGTTGGATCACAATAATTGATTTGGCTACATCTCCATCGAGTACTGTGAGGCTGTGACAAGACGTTCTGAAATTTAACAATTCAGTATGGAGATTTAGTTAAAATGTGATCGAAGCAGGAATCATTCGGCGCTCAAAATCTCGTAACTCTCACTTCCGCACTTTTGACACGAAGTTCTATACGGAACTACATCGCCGTTTTTGTTTCGACCAAGCCGATTCTTCCCACACTCGCTACAGGAAATCGTATAGGAAACCATTGATCCCACCAGCTATCGCATCCGGACGTGGTCACTGATTGTACCCGGCATCAAGCTATTAGTCATCAGCAGATGTTAGAGACTCCGGTGATTCCAGTGGGCTGATTTTAAGACTCCCATAGCTGCTCACCGTGACTTCGTAGCCATGGAATTCAAACGTGATGTGACGGTCACCGTCAGCTGCGCGTTGGGGAGTCCCAAGGGTATCAAGCGCATCAGGATTGATGGTCGAGTACAGCGGGTCCATATAGAGTGGATCCGTATCTGAGGCTGCTGCGACAGCGCTCACGACAGCTGTACTCACGGGCGTATTGGCATCGGTGAGAAGGGCCCGGTATACGTCGTCCTCTGAATAGTATTCGAATGACTCGAATTCACATAGGCTTCGTGCGGGAGCGAACGTTCGGTCTTGTGGCGTAGATGTTGTGTCCGTATTGAAGGTTGAAGAGTCATTGTCGGTCATCACCCCTCTCTAGTCGTTCGATGTGGGTCACTCTGGTGGTTTCGTGCACAACAGGATTTTTAAGTCAGACAGCTGCTCCCGACTTACGGGTGAGATTCGATGAGGGCTTGTTCGATGAGTCGCCGATTCCCACGTTGCAGCCGAGCACCGAGCGCCTGTTGAGAAATCCCGAGATCAGCCGCTATCTCTTTCAGGGTCGTTTCCCGCGGTGAGTTGAAGTACCCACGTTCGTACGCCAGCGTTAGCGCATCGCGTTGTGCTTCGGTGAGATCCTGACTCGCATCGAGGGGCCTGAGAGCATGAATTTCTTCCAGGACGACCGAGACACCGTGTTCGTGGCAGTATTCTTGGAATTCTGCAATCGCCTCCCGACTTTCGCCACGTAACTCGAACGTCCACTCCTCGGCGGACCCGGTCGCCGATAGTAGTACCACCTCAGGAGCGATCAGCGCATCCAGAACACTATCGTACTCTTCGTCCCATGCACACCGCATGAGGTGCTCACCATCGACCTGATCGACGGCGCGGATATCTCTGACGCCGGGGTGCTCGGAAAACTGCTCGACGATAGTATTAGTCTCAGTTCCTCGCACCCAAAAATACGGGACGACACCGTTCGTGTCCGGGATAACACGTTCAAGTTGCACAGTCACGTCCGGGAGTTGTGCGAAGACCGTTCCTAAGGGGAACGCGTCTGCTGCCAGGGTGAACTCAGCGACTGTCGCCATTGGCCCTCTTATTCTGCTGGAGTTGGTTCAGGTCCCACCGATGACGGATCGTCAGGGAAGTGGTGGCGCTACCGTCGGAATCGGGAGCGCGGTGTGTAACATGTGATTTCATATTCTACGCCTCCGCTTCATCGACGGGTGTCTCACGGCGGCGTATGCGTTCGACCTGTTCGGCATTCTCCGACTGCTGTACGATATCTCGGTTCTGGCAATACGCGACGACGTCTACCTCGGCCAATTTTGGGATGTGGGAATGCCAGAGGGACAAATACACTCGCCGAACTTCCTCTTCAGAGACCTCTGTAATGGAGGCATTCTGTTCTTGAGAAGCGACTTCCTCGGCAAGATCAGCCAATGCAAGGTTTCCATATTCGTTGAGACAGGTAATGGTAATTCGCCGACGCCGGTCGGCGAGGAGTTCGTAGATAGCGTCAGGGGAGATCGTATCCGTTATTCCAGCAGGTGTTTCCTGGTCGCTCATCAGAGCAGATATGGGAGAAGTAAGGAAACAAGGCGCGCTTTGAGTTCGAGAGTCCTTATACTGCCGTCGGGTGCCCGGCAGCTAGTGACGCTCCGAGAATCCCTCTGGTGCGGACATCGTCAACGTATTTCGGGTCAGGTTGCGAGTTGCACGGCGCAGTCGTTGCGAGACGGCGTTCGTCGAGATATCGAGTTCGTCGGCCAGATCACCGATCTGTGCGTCACGAGGAATCGCAAAGTAACCCATCTCCAAGGCTGTGACGAGGACTTCGTGCTGTTCCGGTGTGAGGTCGTACTCGCGTTCCTTCGGTGCAGTACCTTCGTAGAGGCGCTGTAACTCGAAGTTGTACCCGCGTTCGGCAAAGAACTCTTGAAACTCTTGGACTGCGTCTCGTTCGACGAATTTGAGTTTGAGGAACCAGGATCCATTAGTCGCTTCGGCTTCCTGCATGATCCCATGCTGATCGACGATCTGATCGATTAGCTGCTGGAATTCCTCATCCCATTCGACTGTGAACTGACCGATATTCCGGTCGTGTCCGATCCGCTGTAGATTCTCAATTGACGGGTCAGCTCGGAGTGCACGCTCGACTGTGTCAATATCGGCGTCACTGGCCCACAGGAATGGCATGATCCACTCTCTGCTGTGAGTCGCCAGTCGTTCGAACTCGATCATCAGGTCCGGGATTTCCTCGAATGTCTGGTGTAACGCGAAGGCGTCTGCGGGGATCGTGAACTCCGTAATAACGCTCATAGGGGAGACTAGGGGTTGAGACAGATAACTCGGTTGCTGACCGCTGTCTGACAGCTCTATTCCATTCTTGTAATTCCATCTACCGCTCAGGGTATCTGGTCAAATTGTAAGAGAGGTACTTGATGGCGAGTTCGCTGAACTGCGAGCACCAGTACCGGGACCGGACAGATGCCGTACTTTCGCTTGGACGCCGGGTCGCCACAGCCAGCGGTTCACCTGTTCGACCGTCATGAGGGCCGTTTCGCCCCACGAGAACAGGTCGTGAACCGCGAACCGTAATATCCCAACGGCGGTCGGGAATCCTCCCCCTTCAGGGCGGGGAGGATGTCAATCCTCAATCTTGCTTTCTAATTCTGCGAGTTCATCTTCAATTTCAGCGTCTTCTATTGGTTCCGGGGTTACGCCCTCCACCTCTGCAGATGATGCGCTACTTCCGTCAGTCGGGTGATCAAAAATTCGGTTGAGATGGTCCAGATCAGCGACGTAGCAGTGGAGATCCTCACGGTCTTCGGCGGCGTGATAGTAGCCGTCATCAGTCTTCTCGACGTACTCCTGCTCGTAGAGGTGCTTGAGGATGGTCGTAGCGGCCCCGTAAGGGAGATCGAGTAAGTCTCTGATCTCAGAAGGTTGGTAGCCGTACTCGGGATTACTGTAGATATACGCAATGATGTAAGATTTCGTGGTCTCCGATGTTTGGGCTATGTTGGGATAATACGCGTCAAGACGAACAGGCATATTTTGTGATTGGTGTAATAGACCGCACAGTGAAGTAGTTTGGATTCTCTGTTGTGGACCAGCTTGCTATCACACTCTTATAAATAGTTGATTGCGTTATTACGGCGATGTTGAAATCTTCTCGAATCGGTAGGCTCTACTCGCGGAACGGTAGCTACCTTATGGAAGCAAGGACCCTACTGACTCGTCTCAGAGAATGCATACGGACCTCCCGGTTTGGTCAATTTGTCCGCCCGTCGCTTCTCGTACTTCGTAGCCTGACTTTTGGTTTCCTGCCACGTCAACTCAACAATTTCGAACGGCTTGAACAGTGAGAGAAACTTGGCCCCTCCGTAAGTCATTCCATTTGCGTGTTGGCGCATCCGCTCAGGAACATGATCCGAGTGGCCTACGTAATACACACACTCACCATTGTTGACCGCTTGTGCCCCTTTATGCCTCGGTTCAGAGACTCCGCCCTCCGCGTGAACTTCCGCCCGCAACTCGCGGGCCCTCGCATCTTCGTCCTCACCGACCTGCGGGGTGCAATCAATGACATACACTGCGTAAGACTCATCTGATTCACTCCGCCACGAACGTACCCACTTCTCCAGCGCATGCGTTTCAATCCGGTCGAACGAAAATCCCGGCTCGAAGGGATGGGCGGGGCGAGACTCTAACGACGGGGCCGGAACGAGGTTTGATGCCTTCCCAAATACTGGCCCATCGTCGGCAGTTCGCAGAGCTACAACGAGTTGTGCCAGATATTGGATGGTCGGATTACCGATGGTATTGTGCTTCGCCCGTCCGACCCGTTCGTGCAGGAGACATTTTAGCGCCGTTGCGAGGAAGTGCTGGTCCGAAACATTCGCCCCCACTCCGCAGAATAGTCATCGAATTGCCTGCGCAAACAGTCCTAAGGGCTATCGTCGAAAAACAGGAGCGGAGAAAATCGACATTCTGATTCGTCGGCAATTAGCCTTCGTACGCCCCATCTAACTCCTGACTGAGAAGTTTCCAAAGTCCGTCCTTATTGCGTTTGTACTTCCCCTCTAGTTTCTGGACTGCTTTCTCCTTTTGTGCATATCTCGCTGTTCGCTGCGTTCCACAGTAAATCATAGGTCAGTAATCAGTTCCCCGTGTCGTTGGAGGCTAACCGAACACGGGACGGACTAGGAACTGATCCCTGTCCTCCGAGCCCACCTGAAATCGTCGTTATGTAATATATCTGTAATTGGACGCCAAGGGCCTGTAGTGAGATGAGATCCTCTATAACGCCAATTGATGGTTCACTTTCATATTTACACCGCCACTTAGCCCGAGAGGGCACTGTCTAGTTAGGCCAGTTTGAGAAGCGAGCAGGTCGTAGAGTTTGTTTGGGACAAT
>NZ_SJES01000008.1:0-190998 GCF_004762015.1 Halostella pelagica
GTGAGCGAACTCGTGGATGAGTGTCACGGCGAGGTCGGCCTGATTCGAGCGGGCTTTCGCCTCGACGACTGGTTGGAGATCACGCTGACTCCGGTATTTGCAGACGCCCTTGGCGTCGCCATGCCCCCAGTCGTCAGCGTCGACGATACGGACCGTAACGCCGATATCAGCGGCTGCATCCTCGAGTGCGGGCACCAGGTCGTCGGCATCGCCAGTCGCCTCAGTCTCCAGCCCAGGAAGCGGCTCACCCTCGGTCTGAGACACATCGAAGACAGCAGTGGGTTTGAAGCCGACAAGCCCTTTCGACCACTCGTCAGGCGATGTCTCGTCGTACTCACAGTCGCTTTGTTCATGGTAGCTAGGCGAGTTCTCGCACTCGGGACACTGCTTGGTGATGATCGGGGCCCAAATCCAGATGGCCTGTTCGCCCTCCTGGACGTGCCGGTCGAACTCATTCCGCCAGGTGTTGTAGCCGGCGACCTTCGTCGCCTCGGGACACTGGAGATTGATGAGGAGCGTGTTTCGATGGGAATAGTCGTGGAAGCGACTCTGGACGTCGAGCCACTCCTGGAACTCCTCGCTCGCCTGCGCATCGTCAACGTGGTCGACGAGCTCGTCGATCCACGCTTCGATGGTACTGTGCATCTCGTCATGTCGAGTGTCGGTCTCCTCGAATGAGACCGACGGGTCACTGGTCGTAGCCATAGTGTTCACCGAATCGAATTCACGGCGATTGCGTCAGTTCAGGACGCGCCGCACCCCTTGGGGCGCATAAAAAACTCGCGGCGGCGGTCACCGCAAGGCTGCTTTCTCGTCAGCGAAGCCGACCGCCACGAGGTACTCGAGGAACTCATCGAACTGTTCCACGTCGCTGGGGGTGTCGGCCGCGAGGTGTCGTACCCACTCGATGGCCCACTGGAACGCGGGATCGGCTCCGCCCTTTCCGTGGATGTACCACCAGCGGGCGGCCTTCAACACGACTAGCGGATTCGTCGGTGGCTGCTCGCCGGCTAGCTCACGAGTAACCGATCGGATTTCCTCGGGCACCTCGCCGGAATCGACCTCGCCGGATTGGGTGTTCGCGACATCGACTGGAATCTCATCAATCGAGACGTCGTTCGTACTCTGTTGTTGACTCACAGGAGTTCACCTCAGTGTGAAGGCCTTTTTCGAGCCCTCGCCCACTCCGGGGGCACGAAAAACCGCTTGTGGCGTCATGCGGGCGGGAGGTACACGCTCTGCTCGCCGGCGAGCTCCTCGAGATTGTTCCGATGACGATGTGCGAAGTAGCAATCATAGCTGCAGTAGCCACAGATCTCGCCCGTGTCGTACTCAGCGATGTAGGGGCTGCGCCGGGTCATCCAGACGTTCGCCTCACATTCAGTACATGCAGCACCATCGAGATGGGTCGGTGACGGGCCATGATACTCGAGTTCAAGTCCATCCTCTTGGGGCGTCGACTCGGGCCAGACGCCGTGTGCCTGCCAGAACTCGCGAATCTGGGCAAGGCCATGGCGAACGGTCTTCCGAACTGTCATGTGCTCGGCGTCGCGACCGCTGTCGTCCCAGCCGTCCGACGTCCAGAACTCGCCGAACTGCGCCCCACGATGCAGCCCGTTCCAGTCGAGGCCGACGATGTCGGCAGGTGGGTCACCCGTCAGCGTCGGTCGGGTGAGCTGCTCGATCACATCGAGTTGCTTGGGTGGACTGCCACCGAGAATATGGACGCGCCGCCCGCGCCAATCAGCAGGATCAGAGAACTCGTGAGCGAGTCGATCAGCGTATCCCCGGGAGTACCCGACGACGAGGTCATCGGGGACAGCGTGGATCGCTGCCTGGCACTTCGGGACGATCACGGGGTCTGCGTCCGGGTAACTTCCCTGGATCTCGCAGGCAGCAGCAACGTATTCGTCGACCTCGTCGACGTCGTAGGCGTCGCCAATCACACCGACCTCCGGTTCGTATTCGAAGAAGCGCTCGATATACCGATCGAGGTCGGGATTTCGAAAATCGTTGTCGAGCATCCCGACCGGTAGGTCCAGGTCTGTGTACTGCTGTTGTTGGTAGGTACAGTCCTCGCGAAAGCCCGTGAGAAAGCCGAGCCGGAATGCGTCAAGCGCAAATGGAACCCGGTGGAGGAACGCCAGGTGGTCAGCCTGCCGAGCGGCTGTAATTTCAGTCGCGATGCTGCTGGTCGGACGTGCTGAGAGCGCCATCTCGAATCACCCAGAAGATGCAGGGTTGATCGCCCCGCGCTCGCTCTCGGGGCGAGAAAAAACCACGAGCAGACGCCAATCTTAACCAACAATAAGAGCTAGCCGCTTCTGATGTTGGTTAACTCATCGGTGGTATCGAGCCTCGAGTGGGTCGATCTCTCCGGCGTGGACGAGACTCGTCTCTGAGTCCGCCTCTTCGTGAAGAAGATCGACGAGTGCGAACTGCGCGCAGGCAGTGAACGAACACGCCTCGTTCTGACACCAGACGTCGGCGTAGGCGATGTCGGTCTGCTCGCCTGCATAGACGGGTTTCCCAATACCAAGCTGCGAGTCGCAGCCGTCGCGAGGGCAGATCGGTTCGATACGCGTGAATGTGGGCGTGTCTTCCATTGAATTCATCAGTAAGGGTCGTAGCTCGGCGTGATATCGCCGGTCAGGACGCTGCTCTCGATGGCGTTGCTCTCGCCGCCTTCGAGGTCGATGATGCGATAGACGGCGTCGCCGCTCCACTCGCAGTCTTCATCGGAACACTTCGCGCTCGCGTACGCGCCATTCTCGTTGTTCAGATGGACACTCAGGAGATCGAGACGCTCGCTGCAGAGCGGACACTCTGCTGGCACCTGCGCGTAGCGATACCCCGTCGCGATGGTGATGTCGTCCTGGTCCACTTCGACGCCGTGGCGCTCCCCGAGTCGGTCACGGACTGCTACGCGAAGATCGTCCAGGAGTGCATGGCGCATTTCCTCATCGACGGGTAGCTCGACGCCGTCGACGGTGATCGTCAGCCGGTACGCTATCGTCTGGGTTGTATCGTCCATTCTGGTCACCTCTGGGGGCACATTCGCCTGCGCCCGCGCCCCTCTCGGGCGCTCAAAAACTACCTCGTGAAGGGCCAGTGGTGGTCTCTGATGACCTCTCTGCCGGATCAGGAGCTTCCCCGAGTACGAATTCTTTTGGCGCTATCGCACGTCCGTTACGACGCCATGAACGTACTCATCGCAGGATCACACGGCGGGGTCGGCCAGCATATTACTGCGGTGCTGAGCGAAAGCGATCACACAGTCCAAGCGATGGTGCGCGAGGAGTCACAGGTCTCGGAGATGGAGGCCTTCGGCGTCGAGGTGGTCGTCGCGGACCTCACCGAGGACGTCTCCCACGCCGTCGACGGAAGCGACGCGATCATCTTCGCGGCGGGGTCTGGTGGCGAGGACGTCGAAGGCGTCGATCGAGACGGTGCAATCAGGCTAATCGACGAAGCCGAAGAGCACGGTGTCCCGCGCTTTGTCATGCTCAGTGCGATCAATGCCGACAACCCTGAGGAGAGTCCCGACGCGCTTCGGCCGTACCTCGAAGCCAAACTGGCGGCTGATGAGCATCTCCAAGCAAGCGAACTCACGGAGACGATCGTCCGACCAGGGGAGTTGACCAACGAGTCCGCAACCGGGCGGATTGAGGCAGCCCGTCGGGTCGAACGCGGCCAAGTCACCCGCGCCGACGTTGCCCGCACGCTCGGTACCGCACTCGACACGGAGAACACCTACGGGAAGACCTTCGAGATGATCGAAGGCGACGAACCAATCGAGAGCGCGCTCGAAACCGTTTGATCAGATTCGCCTTCCTCTGGCGCTGGTGCGACGGCCTTTCTGCACTCGTCGCCGACTTCCTCACAGCGAACGGCATCGGCATCATCCCGAAATTCATCTCGGAGGGACTATTCTATGACACCTTCCGCTAACGAGCACGTGTCCTTCCGAACTCTCGTTCAGCGTTCAGGGCCGTAGATGATTGCTGACCGGCTTTCGTAGCCGCACTCTCGACATTCGAACCACCGTTGGACTTTCGCGCCGTCAGCACTCTTCTGGCCGACGACGACGTCGTCGTTCGGACACTCTGGACAGGGTAACTCAGGGTGGGGTCGCTTTCGGAGTTCATCGCGAAGCGAGGTAGCTTCTTTCGTCTCGAATCCGCGCGACCACACCGGGTAGCCGTCGACGAGGATCGCGGCACGCCACTTGTGGATATACGAGTCCGGCGCTCGGTGAAACACCGCGTGCGCGTTGGTCTCTGTGTTGCGATACGCTAGCTTCGGGGTACGGCTCTCACGCGTCCAATTTGTAATTCGTGGCATGGGTACTGATGCCCCCGCGTTCGGGAGGCTCGCAGTCGCTTGATTCGGGGATTGACTAGTCTCGCGAGTCGATATCTCGCTTCTCACCATCACTTACCCAACACAGCCAGTCGAACGAACTGGTTGTTGGTTACTCCTCGAAGAGACAGCGATCGGATGCATCGTCGCCGGCGAGCGTCTGCTGATCCTCGGTAGTATCGGCGAAGAGGTTCGACTGATCACTCTCGGACGATTGTTCTACCTCCGGACGGTCGTCGACGCCGAACTCACTCGCCTCGGGCCGATCGAGCCGTGAATCACGGTCGCGGTGGTCCACGTCCGCACCGAAGTCCTCGAGGGAGGTTTCGACGCTCGTCCCGGTCACTTCGAGCTGGCCATCGTCTCCGAAGGCGGTCTGCTGTTGAATCTCGATTTCCGGTCGATTGCTCATGTGAATTGAGCCTCCACCCACTGGAGGCTCCGAAAAACTTCCACGAGCGTTGTCTCAGCCCTCTTCTTTGCGGAGTTCGCTGGCTCTGTGTTCGAGACGCCGGAGAATCTGGACCCGATTCTGGTGGGTGTTCTCGTAGGCAACGCAGGCCCGCAGCGTCTCCATGTCGTGAATCGTCACGATGCCGGCGTTGAGAAGTCCCGTATTCGATGGTTCGAGACGCTGTTCCGGTGATAGGCCGCTCGATTCCGTGGATTGCTCTGAGGAGTTGCTCACTGAGTGTCGCCTCCGCTCCTGCTGAGGCGACGAAAAAACAGCGCCGGACTGAGAATGTCAGAGAGTAGTTTGTGCATCCTCGTTTCGCGTCGTGTGGCGAATAGGCTGAACGCTCAGTACAGGTAGTACACTTATCGCTCGGTACAAGCAAAATATATAATGGATGGCGAGCGTAGGACTTGATATGGCTGACTCCGACAACCTCACTGAATCCGAAATTCGGCGTGCCGTGAGGGAGGAGATGTCAAGAGCGGGACGGTCAGTTCTCTCAACTGTCTTTTGGACGATACTGGCAGCATTCACGATCCTCGTTGGCCTTCAAGCGGTTCAAATGGCATTCTACACAACTGGTTTGGCTGTTGTGGCCTTTGCAGCGGTCGGTATACTCGTTACGGGCGCTAGCATCTATCTCCTTTATCTCCTTCACTGGGCCTAGCAATAGCTGATACTACGATTTTTGAATCGACTCGCCCCATTCGCACACACATTGAACAGATAGTTCAGTCAAAACGAGTCGAAATTTGTGGCCTGCCAAATCGTTTTGTGAGACCCGCTAGACTGCTTACTCGTCTTCTTCCTCGGGTTGGATTTGGCGGGCGTCCTCGGCGAGTTTGTAAACGTACGCTCGAAGGATCTCCATGTCCTCTCGGGCGTCTTCGAGCGTTTTCGCTTTCACCTTGGCTTTGATCTGGTCTTCATCTCGTGTCCCGGTTCCGCGCTTGAGCTTCACGGTCAGCGAGACACCGACGTCGCTGCGTTCGACGTATTCCGTTGGTGACGGCCGCTCACTGTTCTCTATCGATTCGACATCCGCACGAGACGGCTGGTTGTGTTCCGACATATGTTACTCTCAGTGATTGGTGCTCAGATAGACGGTGCGGCCGCTTCGTCGGATGTCTCGCGAAGGACTGCGTCGATGTCACTGCCGGTGAGTCGCCAGCGCCCGCCGGGACCAGTGCAATCCAACTGGCTTACGACCTGGTTTTTGAACTCCGTGTATTGCGCTAGCGCAACCTCCTCGTCGTCGGAGTAATCGAGCAGGAGCGCGAGCGCGAGTTGTGCCGGGCCACTGCCCCCGTATCCCCATTCGAAGCCAGAGGGACTGTGACTCGCCAACTCGAGACTCCGATTTGGAGTGAGCCGTTCCTGACCGGGCTGTTTCTCCACGATGGCGCGGCCTCGCTGTCGATAGCCGACGTAGACGACGTCACGGTCACTTCTCGGGCGTGTCTGTTCGACTGATTGTGAGTCGATAGTTCCACTCATCGTTCTATTCGAGGTGTGCTCGTTCGAGCACCCCCGCACCCCTCAGGGGGCGAAAAAAATGCTCTGCGGTCACTGCACCACGGAGCAGCTGGCCGGTTTGTTCCCTCAGAAGTGGATGTCCGCCGGCACAATCCAGAGATCGTCACTCTCGTCGAGAATTCGCTCCAACTGGCCTCGATGCCGGATGCCGCTGCCATGTTCGTCATACAGGCAGACCGAAGGCCCGTCGTACGCACCGACCTGGTGGAATGCGTGCCGGGCGAGGTCCGCATCGCGCATGATCTCCTCGTCGCTGTGTTCGTCGAGTGCCTCCTTCACCCGGTCGAGATTCCGCTGAAACTCCTCTTTCGTGGCTTCCCAGCCGCGTTCGAGCAGCTCCTCGCCCTCATCGGATTCCACAGAAGCTGCAACCGGGAGATCACCCCAACGGGCCGTTCCAGCGACCGTCGTGTCCTCCTCGTCAAAGCACACGTAGTAATCGAAGACAGCACCTGCGTGTGGCACGGCGCCGACGAGTCGATCGAACACCGTCTTTCCGGTGGCGAGCGCATCATCTCGTGTCGATGCCTCAACTAGCGTGTAAATGACCATGTGCATCGGTTGTCACCTCGGTCTGCCGACGCACGCGACTCCGCTCCGCATCACTGCTTGGTGCGCCGGCACCCATCGCCGGCGCTCGATAAACACCGCCGGAATACGCGCTCGCTAGGCGTCGTCTCGTTCCGACCCAGTGATCTCCTCGACGGTGATCGTCAGGTCACCGGTTTCGTAGTCGGCGTCGAAATCGACCGCGAACGCCGCCGATTCGTACGCTGCGTGGTAGGCGCGGTGGAGTGCGAGTGTTCCAGTCGCTTTGAAGTGGAAGAACGCGGCTGCCGTGTACGGTTTGCTCGCGGTTTCGATCTGCGATTCGACCGATGCTTGCAGCGCGATCTGCGGCGTATCGGTGTCGATCCCGGCGGCAAAGGCCCGAGCTTCGTCGACGCTCGCTTGCGAATGCTCGGGCGTCTCGCCAGTAAGAACATTCACCGGGGTCTCTGTCTCCTCGGTGAACAGGACGTCTTCGAACGTCTGCGTACCGAGGATTGCCTCGGGGCCTAGCTCACAGTCCTCGAACGAGTCGTCAGTAGATTGCTCGGACATGGTATCACGAAGCCCCACGTGGGGCTCAGTCCGTCAGCCCCCGATAAACGACTCCTCTTCACCTGCCAAGGGATGATCACCAGTTATTCGCCGATCGGGTCGAGTCCGGTCAGATCGGCGTGAAGGACCTCACCATTGCGGATGACGTACCGCTTGGCGAGGACCGGAAATCGACACTTCGTATACCCGGCCGTCTGGATGTCGAGTTCCTGGTCGCCATCGATGTACTCCGCGAGCTGCCGGAGGAACTCGTGGGTCACGATCCCACCGTCATAATCGGGGAGACCGTTCTCACGCGCTTCGTACACCTCGAAGCTATCGTAGCCCCAGATGATGAGTTCGCCCTCCTCGTCTACCTCCCAGTTGAGGGTCCCGAAGCAATAGCTCTCACAGAGCTGACGGACTGCTTGTGCGTCCGATACAATCGTGCCGGTCGACGTCGTCGCTGCTTGGAGTGTTGCCATAGGTTGTACTCGAGGGCGCTTTCCTACCCCCGCACTCCTCAGGGGGTAACAAACGTACTGCGGTTACTGGGTTCTGGAACGGGACGGTGGATGATTCGCTCCTCTCGAATGTGCGGAAAGCGTTTAGAAGACCTCCCAAGCAAGTACACGCACGTATCGAGATCTGTTGTGATACCGGCCTTCGGTCTATTGGCCTACGTTCCGAGGGGCAGATATGGGCCTAGAACACTCGCTGAACGAAGCCATCTACACCCTCTTTTCGTGGGTGCGGGGCAACCGTACTCGGGATAGAGACAAGCTCATGGAACAGATCAATCACTCATTTGTGAATGTGCGACGTTGAGTTGATTGCCCAGTTTCTGAAAGCGTGAGAAGGCCGAACGCAGAGATGCCGAGAGCGAGGGCAGCGAGACCGGCGATGAGGAGCGTATCGGTGTAGCCCACAATTGAGGCAACAGCAACGAACACTGGCGGGCCGAGGGTCGTTCCGAACTGAAGCACGCTCGTTCGGATACTCATGATTCCGCCGCGGAACGCATCGGGCGCGAGTGTATTCAGTGCTGTATCGGTGATCGGTTCCGCGAATCCCTGCCCGATACCGAAAAGGAACAGTGCGCCGGCAAGGACGGTGATCGAGTGGGCGAGTGCAGCGAGCGTCATCCCGATACCGTAGGTCACAAAACCGAGTGTGATGAGCCGCGGGGGTGAGAGATGGCGCATGAGACGGGACGACTGTGAGGACGTCACCCCCATCGTCACCGCTGGGAGTCCGAGCAACAGCCCGATCATCCCAGAAGAAAGGCCGTAGGATTCGTCGAGAATGAACGGGACGACCGTGAGCTGTGCGCCATAGAGAACAAAGAAAATGCCGAAAATAGCGACGTACAACCCGAGAGCCGTCCGTGTTGGGACCGATTGAGCTGCGTTAACGACGTACGACAGTCCGGACGAATCCATGCTACTCTCGGGTTCAGGGAGAATCGCAGAGCCGGCAACGGCGACGACAATACCGAGTGCGAAACAGACGAACGGCGCGGCCCACGAGAGCAGCGCAAGGCCACCGCCCAGTAAGGGGTAGCCAGCCGCGCCGATGGCGAGGATTGCCGCGTTCAGTCCAATGAGACGACTCTGCTGTTCCCCCGAGAACAGGTCACCGAGCAGCGTCACGGTGAGACTCATGATGGCACTGCCAGCGGTTCCCTGCACGACGCGGAGACCGAGAAGCGTTGTGAATTCGTCGACAAACACGACTGCAATGCCACTCACGCCAAACAAGAATAGCGAAGGGACGAGCACACGTTTGCGACCAACGCGGTCGGCGATGAGACCGATGAACGGTGTGAGAACGATACCGGGCAAGGTAAATGCCGAGATGAGGAGACTCGCTTGACTCGCCGAGATGTTCCATGCTGCTTGAATCGTCGGCAGTGCTGGGCTGATGAGGGAGACGCCCATCACACTCACGAGCGTACTCGCAAAGATGATGAGGACTGTCTGTGATTGCTGGATGTCTGTGAGTGGGTTGGATAGAGCTGTTCTCATGGATGTTGTCGTTCGAAATTCGCTTGCCGATACTACATCGAATAGCGCTGTGTACGGTAGTGGGGCGTGAGTGAGATACCGCCGAGGCAACGGTCAGCGTTATCCGGTCCACAATCAGCGTACTGGCGGGCCGACAGAAACCGCGTGCCAACGCAGTTGCATACTCGATACACCGTACTTTCTCCAAAATGGGTCAGACTGAGTTTCAAACTTACGTACTCGCCTTCGTAGTCGCGGAGCTGTCTTCACCTGCGTTCGAGATAAAGTGAGTACATGATGATAGCCAATCCTATCGCAACAAGGACGCTATTGATTAGAATGCCCAATTCGAGTGAGACGGAGAGGATTTGATGTGCAATTCCTGCGAGCAGCGCGCCGAACGTGATAACACCGAACCCGATCCCGAGCGCTCGCAGTGAGGGCGTGCCTGTTCGTCGATACGCCTTGTACGCGATATACGTGATACCGCTCCCCAACAGCAGGATCACCGTCTTCACGACGACAATGGCCGGTCCTGTCCACATCATAACTCATCCCCCATCTTCGACCAAATATCTTCGAGGCGTTCGTCGGGGCTCCGTGGTGGGCGTTTCACGGCTACCGACAAGTCGTCTTCGTCGTCCATAGAGATGGTCACATCGTCGAAGTCTCGTTCGTATCGCGTAGTTCGACCCCCACCAGGATTGATTGTGTCCTGTTCGCGGACGAGGGAGGCTCGACTAAGGAGTTCTAGTTTCCGGTACAACGTCGATTTGGGTATGTCACAGGCGTCGATGAGTTCGTTCGCGGTCATGGGTTCAGCTGTTTCACGGAGGATAGCTCGACAGTTGGCGTCGTCCAGCGCATCAAGGACATTCTGCAACGATGGAGAGTCCTCAGATGACGCGGGATCGCTCACCATACTCTAATTTTGGACGGTATTGGGGATATGGCATCCGATTACAACTCAAACAATGGAGAGTGGACGTAGTCTGGAACAGAAATCGGCTCCTCGAGAGTATCAATCGCATCCATCTCAAATCTGTCTGACTCCATTCTCAGTGACCTCATAGCGTCCTCGGCCGCGTGAATGGATATATCCCTTCTCGTGTAGACGAGCACAGGTTTGATCCACCGTTATCGGATGGCGCTCAGCAGTTTTAGCGATCTCCATGACACCCAGTGGCGATTCCGCGATGAGTATTTCAAGGATCTCCCGTTCGGTTTCGCGAGTGAGTTCACTCATCACGTCCCTCGCTGAACTGGAGGCGTCCGAACCCTCTCGCATGGCTCCGCTGGATCGCTCTTCACGCATAGTCACCGTTCTCTGCGTAGACTTCGAGCAGTTCTTGATAGCGATTCCGAATGGTTACCATACTCACGTGAGCAGCGTTACTCACCGTCTCCTGTGTCAACTGTTCATTCGTTAAGTGAGTCGCCGCGTAGAGCGCGGCCGCTGCAAGACCCGCAGGGCTCTTTCCGCTGTGAACAGCCTGCGCCTTTGCGGTAGTGAGTAGTTCACGGGCCTGTCGTGTCGCCTCATCGCTCACCTCGAGCGCCGACGCGAATTGAGGGATGTATTGGAGAGGATCTGCTGGTTCAATCTGCAACTCGAGTTCACGAGATACATACCGATATGCACGCTGAATGCGGATTTTTTCGACTCGGCTGACCTCAGCGAATTCAGACAAAGGACGTGGCGTTCCGTGTTGTCTGGCTGCTGCGTACAGAGCGGCTGTCGACATTCCTTCGATGGATCGGCCTGGAAGGAGGTTTTCGTCGACAGCCCGGCGGTAAAGGGCCCCAGCGGTTTCACGAACTGGTCTTGAGACACCGAGGGCGGATGCCATCCGACTGATTTCGCCGAGTGCTTGTTTGAGGTTCCGTTCGTGTGCATCCTTCGTTCGGAACCGCTCATCCCACGTTCGAAGTCGTTGCACTCGGGCACGCTTACGCTCCGAAATCGACTGTCCAGACGCATCCTTATTTTGCCAACCGATCGTCGTACTGAGTCCCTTGTCGTGCATGAGTTGCGTTGTTGGAGCCCCAACGCGACTTTTCTCGTCTCGTTCTTCACTATGAAATGCCCGCCATTCCGGACCGCGGTCAATAGCTGCTTCGTCGAGAATCAAGCCACACTCCTTACAAGTTGTCTCCCCGTGCTCATCATCGTGAACGACCCGACCATCACACTCCGGACATGATACTCTCGACTGGGACTCGGAGGTTGATTGCTGTTCACTTGTATGGTTGTCTTCGATGTTGAGTGTCGTGTTGGGCATGAGTACCAGATTCCAGATATCGTCTCTCGATCAATCTGAGTGGGTGTCTCTAGCGTAGCTGTGAGTCGACACTCCCAAGAATACCGGGCGGAATCCCAACATATGGGAATCCGGCAATCTGGTTTATTGAGCACAAACTAAGATTCGCGGTGTCGGAAATATAGTTGTCTCTGATTGGGATACTAAGGTTACGAACCGACCAGCTAACAGCTGCGGGTGGAGCGTCACCCAGAAAAGTCGCTGTACGAAACCGCTCCCTGGTCGACGATCGTTTGACTCTCAGGGACGTCTCCGTCCGGCGGCATACTCCCCTCAGCGGGGCCTCCGGGCTCTCCAACCACGATGCGGCCGACCATGTCGAGGCTCTTGTGGGGGGTACAGTAGTAGTCGTGCGTACCTGCTGTCTCGAAAGTGTGTTCGAAGGTAGCACCTTGTTCGCTGAGTATCCCACTGTCGAACGCCTCGGCACCGTCCGGGATGCGCGTGACTGACGCCTGTCCATTCCCCTTCTTGTATGCTGTCGCAGAGTGGCTGCCGCTATCGATCTCGAACGTGATCGTTTCGCCGGATTCGACGAAGAGCCCGATCGGGTCGAAGTAATAGTCGCTTCCCTCCGTGACCATCAGAATTGTCGTTGTGTCTCCGTTCGATGGAGTATCCGTCTCACCGCTTTCGTCGGGGTTCGAGCTGCTACAGCCAGCGAGCCCGGTGAGACCTGCGGTTGCGGCGACTCCACCTGCTTTCAGGACCTGTCGACGTTCCATACCCGACCATTGGAACGCCACTGATAGACCACTTTGGCGGATTCCCACCGGTCGGGATTCCGCCGTCGACTGACTGTCACTGCGCACGAAGTTCTATACATGAGGGACCATCTTGGAGCGCCCGGGACCGGCCTATCGCGGCGTGAATTCATTGCGGCGACGGGCAGTACTGGCGCGCTGAGTCTCGCAGGGTGTGTAGCCCCGACTGGAAGAACTGAGACTCCGTCGCAGTCACTCTCAGGCGAGCATTCGTCGCCTGAGATTGAAAAGTGGCTTGCCGAAGTCCCTCGGCCAGGTGTCCTGGAACCAGTTGGGGAGAAGGACGGGAACCCCTATTACGAGGTTGAAATGCGCGAGATTGAGCAGAAGATTCATCCTAACCTTCCACCGACGACTGTCTGGGGGTACGACGGCCAATACCCGGGGCCGACGATCGAAGCACAGCAGGGCGAACCAGTCTATGTGCGCTGGATGAACAAGTTACCGAACGAACATCTCCTACCGGTGGATGAGACGATTCACAGTAGCAAGATTCCCTACGACAGTACCGGAGTACGGGTCGTGACCCACCTTCACGGCGGGAACGTCGAGCACACGAGCGACGGCAAGCCGACAGCGTGGTTCACGCGGGACTTCGAGCAAACCGGCCCGAAGTTCAAGAAAAAAGACTACTACTACGTAAACGACCAGCCCCCGGCCACGCTCTGGTATCACGACCACTCGCTCGGAATTACTCGGTTGAACGTCTACGCCGGTCTTGCCGGACTCTATCTCCTCCGGAACGACCGAGAGGAGTCACTTGGTCTACCGTCGGGCGAGTACGAGATCCCACTGGTGCTCCAGGACCGCAGCTTCAACGACGACGGATCGTTGTTCTACCCGACCGCCCGCTCCGGGACGGACAGCGACTCGCCGAACCCCAACCCGAGCATCGTCTCGCAGTTCTTCGGTGACACGTCCGTCGTCAATGGGAAGGCTTGGCCTCGGCTTTCAGTCGACCCGAGGAAGTACCGATTTCGGATCCTCAATGGGTCGAACTGTCGGTTCTACAACCTCAAGCTGTTCGAGTACAACGAGTCGGACGGAACGACCGGAGCGGGCGGGCCGCCGTTCACCCTCGTCGGAAACGATGGTGGTCTGCTGGCCTCACCGGTCACGATCGAGGACCGTCTGGAGATCGGTACGGGCAAACGTGCCGATGTCGTCGTTGATTTCTCGGACTACGCCGGACAGACGCTCCTGGTGCACAACGACGCCGCGGCACCTTACCGTGGCCCGGACATTAATACCGGAGAACAACAGCCGCTACCGGACGTGATGCTTGTCGATGTCGCCGCCGATGACGTCGACGATCCGAGCCAGGTTCCGAGTACGTTGGCGGAAGTGCCAGAAATCCCCGTCGACTCGGTCGACGAGGAACGGTACCTCCCGATGACCATGAGTTCCGACGAGTACGGACGACCCTTGCACCTCTTGGGTTCGGAAGCGGAGTCATCGCCCCACAAACTGTACGATCCGGTTACTGAGGAGCCCACCCTCAACGACACGGAAATCTGGAGCTTCGCGAACCTGACGGGAATGTCTCACCCGATGCATATGCATCTCGTGCACTTCCAGGTGCTTGGGCGACAGCCGTACAGTGAGTACGACCCCGAGGCGGAGACGATCGATATCGAGTCGCTTGAACCCCCCGCACCGGAAGAAATGGGCTGGAACGACGTCGTCACGGCGAATCCGGGGGAGGTAACTCACGTGATCGTTCACTTCGGCGGGTTTGAGGGCCTATTCAACGACCAGACCGGCTGGTACATGTGGCACTGTCACATGCTCGAACACGAGGACCACGACATGATGCGGCCCTTCAGAGTACTGCCGTATTCTGGCGGTGATAACGATGACGGATCCTGAACGCGATCACGTACCGGAGGTCGATGTTCGGAACGACGTCGACATCGTCGCTGCTTGGAGTGTTGGCATGAGTTGTACCTGGGGACGTTCCCCTGCTCCTCACCTCCTTCAGGGGATAACAAACATATCCTGAGACGAACCAGGAAGAACCGCTCCTCGAGGGTCGTGTATCAGGATACTATGTGGCCGCCAACGTCCCCCGTGGCGGCTGGTCAAGTAAGGAGATTCACTTGCTCCAGGATTCTCATCGCTGCGTCGATTCGCTCCCGATTGGCGGGATCCAATTCATCGACGTCGATATCAATGAGATTGCTGAGCGTGCGGTGCATCCGATAACCAGGTGTGTTTCGTGGGTCCATGTGTACGCCTCCGCCGATTTTCGGCGTAGAACAACCTATTGTACGTGCGCAGGTCGTCGTCGCTTGGGTCACCAGAGCTCACTCGGCTGTACCTGAACCGATTTGTGGTCTGGAGACACGAGGACGCCGTCAGGCGGTACATAGCGAATGAATCACCGGTTCCATTGTGACTCTATTGCGGCTATTTTCAGCTGAGGTATCGTTCTCGGACTACGAGGAGAGACGGTAACACGGTGACACAGCTCACGAACGCGAAGACGATACTCAACCCAGTCACGAGGCCGAAGCGGTGGAGCGGCGGGGAGAGCGCGAGTGCGAGGACGCCAAAGCCCGCAGCCGTCGTCGCTGCACTCCCCAGCAACGCACCGCCAGTCCCTGTGACTGCCGCCACCAGCGACTCGTCGAGCGACGCTCGGCGCTCACGCTCGTCGACGAATCGTTCACCGAGGTGGATGCTGTAGTCGACGCCGAGCCCGATCGCCAAACTCGTGATGACGACAGTCTCGCTGTTGAACGGGATGTCGAGCAGTGCCATCGTGCCGAGCAACCACGCAAGCGCGAGGAGGACGGGGACGAGCACCACGACCGCGAGCCCTGGCGCGCGGTACCGCCACCAGTACAGGCCAAGGAGAAACGCCAGGATGACACCCAGCGTTACGGCGAATCCTTCGACGAGCGTCTCGAACAGGGCGCTCTGGACGACAGCAGTGATGATCGGCCCACCCGTCGCAACGGCTGTCACCGGTGCGTTCCCCTCGATGCCTGTGGCGACCTGCCGCACGTCGGTGGCGATCGATTGGGCGGCCGCGTCGGTCTGCACACCGACGAGTGACCTGGCTGTCGCATACGACCCGTTCTCGGTACGATAGAGGACTGTCGACGCCCGGTCGGGAGCGGCGCCGTACACGAGGTCGTAGACAGACGCGACGTCCTCGTCCGGGAGGCCATCACCATCCGAGTCTCGCGCGTCAATCGCGGCGGCGACCGTCTGATTCCCGGCGGCGACAGACCGGAGGACAGTCGCCGGACTCTCGACAGCGGCCGTGCCGTCCGACTGCATGGCGATCGTTCCATTTCGACTCGAATACTGAGACGTATTGTCGGTTGCAGTGAGCACTGCCGGCGCGGTCACGTTCCCGCGTATCAGTATCTGGGCCTCCGAACCCTGCCCGCGTTGACGGAAGTTGTCGCTCAGGTACGAGAGATCCTCTCGGACGTCGTACTCAGCGGGGGCGAACGGTTCCGGAAGCGACTCCATCCACTCTGGGGCATCCTCCGGCAGGAAATCCGCCTGATTGAACTCCGTATCCAGGCCCGTCGCACCGTAAGCACCTGCCGAAGCCAACAACAGTGAGACGACGAGAATAGCGATCGGTGCGCGTCGAGAGAGAGTCGCAGTACCCGAGAGCACACGGCGAATCGGCCCTGAGCCGACCCCGAACGCTGACTGCTGGCGGTCACGCCCGAGTCGAGCGAGGAGTCGTTCAACTTCGAGTTTGACGGCCGGGACGAGTGCCACGAAGACGACGAACATCGCGACGATGCCGACCGCGCTCAGGAGCGCGAAGTCCTGTATCGACCCGAGCGGGCTGACGTAGTTCGAGAAGAAGCCAATGCCGGTCGAGAACGCGGCAGCGGCCAGCGCAACGACGACACCGGCGACCCCCACCCGCATCGCAGTGGTCGGGTCACGTCGGCCATCGGACTGGGAATCGGCGTCGAGCTCCCCCGTTCGCGCCTCGCGATAGCGCATGACGACGTGGAGCGAGTAGTCGATACTCAGCCCGACGAGCAGGAACGGGACGGCGATGAGTATCGAACTGGACGGGATTCCGAGCCAGCCCTGGATACCCTGGAGCCACACCATCACTATGCCGATCCCGAACAGGCTGACGAGCACGTCGACCACGTCGCGGTACGCGATACCGAGGACGACGAGCAGGAGGACGAGAGCGACGGGGGTGATGATGAGGAAGCTGTCGCCGATGGCCTGCGAGGACGCCTCGTCGATGATGCCCTGTCCGAAGACGAACGCGTCGGCGTCGTCGAAGCGCTCGTCGACCAGGGAGGCGATAGCCACTTGCGCATCGGACGCCTCCTGGGGCGTTCCGCTAGCGCCGCCACTGTTGTCGGATTGGAAGACGAGTGTCAGTCTCGCGTCGGCGCTCGTTGCGCCGGGTTCGTAGTCCGACGGCAGGAATGTGGTCGGGTCACGGTCAGGGGCGGTCGAATCCGAATTGAGTAGTCGAGTGAGTAGTGCATCAACCTCCTCGTCTGAGCGTGATTCGAGCGCCTCGATCTGTTGGTCGAGTGTCGGCGCTGGTGGCTGCCCGTTCCGACCGGTGGAGGCTGTGTCGTTTGTCCCGCTCCCAGCCGTTCGGGCTTCGAAGTAGGCCGCAGTCGCCACGATGTTCTCGAGACCGCGGAGCCCCGACTCCGCTCGGAGCGTCGTATTGATGGCTTCGGTTTCCCGTATCTCCTGCTGGAGTCGGAGGCTCTGCAGTAACGACTCGCGGGTGAGGACGTCTCCACCTTCGTCTTTGACGACGATCTGTGTGACCACCGCATCGTCCGTTCCGTACGTCGATTCGATCTCCTCGAGTGCTACCTGTTCCTCGGAGTCGATGCCTGCCTGACCGATCGCACCGTCTTCACTGGTGCCGACCACCGCGCCAGCGCCGACGATCGCCGTGAGGACGAGCAACAGGACGATGATGAGTTTGCTCCGCGAGACGAGCGCGTCCGCGTATCGAGACGGCAAATTCCGTTTCATTGGTCACCGACACCGCTTCGTATTCGCGTGGGCTGTGGCGTTGAGGTTGGCTGACGGACTGGTGTATTCGACTCGTTCATTGTCACACTCTCCGTGTGTGCCTCATATGGAACGATGGAGGTCTCCCACAACGTGGGACAACCGCGAAGTTCGGTTACTCTCTGGAAACGATTTCGTAACTAGACAACTGAACAGGCCACTCTGAATGAAACAGACGGCGTGGGTGGGCTGGATGGAATAGTCTCTGAGTGGTTCCAACCGATCGAGTAGCCGCGGCTACTGACCGTAGAGTCCGTATATCATGACGAGGAAACCGCCACAAGCGATGAGGCTCTCAAAGAGCATTCCCTGGACGCTCGGAATGCCGAAGATGTGGTGGAGGATCCCGACCAGAAACGTCCCGATGGTGATGACCATGAGACCCACTGCGAAGTACTGGAGTCCCTCGATCTGCGTTCGTTGATAGGCTCGATACGCTAACAGGGAGACGATACCCCCGAGGACTAATGCAGCGATTTTGACGATGCCGAGCAGGATGATAATACTGTCCGTCATGATTCTTTCTTCATCTCGGACCAGAACGTCGCCATACGGTCCTCGGCATCCTCGTCTGGTCGTTCGACGGAGACGGTGAATTCGTCGTCGTCGATGCTGATCGAGATATCCGCGAAATCCCGTTCGTACAACGTGGCGTTCGGTCCGTCACGGCGGACTTCAGTGTACTCTTTGACGAGAGCGGCCTCACGGAGTCGCTCAAGTTTGCGATACACTGTCGAACTCGGCAACTCGCATTCGTTGCAGAGTGTGGTTGCGGATTTCGGCTCGGTCAATGTCGTGAGTATCGCTCTGCATTTACTGTCTTCGAGCGATTGAAGGACTGCTGAAACGGGCGGATCGTCGTCATCCGTCGAGGGATCCTGCACCATATTGGTGGCTGTCTGAGTCGCGTTCGACCGTGATGGGATGAGCGAGAGCCGGTTTGGGTCGATGAATTCCTCAGTCATTCGAATATCGCATTCTCCAGGTCGTCTCGACTCCGAGACGGGTACGCTGTCAGTTAGCTCTGTCTTACGACTATGGGTGTATAGGGGTATCGGGTGTTCCCAGATCGTTGGACTAGCAGAACGTCCGATACGTAGTTGGGTAGAGTCGATGCCGAATACTGGTCTGATCTCCGCCGCTCGGTCTCCAATCCCACATTCTGGGACAGTTCCATCGTTGTTTATCTACTGCTGTCACAGATTTGGGTGAATGATGGCTAGATACCGTTACCGGCCGAAAGAACGAACCGAACTCATGATCCTCGAAGCTGGTGAATCTGTTGACGACAACGCGGATACTGGACAAAGATCGTGCCTGAGTATGGAGGGTCAGTAATGGCGACGATGCTCGACGTTGTTATGACTATCCACACTATTTTTGCTGCACTGTGGACCGGAGGTACACTCTTGGTTGCAGGCACTGTGCTCCCTGCAGCTCGTAGAGACTTGCTCGGAGAGGAGGCGTTGGCTCTTATCGGCCGTCGATTCTCGTATCTCACGATCGCCTCGGTGCTGCTACTGCTGTTCACCGGTGGGCATCTTGCAGGAACGCTCTACACCGCCGAATCCCTCCAATTGACCGGGCGGGGGCATCTCGTCCTGACAATGGTCGGCCTGTGGCTCGTCCTTCCAATAGTGCTCTACGGTGGCTTCCGTCAGCTAACCGGCCTTCCACCGGAACAATCGGCGGCAACTGCAGCGACGGCAGCGCGACCGTGGTTTCTGACTGCGAGTGTTGTTTCGATAGCACTCCTCATCGTCGCTGGGCTTCTCTGAACTGATTTCACCGTTCGCTATCGAGAGTCCATTTGAACGGGCAGACCTGGACGTATCTGGCATCACTAGCACGATTAAGCCTTCTCGGCAGGGTGTGGACCGTATCTAGGCGTTCCACACACCTGGCACTCCCATAGTGGCTGGCCGGTCCATTCATCGTCAGGGACGACTTCGAAATCGCGGAATCGATGTTCGGTTTTTCGGTCGCACTCTCGACACTCGAGGTGACCTCTGTTCGGGCTCTCGTGTCGCGGTCTCCCGGTACTGGAGTCGGTGACGGATCGCTGGAGTGCAATCGCCGGCACCAGCCAGACATCGTCGTCTGCGTCCTCACGAAGGGTCACAAGACGCTCCTCGTCGTGAATCCCACTCCCGCTTTCGTCATAGAGGAACGTCGCGCGCTCGCCGTCGTGACGCGACTGCGTTGTGCCTTGCCACGTAGTCCGCTCACGAGCTGCCGCGAGCAGCTGCTCGCCGCACTCCGATGAGACCCGTGCCGCCGAAGGAAGCGAGGGCCACTGGTCGGCAAGCTGCGCTACAGGTTCCTCGTCGAGGTCGTCGATGAGCTGGCAGTTGTCGACCGCGGGGTCGGAAGCCGATTTCGCGAGAAGAGCGGCCGCAGTAGATCCCTTTGCCACGGCGCCGTAGAACGTCCGCGACTCGACGAAGACGTGGATGATGTGGAGGATATCACACTCCGAATCAGGGGTGTCCTGGCCATCGGTGACTGCATCGAGATGATTCGTGAGACAGAACCGGCATTTCGTCTGGCCAGCGGGGATCGATGTCCCACAGGAGGTACACTCGGCCGCAGTTGCTGTCGTGGGGTCTGGATAGCCTGTGTGGGCTTTACCTGTTCGTTGACGTCGGGGCTCTCCGTCACTACTGGTGGAGAGATTGTCGTCGGGGATATGCGTCGCTTCGCCAAGCGGCCGGAGCTCTTCGCAGTCAGAGTAACGTCCGGTCATAGAGTAGTCTGGTCGCAACATGCTTCGTCTTCATTTTTAAATGATTGCTCTTACGCCAATTCCACTACAGACACGCAAATCAACAAAAGGAGCGTCGTTAGACAGCTAGTCCGTCCAGCGCGTCTCGGTGAGTTCGGACGGTTACGGTTGAAACGTTCGCGACCTCTGCGACGTCCGACTGTGAGAGCAACTGGCCCTGTTCGCACCCCGCTTTGTACAGGCAGGCCGCGGCGAACCCTGACGGGCAGACACCCGTAGTGACTCCCGTTGATTCAGAATCCTCCGCCAACCTCCGTGCTCGTTGCCGAATCTGATCTGGGACATCGAGTTCCGAGGCCAAACGCGGGACGAACGCACTGGGCGTCACAGGCTTGGCCGGGAGGCCGAGTTCCGTATTCAGCGTCTTGTACGCGTTCGTCACGCGCGACTGCTCAACGCGCGCCGGATCGGTAACGTCATCGAGGGTTCGTGAGAGCCCGTCGCACCGACAGGCGCCGTAGACGCTCGCGGTGGCCATCGCTTCGATCGACCGGCCCAGCAGGAGATTTTCGTTCTGAGCGCTCCGGAAGAGCTGGCACGCCTGATCACGAATCGTCTCGGACAGCTCGAGCGCGCTCACGATCCGGCGGACCTCACCCAGACCGTGTGCGAGATTGCGCTCGGCTTTCGACTGAAACCGCCCACGAGTCTGCTCCCGGCGCATCCGTGCGACCTGCCGGCGCTTCCGTCCGGAGAGCGTATTTCCGTTTGCGTCCGTTCCATGCCCGATTTCGGTCGATAGGCCTCGGTCGTGTCGCGCCGCAGTCAGCGGCGCACCCGTCCGTTCACGTTCGTCCTCGTCGAATGCTCGCCATTCAGGCCCGTGGTCGATGCGCTGCTCGTCGACAACCAGGCCACAGTCTTCACAGACGGTTTCGACCGCATTGGTGGTGACCCGGCCGTCACATTCGGGGCACTGTTTTGCACTTGAGTCAGTCTGGACATCTTCGTCGAACGTCGTCTCGTAGATCTCTTTGGTTGCCATGATTCTCACGAGGGACAGTACAATGAATCGCGCCTCTTAGAGCGCCCCTCACCCGTTAGGGGCAGATAAACACCTAGCGGTACGGAGCCGGCGCAGTGGGATGCTGTGGCGAAAGCCCGGCGGCTCTGTGAGCCGCCCGGAACGTGGAGGTTGGGTGGGGCGGCGGGAAGCGGGTGAACGGGCATTAGCAAAAAAGAGAGCTGCGTTAGCCGACTACTCCCACCACTGACCGCGCTCGGGGAATAGCACGGTGCTCCACCCGGTCAGGGCCACTGAGACGCGCCCCTGATACCAGTTCCGCGCCGCCCCGTGAATCCGCACACGCTCTCCTTCTTCAATCCACGGAGCATCTGATTTCTCCCAGATCGTCACCTTCGTTTTCCCACTATCGTCTTCGATGAGTCCGACTTGGGCAATGGCCGGACTCGACGGTTCCCAAAGTACCTTGACACGACCCTCGATGCTCACCTCCTGTCGGTTCACGTCCTCGACCTTTCCAATCGGGATCACCTGGCCCGGCGCCGTCTGCAACTCCTCGAACACCCCGACGACCGCACTCATCATGTCTTTCCCCGTGACGACCGCCTCGGCCAGCCGCCGACTGATCGCCGCCCGCGACCATCCATCCAGCTTTTCGGCCAACCGCATCGATTGTTCGTTCACCGCTGCCAACTCCTCCTGTTCGAGTTCTGCACGCGGGTCAGCCCGTTCTGGGTCTGCCAGCGGGTCCACGCTCGCTCGCCGCTTCTGGAACTCCGTCCGCCGCTTCGCACTTCGTTTTGCTGCGATATCTCGCGTTCGCTTCTCCCGACCCTCCTGCGTCCCGAGTTCGGCCTGGGCACTGATGCGCTCCAGCTCAGCCTCCCGCGCCTTGATGCGCTCTTCCTGTTCGAGGGTCTTGCCGAACATGTGATCCGGTCCTTCCTCGACCCGCGCGTCCGGATGGTTTGAATCGACCTTCGCCTGTACTTCCATGTCGACCGTCGCCTGGAACTCCGGGGTCTCATCGACGACTTCGAAGCCATCCTCGTCGACGTCCGCTTCATCGTGTTTCTCGAATGCCTGTTCATCAACCGAAACTACATCACTGGTAACGTTCTTACTTGACATTGCAGAATCTCTGAAGGCGCTCACTCGGCGTCTTCTTCCGACACCACGACTCTCCAGCCGTGGCTGTCCACAACGACCAACTCACCCATCGCGCGCTCTCGCTCGCGCCTTCGCGAGCGCCCCTGGGCGCGAGCGAGAGCGCGCCCAAGGAGGCCGACCATCCAGCACCGCGCGCCGCCCGCCCGGAGCAAGCGTCCAGCGGGATATGCCCGTTCGTGTCCGGCCTGATGCGCGGGACCGTGTCCAGGGCGACTGTCGGGAGCATGGCGAGCCCGCGGGGTGGCTCGCCGCGCGCAGCGGCACAAAGCGCTGGAACGCGAAAGCCCGCAAGGGGCGCAACCGACGGGGATACCCGCTGGCGTCGAAGGCACATTCACTTTAGCCCGGAACGGGCGCTCGCGGTGCGGGGAGCGCCCGCATGCCCGGAATGGTCTGTCGCGAGCGACGCGGAGGGCGGAACGCGGCGAGCGGGGCGTGCCGTTACAAACCACCCGTCCAACCGAATTCGACGCTCGGTGAACTAGCCGCCATCCTGGTGGACTCAGAAAGGGCGAGGCCGTCTCGGTCCTCCCCCGACCCCGCTAGCACCGCAGGCACGAGGAGCGCAGCGGCGGTCGCGGGATGCCGAGCGGACGAGGGCTTTCATCTTGTTGCTCACCCACTAGTCTCAGCTGAAACAGCCGCATCTCGTTGCGAGATGACGAAGTTATTTAAATATAGATTCGTAACTATGCAACAGAATGCTCACGGAAGGCGAGATCCGCGCCCTCACCGCTCTCCACGGTGAGCAGACAGTCTCCGAACTCGCAACCCAGCTCGACCGTAGTCTCAGCTACACATCTGAACTCGTCGATCGTCTCGAAGCGACCGGGCTCGTCGAGACGCATCGGCACGGCAAAACAAAGCAGGTCCGACCATCGGACGCAAAAGCACTCGAACTCCTCGCAGACATCACCCAAGCGTATTCCCACATCGAGTGGCCTGAACTGCTGTCGGGCGCGACGCTCCGCGTCCTCTATTATCTCGATACACCGCGTGCCGCAACGGACCTGGCACGCCGCGCCGACGTCCACCGGAGTACCGTTCATCGCGCCCTCGATCCACTCCAGCATCGAGGGATCATCTACCAGACTGACGACGATGCATATGCACTGAACGAGGGGTTCGAACAACTGAGTACACTTGCTCGGGAACTCGCGCATCACATTCACCGCCAGACCGTCGAACAGCACACCGACACCTACACCATCCTCTGGGAGTCGCTCGACGAGTTCCTCGTACAGACGGTCGACGAAATTACCGACGATAATTTCGTCCCGACCGGGCCAGAGCGATTTCAGACGTACGACCTGCCCCTCCTGGCACGCGACCGCCGATACTACCTCTATTCAGAGACGGCGAGTGAGCTCTCGCCGGCGACGCTGTGCTGTCACATGCTCGTGATTGATTCGGGAGCGCGAGCCCAGTCGTACTGCCTGCTCTTGGTCAGCCACGTCGACATCGACCGTAACGAGTTGCGTGACCAAGCCGTAACGTACGGCGTTGACGAACTCGTCGAGGACCTTCTCACGTATCTCGACACCAGCGGTGAGCAGCGAACGTCTCGACTCCCCGAGTGGGAGGAGTTTCAGGAACTGGCTGCGGACTACGGGGTGGCAGTATGAGGGCGCGGTTCGACAGTTCGTATATTCGCTCGGAACTCGAGCGTATCGGCCAGCAGCTAGATGAACCGCTTACCGTCTTTCTGATCGGCGGTGGTTCAATGGCGTTCCGTGGGCTCAAGGACACGACCAAAGATATCGATCTCATCGTCGCGTCCGGCGCGGATCTGGGACAGCTCCAGGCAGTACTACTCGAACTTGGATACGAAATCGTTCGGGAACCGGATGACGAATACGAAGAACTCGGTGCCCAGCGAATCCTCGAGAATGAGGACGGGTGTCGTATCGACGTCTTCAATCAGCAGGTAATCGACAAACTGGTCCTCTCTGAAGGGATTCGCAAGCGGAGCGAGCGGTATCTCGACCTGGGGAATCTTGTGGTCGAACTCGTGAGCCCAGAAGACATCTTCCTGTTCAAAGCGGTTGCCGGACGAGTGGACGATATCGAGGACATGTTTTCATTGATGCAGACTGGCCTCGATTTCGACGTCGTCGAAGCAGAACTCGCCGCGCAGATCGAACTGCTAGACCAAGAACTGTTCGTGACCTACGTGAACGAGGCGTTGACTGATCTCACCGAACAACACAACGTGAGGACACCCCTGCACGACCCTGTGGCGGAGATTACAGAGCGTGTCTACGAGGAGCTCGAAGTGCTTCACACCCTCGACGAACCGAAATCGATGCCCGCCCTGCAGCAGGACCTTGATTACTCCACGGCTGGGCTACAGGATATCCTGAATCGTCTCGAGGAGAAAGATGCGGTTACGGTGACTGATGAGCACATAGAACGTCGCTCAACAACGATCTAACGGCGGAACTACTGGGACTCACAGCGTTACTGAGAGGCGGTTTCAGCTGTCTTGCTCCGTGTTTAACTCCCGAAGGAACCAGCCGGCAGTTGTGCCGATCCGAACGCCATCGAAGTTACGCATATCGAGGTCAACCGTGGCTGTGCGAAACGGGTAGTGTTCGACGAGGATACGGCGGATGACGGTTCGAACGGTGTCTGCATCATACCGATCGACGATCTCGGCCATGGCCTCATCGAAATGTGCATCCTGATGGTCGTCACGAGGACTCGCCGCTCGGTAAAGCACTAACTCACAGACATCGTTCACTGAGGGGTGGGCTGAATTCCCTGTTGCTTCACGAACGTCGTAGAGTGCATCGGTATCCGTCATTCGGTCTGGCCGTATCCGGCAGTCCTTCGGTATTATCGATTTCTCTGGAGTGAGAGGTACTCACACGGATTACTGCGAACAGATGCACTCGTGCTGTAGTGACGCATACTCCAGAATATATCGGTGGACTGCGTCGGCAAGCGACAACATCGCGTCGACTTGCTCGGCGCTGGCGACCGCCTCGCGATAATACACGTCAGCCCGATTCTGTTTCCAGAGCTGGGTGAGGCGATCGGCGAACTCCTCGCTGAACAGATTCACCTCTCCGCCTTGCTGGTATACCGTCGTATGTTCGTAGCGTAAGTCCTCCCCGGATGCATGTTCGCGGTGCAGGAGATAGAACTGGATGCTGCGCTCGACGGCCACAAACGATGTCTACGGAAATCGGAGATTTTCGTGCTGCCAAAAACGCGGAGCGTTTTTGAACACCTCGATGACGACGGTATAGTACCCATTCTGCTCGCGGAGCGTTCGTGCTGCTTCGAGGAGTCGGCAGGCCCTCCGTAGCTGGACGAGGGCGGCGTCAGAGACATCCAGATCGGTTTCACCTGTTCGCCCACGGGTCTGCTGAAAGGCTGCCTCGGCGTCGGTGAGCGCTTCGTCGACGTAACTATCGTGCATTTGTCAGCACCTCCTCTTTGAGCTGTGTGAGGGTCTCGGACGCTTTGAGTGTGAGTCCGGTGGCGAAAATCTCGCGCAGTCGATCCCCGTAGCGGCGTGCGCTCTCGACGGATTCGACGAGGACGTGGAATTTGTAGCGGTCACCAGCGAAGGCTTCCTCGCTCAACTCCGACGTCAGTTCATGGGCGGTTTGCTGAGCTGTTGCTTTCGTGCCGTCGACGAGCACGAAACAATCGATATCGCTTCGTCGGTCGGCGTTCCCACGGGCAACACTGCCAAAGAGGACGATCCCGTGGATGTCGTCGACGTTGTCCGTCAGCCTCGTGAGGAGTTCCCGGACCGGGGCGTGAAACTCGTCCTGTGGAATCTGAATAATTGGATCGTCGGGCTTGTTGAGTCGACTGCGAGTGATGCGAACGAGCTTTTTCCGCCCGGCGTACTCGATATTGACGAAGTCGACCGCCTCGAGGTCATCGACAGCCGACGAAATACTTCGGTGGGGATGGTCCGTCGCTCGGCTCAGATCCCGAATCCCGAACGCTGTATATGGATTGTCGACGAGCAGTGCAAGAATCTCACCAGTGCATTTGTGACTGAAGAGATCCGTGGACGGGACGGGGATTGGCAGCTCGAGTGATGCATCCCTCTGGATACGTTCGCTACCCATGGATAGAATTACGCGCTAGGGCTTATGTAGACTAGGGGAGCAGCTCTCGCGTGAATCTTAGCGGTGCAATCTAGGTAATCTTCGGAGGGTACTTCTTGTTACACACATCTGCGACCGACGCGTAATCGGGATTCTCTGTCCGCTCTCGGATGTTGTAGAACGCGTCGCTACTAGGAGTCTGTCGGTGGGTCGAGATACGTCTGCATCGTCTCGATGACGGTCTGGACGAAGTCCTCTTGCAACCGGCCCTGTCGGCGGACGATCGCGGCGTGTTTCGGTGAGGCGACCGCCCAGGGAGACGCGTAACTCTGCTTGGGCATTCCGCCTTCGACCCAGTCGGCCGACTCGATCGGGACGGTTGCGTCGTGTGGTGTCGTGGTCAGCGTGACTGTCATGTACTCCTCCTCACCGAATGGATGTGCGTCGTTATTGAGAATTAGCCATGGGCGCGGATTTTCAGCGGACTTGAACGGATCTGGTCCCCAGACGACATCACCGCGCTGATAGGTCATTCCTGATCCTCATCGTCGACGGCGTGCTCCACCCATTCATCCATATCCTCCTCGCCGAAGCGGTCGTTCGCAGCGCGCGTGCTCTCGAGCATGCTGCTGTACGCTGCGATGTCTTCGTCTTCGCCGAGTGTCCAGTAGTTGCCCTTGTGTCGAACGAGGTTCCGGTCCTCGAGGCGGGAGAGCACGACGCTGATACTCCCGGCTTTCACGTCGGTTGCATCGCGGATCTCGCTCTGCATGAACGCCTGGTCGGGATGCGCAGCGAGGAAGCGCATAACTCGCTCAGCGTTCGTTTCGCCGCCGTTCTGGAGTCGGTCCTCGGGGGCTGATTCGAATGTCTCGACGTCGATTGGCATATGTATTCATTGTCGCCGAGCGTATTAGGTATATCGGCGTATTTTTGGTCTAGAACAGGCTGTCGACACGCCCTCACAGTTTTCCCCGGGGTACTCATCCTGACTCGACAACGTGGTCGTCGAGGGTGCGCGCCCAGTAAGTCGCTGGCCCGCCAGGACCACAGCGGACACAGAGGTGTAGAGTGCCGTCGAGGTGGCCGAGTTCGACGCGAAAGGATGTGAGTGCCGGCAGCGTATCGACGATGCGTCCACAGCCGTCGCAGGCGTGGTAAACGAGTTCGTTTGAATCCCGCCGAGATTCTATTCGCATCCGCGACATCGGGCGACTACCTACTCGGTCTGCATCGTCAGTTCGTACGCGTCACCGCGGAACTCGAAGCGACGCGCGTCACTCTCGTAGCCGACGGCTGCGTCCGCGACATCCGCGTCAGTCCGCAACACGACAGCGTCGATGTTCGGCCCGCGGAACCCGAGCGTGTTCCGGAGACCGCGAACGGGTGATGGCCTAATTCGAAGTCCGCCTGACGGCATCACCTGCTCCGCGATGAGTCGTTCGTCCGCCGACGCCACGGGTTCGAGTGTGAGCGTTGCGTCCGGCGGATCTTGGCCGTCGCCATATCGGGGCGAGGTCACAGTCACGGTACGCCGGTCGATTTCGCTGGTCACGTCGTCCGTGGGCCGCACGCGGACCTGGTTCCCGCGGAGTTCGACGAGGGCTGCGCTCTGGTCCGCGGGATTCCCGTAGCCCGCGACGACGGCGTACCGACCGCCGCCGAGGTAGCCGTAGTTCCCGCCGAGGCCGCCGGCGTCGACTTCCGGAAGCGCCTCGCCGTGGTACGCGTTCAGCGTCCACGTCTTCGCGCCACCCGGTGGCAACATCCGGCAATCTGATGTGTGTACCCGGGGGCCGACGTGGAACCACTCCCCGTCCACGAGCTTATGGAGGTTCCAGTGACCACAGCCGACCGCCTCGCGGCTCTTGTTCACGACAGTGAACGCGACCTGTTCCGGGAGGCTGGCACGCTCTGTGCTCGGGTGAACGTACACGGGCGTGGACGCGTCGGCGTCATGATACCAATGGGTGCGAACCTCTTCGGAAATGGCTGGGACGTCGGTGCCCGCGAACCGTGATTCAGCTGTCGGTCCGGGCTTGTCCGTGTGCCACACGGCGAGGCGTAGGCCGGCGTCGTCGATGCCGCGGAACTCATAGACGCCCGTTGGTCTCCCCGTACCGACACCTTCGCCCCTCCCGACGACGACGTACTCTCCGTGCACCGTCTCGCCGGCATCGAGGCGGACCTGCTCCGGGAGCCACTGGTTAACTCCGTCAGCGAGTCGCCAGTACCCGTCCGAGGAGAGTTCCACCGCGGGCGCGTCCTCCACGAGGTCGTGGTTCTCGGTCGGCGCGAGCACGAGACCGGCGCGGTACGTCCAGTCGCCGTGAGCGAATTCGTCGCCGAACGGGTGCGGAATCCGACTCGTGAGTCGGCCGAACGGCGGCGTCCAGTGGATGTCGAACGTGTTCGCGTACTCGTTTTCGTTGGTGAGCGACGCCTTGAGCGTCGCGGGGTGGTCGCTCGTCGCGGTCTGCGAGAATCCTACCTGAATGCGCCCGTCGTCAGGCGTGTGGTAGCTTCCGGGCGTGAGTGCGTATGTTCGCGGCCCGGTCTGGAGGTCCACGATGGTCGCGTCGAACATCGATGACGGTCCGTCGCTCGCGGACGTGGTCGGCTCGTCGGTGGACGTGTCCGGGTGGTCGGTCGTGGTGGTCATACTCGTCTGCTGGGTCGTCGTGGACTGGGGCGAGGACTGGAGGATGCCGGTGCATCCGCTCAGTCCGGCGAGTCCGACGGATGCGAGGAAGGCTCGGCGGCGCATACTGGACGCGTCGGACAACAGTCAAAAGTACTTTGTGTAGGCTGAAACGGTGGTTTCAGGGTCTGCATACGTCGGTACAAGTGGTCACGTCACCAACCCGGACGACACGGCGATGCATTTCTCGGAAATCGTCCATTGGACTCGCGGCCGGGTCGATCCACCGGGCCATTCGAGACTCCCGTCACAGGCGTACCAGATTCGAGCCATCCCACGGCTTAATCGCCACCCCTCCGTTGGCGGTGATCTTTGCCACGTCCAGTACCCCCCAAATACTGGATGGCTCATCGTCCTGAGACGGTAGGCGTCGCGACCATCTCTCGTGACGCCTCGGGAGAGCCAACCGAGACAGTCGTGAAGCTACTCGATGTGGTCACGGCGCATTGATGAGATTCGAAGGGCTGGCGGTCCAGTATTCGGCGCATCGAGCGATCCATCACCTAACAGGCATCCCCGAATCGGTCCCTAGAGAGTCCTCGACTGACGGGTACGAACAGGTTTGATTCCGTGACCAATGAAGTGACAGTGACCGGTAGGACTCGTCGCACTGCTCGCACACACTGCCCCGGGCGTCAATAATCCACGTACTCATGAATGCTGGTCGGGAGGTAGCTGTTCAAGCGCGCTCTCCCAAATACCTCCGGTCATACCTGCTCTTTGATTTGGCCCCCCATATGGTATTCAGTGTATGGTATCTCGAATCCGTAGGGAATGGTGATGTCAGTCTATCCGGAGTCGGAACCAGCGACGAGATGTTCATCGAGATTACGCGTCCAGTACGTCGCAGGCCCGCCGGGACTACAGCGAGCACAAAGCTGTAGCGGTCCCTCGAGATGGCCGAGTTCCACACGGAACCGAGCGAGGGCCGCGAGTACGTCGACGACGAGTCCACACCCGTCGCAGGCATAGTGATCGCGCTCATCGGGATTGGGTCGCGCCTGAATTGCGCAGTCGACGCAGATTGGGTGGGTGACTCGCTCTTCTTTCCCCCAGGTATGGGCTTCACCGGCCTCGGCGCCGGGCAGTGCGTCGCAGAAGGCACAGCCGGCAAGCGTCTGCTGCATCAGGCCGTCTCCTCGCCGGCGTCGCGAGCGGCCGTCCAGCCTCGATGGAAGACAGCCAGTTGTCTGATCGAATCAAACGCAGCGCCACTGGGCGTATGGACGAGTACTCGCTCCTCCGCAACCGGAATGACCACTCCGTTATCGATGCAATCTGCGACGAGTCGTCTGGCTGTTGCCTCGTCGACGTCGTCGGTCTGAATCCGTGCAGCATCTCGGTCTTGGGCTACCAATTCCGCCTCAAACCGATTGTGATCGTCTGTTGTGTTGTCGATTGGGTCTGGATCTGTCATTGGAAGTCACGCGAGGGCACGTGTTTAAGCGCGCCGCGCGCCTCTCGGCGCTGATAAACCCCACTGCGGCGGTCGTCATTCGGTGAACTCACCGTGCAGCGCCTGGTCCGTCCTTCGCTGTTCTTACTGCCAGCTCGGCGACGTTGTTTGCTCCAAATAAGAAGAGATGATATATACTATCGCACTTTGAAGAGAGACGTATCGATGGAGATCCAGTTCCAGCACGCAAACCCGTATTCCGGGCGCGAGTCCGTACTCCTCCGGGTTGATGGGTTGCTCGCCGACCAAACAGTCTGCGTGCTCGTCGATGCTGGAGCGAACGTGTCGACTGCCGATCTCCTCGACGAGGACGCCAATGAGTATCTCTCCGCGGTCTGCTTGACGCACGCTCATCTCGATCACTACCAGTCGCTCGGAACGAACCTCGACCACGCCGCACCAGTGTACGCCGCCACTGATACCGCCCGGATGCTCGAAGACGTCTTCGCAGCAGGCGCGGACCACTACGAGCTATCGAATACAGACCGCGTGCTCGAGCAACTGGAACCGATTGCAGAATGGACACAGGTCGTTCCAGGGCTCCGTGTGCATCCTGTTCCGGCGGGGCACACGCCGGGCGCAGCGGGCTTCCTCTTCGACGTCACTGACGGCGACGAGCGACGAACGATTCTCGTCACCGGTGATTTCACGAACCGTCGCGCTGCCGGCTATCCCGGCTTCGATCCCGACCTGCCCGTGGACGTCGATGTTCTCGTACTCACGGCCGCAACCAGTGAGGCGTATGAATCGACGCTCACCGACGCTGTCGCCACGATCTGTGAACGCGTCCGGGCTGGCTCGACGGTTCTCACGACGGCCAGTGGCCTGACCGGGCTCAAGATGGCGTATCTTCTCGGGCATCTGGCCGATCACCGGGACGAGACGCTGCCGATCACGCTTGTGGGCCACGTCGCAAAACTCTACGACCGCCTCGACTATACCGTGCCGAACGTCGAGGCGACACCCGAGTTTGCTGACCCAACGGATGTACTGGCGGCGGACGGCGTGACGATTGCCGGGCCGGAGGTTCCGGTTGACGGGAGCGCCGAACGGCTCTTCGAGACGATTTCGGACGACCCTGGGGCAACACTCGTCCAGCTCATCAACGGCGGGAGTTCTCCGGTGACGAGCGCGGCGTGTACGACTCACCAGTTTTCGCTCAGCGATCACCCCACTCCGGAAACTCTTGACGGTGTCGTCGAGGGCCTCTCGCCAGTTCACGTGGTCATCACCCATCAACAGGGTGCGGCCGCGGACCAGTACAAGGACAAGTACGATAGTTTCGTCTGGGCGACCGACGACACGGCCTGCTATACGTTACTGGATGAGTCGGGCTGGACACCGCCGCCGTGGGTGACGGAATCGACAACTCGCCGCGTGCAGGCCGGAACGAACACGAGTGGGCGGCTGCTCGGCGACGCGGTAGGTGACGTGGAGATGCCACTCCCGAACGTCACGCGCGTTGATGACGTCGATCTCGGTGCGGAAGGCCTCGACCTGGAGCGGCTTCGTGATCGGCTCCCCACCGGACGCGTGGGACAGCCGCCGGACGGCGCCCGTGGCGACCAGCAGGATGATGACGGTAGTACGGCGGCCACAGACGGTGTGCGGGCCGACGGGATGTCCGGTGAGTGGCCGGGGACGACCGATGAATCGGATATCGAGACGGCACTCACGAGTCTTGACGCTCGGCTCGAGCGAATTGAAACGGCAGTGACCGAGCGAGGGATCGGTGCTCGGGTTGTCGATGCTGGCGATGACACCCTCCTGCTTCGACTCGACAACCCGCCAGAACACCTCGAACATGGCCAGCGGCTTCGCGTGCTGCTTCAAGACGAGGTGGTCTCGGAGAACGCTGCCGGGCAAGCTGACCGTGAGAGCTAATCGAACCCACGAGTCGATTCATGCACGGGGAGGATGGCCGCACCGTCACCGAGATGGGTGAGCATCGTCGTGCGGCGTACGCTGTTCGGCGAAACCGAATGGTCGCGATTGCTGGGCCACCTACTCGTCCCACAACTGGGTGATTCGCTCTTCGACCTCGTCGAGGACGAGTCTTAGCACGTCGCGATGGTCGGTTGGCCACGAGGCGTCGTCGCCGGGCGTCGGGGCGGTGGGTGGGAGATGGAAGTGGTCTCGCGTATTGTGGGGGTTCGGGTGACGGTCCCACCGGCACTCCCAGGCACGCTCCGGATGTACCTCCCGATAGTGGATTTTGAAATCGTCATTCGTGTACCAGCGGACAGTCAGGGTTGCCTCGTCGACGGTCGCTGGATAGTACGGCGACGCGAACCGGACGTACAGTTCGAGATGACCGCTCGCGTCCGTGATGGTCGCCTGTTCGACTTGGTTCGTGCCTCTGAGACGCGTCTGTAGAAACTCGAGGATCGGGCGATCGATGGGGGCAGGGCTGCCCCCATCGCCAGCTGGCGGTACCATCGCTAATCCTACCCGGAGGCCTGTTCGCCCTCGGTACCGGCGCGTTGCTGGCGGGCGCGTTCGTAGCGCTCGCGCTCTTCCCGAGCGGTTGCCCAGTCGCCGAGGTCACTGTACACGTCGTCGATCGTCTGCTCGTCGCTCCCCTCCGCCACGGCGACGGCGTCGACCGCGGCAGGTGTCGCGGCGTCGTACACCGCTTCGTAGTCGGTGATTCGCGTCGTCAGCTCGCGGACGCGTGCCTGTAGCTCTTCGACGGAGTGGTCCGCGGCGAGTTGGTTGATGCGTCGCCACTCGAAGTACGCGTCGTTGCGCTCGTAGGTGGCCGGATGCCCGTCGTGGCGCGTGACGATGCCGAGGTCGGCGAACCAGCCGAGGTACTTCCGGGCGGTCTTCGGGTCACAGTCGACGCGCTCCGTGATCGCGCTCGCGGTGGCGGGCTCGCGGGTCTGGAGGACCGTCCCGTAGATGCGTTGTTCGACGTCCTCGCCGCTGAAGGCGTCCTCAAACGGCGGCGGTCCATTCGTGGATTCTGAATCGACCATACGTGTTCTTGTGCCCCGATGGATATAGTTCTTGCTTCAGGGAATAGTTTCCCGGTCAACGCGGCGCATGGGCTACCCGCTGGGTAAAGTTGAGCGGAACACCATATTAACCAACAACTCCAGAAGGTCGGCGCGAATGTTGGTTAACC
Source organism: Halostella pelagica (assembly GCF_004762015.1). Taxonomy (NCBI): domain Archaea; kingdom Methanobacteriati; phylum Methanobacteriota; class Halobacteria; order Halobacteriales; family Natronoarchaeaceae; genus Halostella; species Halostella pelagica. The sequence continues at coordinate 33,849 of NZ_SJES01000008.1, forward strand.
TGACGGGCTCAATCCCGTCGGCGCTCTCGAGTTGGTTTGACGCTAAACGTATCCGTATCGTCGACTGAGGCGTCGTGACTGCGATCCGATGCCAGCGATGATGACCGCGTGAGTCGGGTGATAAGATCCTCGCGAACAGCCTGCCGTCTGACTGTCGACTCGTGCCACCCGAGGCGCTCGTCGTAGTGGCGTTTCTGGAACGTTTCCCCGACATCGTCGACGGCAATGAACTGCGTTCGTTTCGCTCCCCACACGTTCGCGGAGACGTACTCTGCACCGACCTCTTCGTGGGTGAGTTCGACAAGGACGCACTCGACGAACGAGACGATCGATTCGCCACTTCGGGTATTCGGGACGGACAGGCGAAGATTCGACCAGGGCGATGTCGATGCGTCGTGATGGGCTGGTGCTCGGTCGATACCACGGTCTCGCTGATGCTGTCGCTCAGAATGCATACGTTGCTTCGGGGCAGTTCGAAACCCCGTCACCCCTCACGGGGAGGATAAACGCTACGTCGCGGTCTCGCCGTTACTCGGAGCCACTCCCGAACAACCGTTTTGTCCGGCCCCACACGGACGCTGTCTCGGACCCGTCATCGCCCTCACCAGCATCGACGAGCTGCTCTTCGTGGGTCCGGTCTGTCTCCCGATCACGATCTGCGAGTTCTTCCGTGAGCCGCTCGATCTCTGCTTCGAGTGTGTCGATACGGTCCTCCTTTTGTTCGAGCGTTGCCTCGAGTTCGTCGACACGGTCGGTCAATAGTCGGTTCTTCTCGATCAAATACGCGCGACTCCGGTTCGAGTCGTCACGTCCGGCATCCGTAGTCGACGTGCCTGAACTGACGTGGGATTGCGTGGACTGGTCGCCCGAGTCCGGATCATAGAACTCCGAGGTGTTCGCAATCGCTCGCTCGATGGTCTTCTCCCCGTACGTCGATCCATCGGCGTAGTGGACATCGTCCCACTTCTCCCGGAGAAGCCCTGACTGGCGGAAGAGCTGATCTACCCGCGTGTGGTCGCCGCCGGTCCAGAACGCCAGCAGATAGCACAGGGCCATGTCAGCCTCCGACTGGCTATCGTATCCGACCGTATTCCCGTTCCAGAGCCGCTCAAACTTCGTCCCGTTCGATGCGTTCGTTGCCTTCTCGAGAAGCTCCTCGTCCTCGAGGTCAACGTCAACCCCGCCTCCACCGTTCGTTTCTGACTGCTCGTCAGTAGCGCCACGTTGCTCGGACTCGGACTTCACATCGCTATCAGTGTCTTGGACGTACTCGCGGTGGATTGCCCCGAGCGCGTCTTGTCGGCGCGCGACGTGAGTGGGTGTCTCGGCGACGTGGTCGCCAGTAACGGTGAAAAAGCGCGCGGTGTCGTACAGTTCGATACTCCCGCGGCGGTTTCGGCCCTCCGGTAGCTCTCCGGTGATGAGCACGTGGTGGCCGGTGCCGGATGGCGAAATCTCCGTATAGGAGTCGAGTCGCTCGATGATGTCCAGCGCCGCGTCGTCGACGTCCCCGGTCTCGGGATCGCGGCAGTCATCGAGATCCACGCCAACAATCGGATCATCGTCAGTAAAGACGAAGCCAACGCCATCAGCATTCCCTGTTTCGACGTACTCAAGTGCCGTCTCGAAGCTGGCCCACGTATCTGGATCCGTCGACGAGGCGAATGCTCCTATCCCTGGCGTCACCGGTATCTTCGTCTGTTTGCCATCGCGCTCTTCTTCTTTCCAGCATACCCACTGCTCGCGTTCTCGCAAGCTAGCTGGCAGCGCTGCTGTGTCAATAGAGGTGTCAGAACTCATCGTTGATCTCTCCGAGGACCACCGACTGAATCCTCCGAACAAACTATATCATAACCCCGATACGACTGCCGATAATTGATATGCTGTCCGACCTGCCTGTCCCCGCACCGTTCTGCGGATGGAACCCAGTGTATACTAGTTGGTTTTGGCCGGGGATGTTGCGTGGACAGCACTCCCGTCATGCGATTTTGCGTGGACAGCTGTGTCCGTGGGGATTCCTTGGATGGACGGTCTGCGTGGACAGGTGAAGCAAATGCTGGATTCTGGCTGTGTGAGGGGCTATTTCGGAGAGAATCGCAGACGACATGCCATCGAACAGGGATACTCTCAGAAGCACTAACACAGTATATCATATTTCTGGTGTATTTTATGGATCGAGGAGGGTCTGTCCCTCTTCTGTCAGGGTAAGTCCGATGTAGAACTGTACGCGGTCACCGTCCACTCTGGACCGGTCGGTATCGAGGTTGACCACGTTCCGCAACTTCCGAGTGAACCAACCCTTGGTTGTCCCGTCGATATCGTGCTGGTCAGTCCATGTGGCGTACGCCTGAAACAGATCATCCTGTGGAACTTTGGCTCCATCGGCCTGCCTGACGTACATCGCTGTAAACGCTTCAACACCGTCGCCGTCCGGGTCGATGTCCATCGACTCGTCTTTCGATGACGAAACAGATGCATCGGCATCTAGTGAAGCATCCCCGCCAAGGCCGGTCGTCGAAATCTCTACCCGGCCTGAATCACCGGTTGAATCGTCCGGCCACAGCTCCTCGAGATCGGGATTCTTGGACAGCGCATACGTTTCTCCTTGCTGGAAAATCATTGGACTACCGTCAGCTGGCAAAATCAGCACGATGTAGCTGTCGCGCGAATAGTCTGCATCTGGTAGATCGACGTCGGGGATGAACGGCCGCTTGATCGGGGTCCAGTCTCTCTCGAAGTCGTCTTTCGAGTCATAGACGCAGGTATCTCCGGGTTTGTGGACGGTGTACTGGCCGGTTTCTCGATCGTGGCTATAGTAGGCCGGAACACCGTCTTTGGAGAGCGTCCCCTCGTCTGGAACGCGGGCGAACTCCGTATCGCCGTCTGAAAGCACGCGCTCGCCGTCATCGCGTGTCCAGACAGTCCGATTTGTGTCTCCGGTGTGTGGCCGAACTGCAGTTACTCCACCGTGAGCGGTCGCGCCACCGCCGAACATCACGATCTCGTCACGATTATAGAACTGCTCGGTACCGTCGGCCCGCTCTTGCACCGGCGGCGAGAGGATGTTCTCGATTCGCTTGGCCCACTTCGTGTCGGAGTCACCAGGACGGACGACGAAGAGCGGTATCCGGTCGGCCTCATGTGCTCGTTTGAGGTTCTGCAAGACTTTCGCGGGCCGGTCAGGTGTCGTCGTCTCGGCCTCGATATTGAAGTCGTCGTCGTGGTCAGGGTGGGTCGCGGTGGCGTCGGGTTGCTCACTCCCGTCCTGTTCGAGGATATCGACACTGAACCCGCGTTCGGTGAGCGCCGTCTCTGTATCCATGAGTACTGCATCGTGGCTCGTTCCGCCTGCCGATCCGACAGCCCCAGTCTCAGGCTGTACCGTCGTTTCCCCCTCGTCGGAGAGACGAGCGACGATGTCGTCGTTCTCCAGTTTGACTTCGAGTAACCGTGACGCTTCACGCACGTCCGGCAAGTCCTCGTACTCATAGTCAATATCAGGCTGGGTGTTCTCAAGGCGTACCGAGAGTTCTTCGTCGACGGCGGTGACGTCCACCCAGCCGTTTTCCGCCCGCACATCCTCACGTATTTGCACTGCACGAATTGCCTCCGCCATCGTTTCATCCAGTATCTTCGTCGGGTTGGCTGCCTCGTTGGCGTCGCTGTAGATGAGGGTCTGCATAATCTCAGCGTCGGTCAGCGGGTCGGTCCCGTACCGGTCTAAACTCTGCTCGATGATATCGTCGACCGCATCAGCCGACCGAAGCGGTGGATACGGCGGGAACGAACGGAGGAGGACGGGCTCGGAGTACCGACCGCCGTCAAGAGGTAGTTTCGTCCAGGCCTGATACTGGTCGGTCGAGATGAGGTCCTCTGCCGTGTAGTCTCGGAACCGCTTCATCAAGAGCTGGGCGTCGTCGACATCGTTCACCGAGAAGGCGATGAGGTTGTCGCAGTTGTTCTGCATCGCCTTGAGCGTCTCCTCGTCGAACTGTGATGGGTACTGGGAGGAAAGCGTCACGGAGAGTCGCATCGACCGGGCGCGGGCGAGCATCGACTCGATATCGAGGTTGTCACTCGCGATGTCGTCAAACTCGTCACAGAGGACAAAGTAGGGGTCCGGGTCGGTATCGCGTTCGTACGACCGTTGTTGAATTGCGCTCCAGAGGTTCCGCATCACGCCGAGCGTGACCATCTTCTTAATATCCGTGTTCTCGACGGGTGTGCGGACGATGACGATTCGGTCGTTGTCGATGATGTCGCGGAAGTCGATCGTGCTCTCGCGGTGGGAGATGATTCGCCGGATGACCGAATTTTCGACCCACGATTTGATCCGCTTGAGCAGCGGTCGGACTGTCTCGTCGTCCATCCGTGCGATTTCTATACAGAATTCGCGCACATACGGATCGTCGACGTCGAGGGCGAACTCTTCGCGCCGTTCGGCGTTCAACAGCGTGAAGTACATATCGATCACCGAGAACGATTTCTCGGATTGCATCATCGCCCGGCCCATCGACTCCGTGATTGACTCCATGTTGATCCCCCAGTACTCGTCCGTATCGAAGATCGCCTTCAGATTCTCAATACGATTCTCAATCTCGTTTTCGCGTTCCTCCTCGGTATTGCAGTCGGGAACCTCGAGGAAGTTCAGTCCGACCGTCTTATCGTGTTCTGACGATCCAGGCTCGATCCAGACGACGTCGTCCAGACGGTCTTCGGGGAGTTTCCGCAGGAGTTCACGGGAGTCGCGACCTTTCGGGTCGAAGTATACGAAGCCGTAGCCTGAATACGCCCACTGGATCATCATATTCAGGAGCTCGGTGGTTTTTCCGTAGCCGGTGGTGCCCGTAATCCAGATGTGACGGAAGAGCGACTCGAAACGGAGCGGTGCTTCACGAAAGCCTCGTTGCGCGTCCTCGTCGTAGCCGATCCAGAGTGGGGCGGGCGAGGTATCAACTCCTGATTCGAACATCTCGCGGACGTGCGACCCTGCGACAGTGCCCTCACCTGCTGTTTCGGTGATGACGGACTTCCCACCAACGTAGGCCGTGTCTCGCTCACTGATATCGTACGTTTCTCCGAGTCGGGTCTGGGAAGCCGATAGTGAATCGGACGTTGATCGCTCGTCTCCGTTGGTTTGCGAATTGGAATCTACGTCCTCGTCTTCTGTGGGCTGCTCGGACGAGGGAGGCGACTCCTCGGAGTCGTCACGATCGAAGAATCGGTCAAACACCATTGTGTCCTCTGTTGTCAGCATTGCGTTCGTTGGCATCTCCGCTGTCGGTGGGCGGTTCGTATTGGCCTGCGTCGGCGGGCACGCGGTCACCGCGTTGCGTGTAGCGCCAGTCGATGTTCGGCGTCTCGATCTCGTTGTTCGGGATGTGTGCGACGCCGGCGAGTTCGTCGACAGTCATGATCATCCGCCGGTCAGTCCACTCGCGGTCAGCCATCCGGGTGATATGCTGGCGGAGTTGACTCGCATGCTTGGCTTCCTTCCGATGCCACACCGGCGTATCGTCGAGACCCTGCTCGGTGATCGCGTTGTAGTACTTTCTGAACATCCCGGCCACCCCACGGGCACGGGCCTCGGCCTCGTCCTTATCTGCTGAAATTGCGACCACACGGATGTTGACGTGGAATGCCTGCTGGCCGCGCTGCTGCTCGATAGTTTTCGCCGCCTGCTTGTCCTTCTCACTTGCTGGCCGTGTACGAGGATTGAGCCAGCCGACCGACGTTCCCTGCCGGAGTGCGTGGGCGAGGTCGTCGACGCTGTTGTGCTTGAACCGGTCGCCACCGGTCCAGGACTGCTTGGCCGGTCGAAAGACGACTTGCGTGATGACCTTGCTGTCGTCGAGCGAGAGCATCTCGCTCGTGATCTCGCCATATGGATCCGTCTCCCACTCCTCGCTGTTGTGATGGCGAATCGGGTAATAGGGGAGCTTCTCCATCTCCAGCCACGCGCCAGCGACATACTCGTCGGGCTCAATGACGGGGAAGGCAGCCCCACCTTCGACGGGGAACACCTCGCTGTTTGCGTAGTTGTTCCCAACGCGGCGGCGAAACTTGTCGGCGGCCGCCTCGGTCGCAGCGTGCATGTAGAACTTGATCTTCCCCTCGTCGAACCAAACCTCAAACGAATGATGGTCGCTCGTGTTCTTCCCCCGGAAGTTCGTCGTCACGTCGTGAACGGACTGTAGGAGACCGGCGCCGTCGACGATGCCTTGGTTCTCTTTGAACGGGCGAATCCTGAGAAGGATACCCGGCGCACTTTCTGGGTACTGGACGAACGGCTCTTCGAGCTCCAGCTGTGTTGCGTCGTACTGCGGGTTGCCGCCCAAGAGCGGGCTAAACATCATCAGTACCCTCCTCATCGGACTGGACAGCGTCGTCTCCGCCGTCAGCGAGGGCGGATGCCTTCACCGTGCCGTTCTGCCGTGCGTTCGCGACGACCGCTTCGACGATCTCGTCCTCGGTGAACCCCTCATCAAGAATGCGAGTGGCCTCTTCCTCGCAGAGGTCGTAACGGTTGGTGAGCGCGTTCATCTGCGCCTGATCCTCCACGAATCCCTCGAAGTCGACGAGGTCCTCGGGTTCGGCACTTATCGTCTGCTGGATGAACTCGCGATCGTCGGGTTCGTAGTCAATGACGCGCTTCTCGAACTCGTCAGCGACGACGTGCAGCGGGTACGTCCCGTGTTCTTCGACGCGGACGAGTGCCTGACTGTATCCGAGGTCCTCCTTGCCTGCGTCGGCCCCACGGACGTACTGGCGCTGCTCACGCGTGAGCCCGATCTTGTCGGCCGTCTCGTCATCCAAGTCGGGCAGTTTGTGGAAGACTTTGATGGGGCACATACCAAGAATTTTCTCGGCCTGGTCGGTCTCGTAGAACTCCTGGGCGGTCTGGGATAGCAGTACCATCCGCAGGCCGGCGTGGCGCTGGTGGCGGAACGCCGTTTCGAGGAAATCGAGATTCGCCTGATCCTCGAACAGGTAGTGGGCCTCGTCGATGGCGAGTTCGACGTTTCGATCGGTCTTTTTCGCCTGCTGGTAGACCGTCGACAAGAGCAGCTGCATCAGGAACGTCTGGCGGTCGATTCCCGACGCACTCCCCTCGATCTGCCCGAGATCGATGTAAACGACCTTGTTGTCGCCTTCGAGGATGTCGATCTCCGACCGCTCAGAGAGGTTGGCGTACGCACCACCGTCACGGAACGGCTGGAATGCGATTGCGAGTTCGTCGGCATACTTGGCGGCGCGTTCGCGAGCAGATTCGGACGCTGCGATGTTGTGCTCGTCGGGATGGTCGGCAATATCCGCGAGGATACGATGGACGTCCGTCATCGTCGGCGAGTTCTCCGGGGTGTGAGTGCTGACGTCGTCCTCGACGATACCGGCCTGTCGGTACGCCTCGTCGATGACGTACGAGAGAACGCCCGTTTCGGTTCCGAGGTTGATATCGCGAGCGGTCAGGAAGTTCTCGAGGACGGCGTAGACCTCGTCTTTCTTCGCGGACAACGGTGAGATACCGTCCTCGGATTCGAGCACCTCCTGGGGCGTCTCACGGATTTCCAGGGGATTCAGCTGTGTGTCGCCCCCGACAGAGATCGTCTTCGCGTTCAGCGCGTCGGCGATGCCTTTGAACCCACCAACCGGGTCGATCATCACGAGCATCGTCTCCTGCTGGCGCTTCATCATCCGCAGGTGGCGCATGATATCCCCGAACGTCTTCCCCGCACCGGGCATTCCGACGACGAGTTCGCTATGGCCGGTTTCGAGCTCCCAAGGATTGATCTGGACAGGTGAGCCGTTGTGTCCATGGTAGCCGTACTCGACACCCTCGTCCATCATCATATAGTTCGAACTGAACGGGAACATCGCGCCGACCGCCTGGTTCGTCAGCGTCGACATCCGGTCGCGACCAAGCTCATTCTGACCGAGGGGCGAGACAGTCGCAAGCCCTTTCTCTTGCCAGCGGTTCGCGACTTTGAGTGTACAGTTCGCGGGCGCGTCCTTTATAATCGAGCGCAACCGCGTCGACTGGTTGTCGAGTTCCTGCTTGCTCTCGGCAGAGAGTCGGATGAAGACGCCACCACGGTAGAACGACGCCTTGTTCGCGCGGACGAGCGACCGCATGAACTTCCCACGGTCAATGTCTTCCTGGAGGTCTTCGGCTTTGAGGCTGTTCGAGTCGTGCTGGTTGACCTTCAAATCCGAAATCCAGTCGGCCATCATGTCCTCGGCCGACTGATTGTCGAACGGATCGAGATGGATGCTGATGTCCGTCTGTAGGTCGGTCTCCAGCAATAATCGCTCGAGCATCCCGTCGGCAGGTTCCTCCGGGAACTGCTCGATCCAGAACGTCCGGACATACGTTTCGTCGTTGATGACGGCGTAGGTCGTCTCCCAGTCGACTGTCGACGGCGCGATAATCGATTGGTGGATCGTCGACGTGTCGTCAAGCCGGTCCTCGAAGGAGATATCCGTCTCGTCGTCCGTTTCTGACGCGTTGCTGCCCTCGTCGTCAAGATCATCGACGGAGACGTCCCACTTGTCGCGCTCTTGGTCGTGACCGTTGGTCGAAGTGCCACGCCTGCTGTACTGGCCATCGTCCATCGCGTCGACGACGTCGTCTGGGTCTGGCGTCGACGGTACGTCATCGCTGATACCGTGTGCAACGACCGGGAACGTGCCGATCGCGTCAGTGATGTCACCGTACTCCTCAGTACGTCCCGTCCAGTATTCCTTCGTCACACGGGTGAGGTCGTAGGCGTCGACGGGACTGACGGAGCAGCGGTAGAGCGATGATCCGCCCCGGCGGATCTGTCCAAGCCGGGATTCCAGCTTGTCCTCTTTGAGGCGGTCGCGTTCGGCCTCGGAGAGACCGTCGGTCTGGAATCGACCAAACACGCGCCCCAGGACAGGGATATTGGCGAGGTAGGCGAGCACGCTATCACCGGTTTCGTCGAGCTGTTCGACGTCGGCGTCGCGAACAGCGGTGATGATGTAGTATTCGCGGATGGTCGTACTCTCGGAGTCGATATCGCCGTTCTGATCGGTGTTGGTGGTGATGTACTCTTCAAGCAGCCGTTTGAGGACTGGCCGCGAGCGGACATCGGCGTCACCGAGGCGACGCTGGTGGCCGCGGACGACGTCGTCCTGGTCGACCTCTCGGCTAGTGAGATAGAACTTCACGGGGAAGTCGATGGTCGCGTTGACGAACTCGGAGAGCGATTGGACGGCTTTCGCCCACGCCTCATCGTCTTCGAGCGCCATATTCGCCGGTTCAACTTTCATTGCACCGACGAGCGCGCCGTCTGACCGCTCGATGGCGTGCGGGAAGACTTGCCCAACTCGGGTCAGGTAGCGGACCTCGCTACTGTCCTCCCCGTGAGTGTACTCCTTGTTCTTGACCGCCCAACCGAGGCGGGCGGCCAGCCACTCGGTGAGCCACAGGTAGGAGGGCTTCACCTTGTGGAGTAATCCCAGGAGGAGCCCGAGCATGATGCCGAACCCGAGGATTGGGATCGTAAAGGTGGCCGGGACGAGCGCTGCGCCGATGAGCGTGACGAACGCCACGCCGACGAACAGCATGATCTCGCCGATGGTATACCCCTGGAAGAACGCGGTCGTCCCGCCCAGGGACTGGTGAATTCGTCGGGCACTATACTCGTGATCGTCAGTGTTCGTACTCATGAATCGTCACCACCGCGAAACCTTGTTTTTCGTGTTCCTGAACGCCTGCTTCGACCGGGCCTTCGCCGCCTGTGTGGCCTGACTCACGTCTTCTTTCGTCTTATCGCGCATCCGGCCTGTCCTCGACTTCCGGAGGTTGTTGTAGCGGCCTGCGTGGTCTTTCGTTGACTGAGCAGACGACCCGAGTTTGTAGGCTTTTGAATCGCCGCTACCGAGCTGGGTCTGCCCGCTTTTCGTCACTGGACCAGATTTGTTCTGTGCGTAGCCGCGATGCACATTTCGGGCACCGCGGACAGATTTTCCAGTGCCTGTCTTTGCGGCTGAGGCGGCAGCTGCCGGATTCGTCTTTCCGGCACCTTGGCGGGCAATCGTCTGGACCGCAGGGGCAGACCAGTAGACGGTCATAATCGAGGCGAGGCAGGCCGCTGGAATGAGCACGAGCCCAAGGAATAGCGAGAAGATTCCGTCTGCACTCGCTGTGAGATTCATCTGCCAGCCGATTCGAAAGAGGACTGCAGCAGGAAGTCCCGCGAGAACGAGACCAGGATAGATGCCAGCAGCACGACGAGCGATCTCCGAGGCCGGACTGAGCGGCCACACGTCGAGTGCCCAGAAGACACCGAGTAACGGCATCAGCGGTGTCAGTACGAGGATCCCAAGCCACCGAAGACCGTAGACGATGGCAGCGACAACGAGCAGGAAGTTCGAGATGATCACCATGGCGAGAACGACGAAGAGACCACCGACCGCTGACTCGATGAGACTCCCAAACCCGGCCGACATACTGTCGATTGGGGCAAGCGTGAGACCCAGTGCATCGACGAACTGGAGCGGTAGCGACACGAGTGGGAACCAGACGAACGTCCCCATGAATACGAGACCGATCCGTCGGAGGAGCCGCTTGCGCCGGTAGTTGCTGATCGATCCCGACCGGAGCCCGATGTAGGCGAGCCCGACGACCAGTAACATGATCGTCAGCGGCAGGATGTACTGGAGATAGAAATCCGCGTACAGACTCTGCCATGGCGCATTATCGGGGGTGCCGACGACGATATACCGGGAGTTGGATTTCGGCGCGGGGACGCCGACAATTGGATTGAGAAGCGCCTCGAAAATGTCGTTCGCGAACCCGAGGAGCGCCTCTTTAATGCTCGTAAGTACACTCTCGATGGCGTCCTCGACCTGCTCTTCGAACCACCCCATCAGGTACCACTCCCGTTTGACGTCGTTTGGGTCGAATCAGTCGGGCCGCCGTCGACGATGGTTAGCTCGCACGAGTTGTTCGTCCCACCATACTCGATTGTCTGTGAGTACGACGGATTCGTCCCGGCCTGGACGACTCCGGCGACGGTGAGCGTATCCGTCTCCAAGTTGCCACAATCAATAGCCCCGTGAACACCAGTCGGATCTTCGGTCTGATATACCGGAGCGGTAGAGTAGATAGTCGTCTCACCGGGTGGCAAGAGGGTAGTAGGATGATGGGTCAGTGTCTCCGACGGAGAGACCTTGGTATGTGGCGAATTTGTCCACTGAAGTGCCGTGAGATACGTCGGCGCGTTCCCTGTATTCTCGACCGTCAGAGCGGCGAATTGCTGCCACGTTGACTGGTCTTTATCCCAGTCTAGATCCGGGTGGTTCTGCGCCCACATGACGTCCGTGATTGTGACTTCAGGCTGGAGGGAGATCGTCGCCTCGCCGATGGTCTCGTCACCAGCGACGGCGACGACGCGGTACTCTCCGGGCGTGTACCCGTCTTCGGCTTCACCGAGTAGCTGAAATGTGACCTGTGTCGCTCCCTCTTGGACCCGCTGAAGCGAGTTCATCTCACCGCTCGGGTTGATGAGGTTCACCGAATCAGCGTCAGTATCGCTGGCGAGTTCGACAACGAGATCAGTCTCGGCCATCGCAACACGCTCGAAGGCATCGCTTTCACTACCAGGAGAGGACGACGTCTCAGAGCTAGGACTGTTGGGATCGGATGGCGATGAGGAACAGCCAGCGAGTGCGACGAGAGCCCCGCTGACTCCACTGAGAACTGTTCGGCGGTCGAGACACCTGTCGTAACTGGAAGTGATTGTGTTGTCGTTCATGTTCGGTTGGTGAATCCGAGCAGCGCGCCGTTGGACATGTAGTCGAAGCCGAATACCAGGACTACGACGGGAATGAACCAGAGAATCGTCACGACGACGAGCTGGATGAGCGTCTGGAGGTCAGGGAAGTTCGCAGGTGTCTTCGCAATATCCTCCGACGCTGCATAGGGCTGCTCAGTGCGCCACCAGGCGGCCGACTGGTACCGGCCGTGAACGAGCAGGGACGGATTCGAGACGGTGATGACGGCCACCCCACTGCTGTTGAGCGCCGTGGTCTGGTTCCCGATTGTCACGCGGCCGGTTGTGACAGCGTCATCGGTCACGTTTTCTGTGACCATCGCACGGACGACCGCGTGGGTAGCGTTGGCTTCGGTGACGGTTAGAGTGAGATTTGTTTCGCGGACGGTCTGCTGCTCGGCGAGAGAGACCGTTCGTGATTGCCCGCGGACGATACCATGTACAGTAACCTCGCGGAAGGCGCTCTCGTCGAGGGTTGTGGAACTCAGCGCAATTGAATCTGCGTTCACGTACGGATTGGCAGACTCGAGGTCAATGTTCGCCGGCAGTGATGGCCCTGCCTGCTCGGTTCCCCACGTCTCCTCGATGGCGAGTGGGTGTTCCCCGTTGTCGGCCGGTTCAGTAGGTACGTACGGCGCTTGCCGACTCGGGAAGGCGTGAACCTGGACGGGACGGACTGAGGATGCGGCACGCGACGTATTGGTCGCGGTGCTCGTGACCATCGTCTGCCAACCGGAGCTCCCGGCTGTGTAGAACCACCAGTTGCTCCGGGCGCGAACATCGCCGTCGACGGAAATCGTCGACCACTCCGTGTTCGGATGAACGACCGCGCCGATCTGGTCATCGTGTGCCTCGAACTGGACGCGCTTTCCAGTGATGTCCGAAAGTCGGTTGACAACGACGGGCTGTGACGTCGACACCGTTTTCGATACTTCAGGGGTTTCGATATTACGAGTCCAGTCGCCGTCACAACCAGATATCGAGGAGTTCCAGTTCGGACAGTCCAGCGTGACATGACGAAGCGTCACCGTGATATTAGCCTCGACAGTCAGCCGCGGCGATCCAGAGAGGCCCGTATACTGGAGCGTTGCCTGATGGCCGCTCCCGGAGTCGATGGTCTGATCATCTGCGGAGAGTTCCACTGACTCGATACTCGTGCGGTCGACCGACCAGCGTTCGCGGTGCGACCCGTTCTGATCTCCTTGGGGGGTGGCAACGCGGTAGTCACTAATTACACGGACTTTGCCGTCGGAGGCGATGTACTGCGTCGTCCCGTTCGACTGGTGGAGAACCGTCGACGGCTGGATGGCGAAGATGCTGACGTATGCATCCTTGATGTACACGCCATCGTCGAGGGACGCACCTTCAGGGTGGACCGACGAACTTCGGTCACCAGGATTGTAATCACCGAAGTCGCCGCTATTCCAGTCCTCGGTGGCCTGTGGTGGACGAGCGAACGGGATGTCCGTCGACCGGGCAAGCCGGTGAGCGAACTCGGCGCGCGAGGAGATGTTGGCGTCGTCGAAATCGTCGGCCGAGAGGTTGCCGTTGTCGACGTCCTCGGACCAGAGCCGCTGAAAGGTACTGTTGTTCACGCCGTAGTCCGGACCATCGTCAGGCACAGCCTCTCCGGAATCCGATGGTGTGACGGGAGCCATGCCGCCCGTGACGACCACCGTGCTGCTGCTCACGAGGAGGAAGGCAAACACGGCGACCATCGTACGGAGGGCGTCCATCGTATGCGGGCGTGGGGCGTGGGACAGTTCGCTGTCGATGCTAAATGAGCCTAAAATGGCTTGACACAGTCTGAGAAGCCGAATCCCATCTGACTCCCGACCTTGTCGATGAGTTCGGGGGAGACGAGTGCGAGAGTGACTATGCCGAAGCCGATGCCGGACATGACGAGTTTCTCCTTGGCATCGTTCTTCTTCTCGGGGTTGCCACCAGCCCGCATGTACGAGAGGCCAGCCTTCCCAGTATAGAAACCGGTTGCGGGGAGGCCGAGGCCAGCGACTGCGCCGAACACGAGATCAATGCCGGTCGCGACGCCAGTATCACAGTACACGTCGCCGACCTGACTCTGTGCAGCGGCCGGGCCGACAGCAACGACGAGGAATGCAAGCCCCATCGTGAGAGAGACAGCCTGCGGTGGCGCACGGGCGACGGAGGCTTTGAGACGGTGGCTGATCGTCGATTCAGCAGTATGATCGTCAGTAGGGGTTGTTTCTGTGAACGGTGCATCGCTCGCGGGGTCAGAGGGTGCGTTGCTCATAGACGTTCTCCGGGGAGCTAGTCGGTGGACGGGTCTGCTTCGAGCAGGGCGTTCATGTCCTCGATGTTGGAGGTTTGTTCGAGGAGGTCGTCGAGGTCTCGGTCGGTTTCGGTGAGCGCTTTGTCGACCAGGGCCGAGAGCTCATCGCGGTCGATATCTCGATACGCCATCTGCTCGGCCAATGCTTCACGGAAGAGCCCGGATGCGTTGATACCGGTCGCCCAGCTGAGAAACAACGCATCGGCGGGCATGATCGACACTGTGGTATTGACGGTGTTCCGTGCCATTCGTCAATCGAGTATGTGCGATTGTACGACAGTCCGTGTTGTTTGATACGCCCATATATGCTTTCTGTACGACTCAGATGGTTGTGAATAATTTGTATTAAGGATTATATGATAATCGTCTATCGCGTTATCACTCGGATAGCGGAATAGCGATACGGCAATACGAAGTACAGGGCACCACCTCCTGTAGCAGAATTATTCTACACCGGAGGTTAAGACGCTGCAGGAGAAACGCGTCATCCGATGGATAGATGCGGCGACTGTGGCGGTGGAATCTTCGACGGCTATCGGTGCGATAATTGCGGGAAGTACACTTGTGAGGGCTGTTTCGAATATCTCTCCTCGAAGGGCCTAATCGTAACCAAGCACAAATGCCCCCACTGTGACGAGTGGGCCGTGCTCGATCATTACGCGTAATTCGGGTAGACGCGCTCAAATCACGGATCACCATTGCAGTACTCAGTTTAGCAGACTTCCAGCGATCGAATCCCCGCTGGTATCATTCCAGCATCAACCCACGTTCCATCCTCGTCGCGGCTGATGAGTCGACCGTCGTTCGTACCAGCCAGCACATCCCCTTCGACGGCAGTCCACGCGAGGATGACCTCGGCTGGTCCACCGGGGTAGGAGACGGTCTCAATCGTCTCACCAGAATCCGTCGACTCCACTAGTATCGCGTCGGCACCGCCCTCACCGCTCCACGTCCCTGGCGAGCTTCGTGCAGCCGCTGCATAGAGCCGTCCATCGAGTTCGAAGGCCTCCCGGAAGTATCGGTGATCGAGGTCGGTATCGAGGCTCGTCCAGGACTGCCCGGCATCGCGTGTTCGGTAGAGCCCGTCGCCACACGAGGCGACGTACTCGTCCGCCCCGAGGACGAGCACGTGATGGACGTCGTCGTGGACGCCGTCGCGACGCTCGGTCCATGTCTCGCCCTGGTCGTCGCTGACGTGGACGCCGCCGACCTCGACGCCGGCGATCACGCGATCGGACATCTCCGGATGCACACCGAGACTCCGCACATGGGCTTCGTTACGGTGGCGCGGCGTATGCCACTCGTCCCGCGACGGAAGCTCCTGGAACCCCTCGAGTTCGGCCCACGTGTCGCCATCGTCGATCGAGACGTAGAGGTGCGCCGGGTGTGTCCCCGCGTAGAGTCGCTCACTGTCAGGACTGGCGACAACCGAGTACACCTCCTCCTGTGGGACGTTGAGGTTTTTCCACGTCTGTCCCTCGTCCGTCGACCGATACAGCCCCGTCTTCGTGGCCGCGAATACGCCGTCGAGTTCTGGAAACGTCTGGACTCTGGGGACGTCACCGCTGTCGAGAACCTGTTCGGCGTCCTCGACGGGGACAGTTGCTGTGCGGTAGACGCCGTCTCGGGTGCCGATGAGAATTGCCATGGAGGGAGTACGTCCGCCGTTTGATTAACCTCCGGGGTGTCCCACCGTGCATTTGCTCTTGCTGTCCTTTGACCACCAAGGCATCAATCACAGGCTAACCGTCGAATTTGAGGGATATACTCTATGGCATTTCTCCCTTGGCAGAGAGGCTTGAAACCCAAACTCTGCTACTCTCAGTTCCCCTTTCTCGATCTGCTTCTAAACCAGAAAGTTACTGTTCTGTCGAAGATATTGTTCAGTAAAATGGAGCCGTCACGTGTTGTCGATGACTCGTTCCGTAATCTGTTCGACAAAGTCGCGAGTATTATCCACGAGCAGGAGGATTTTGAGAAGGCACATGAAACACTGGATGAGCATTTCCGGTATCTCGAAAAGGGGAATAGCCGGGCAGTGTACGAGGTTCCATCCAAGGTTGCAGAGGGGGATCAGCGTCTAGTAGTGAAATTTGCTCTCCCCGTACCCGGGAACACAGGAAAAGAGAGTGCACTGTATCCAGTCGACTACACGGAGGGTTGGATGTCAAATTGGCACGAGATAATTCTCTCCAATTTTGAACCGCTGGAAGACGTGCTCGTCCCGGTGATTGACCACCACGAAGGCGCCTTGTGGACCGTGATGCCCTACGCAGAAACACTGCCACAGTCCCAGGAGGTAACTCAGCGTCTTACGCCTCTATCCGATGAAATCGAAGAAGCGGACGTAGAGTTCGTGAGTCACGGTCAGACGACTGGGCAGCCGGAGATTTACCAGATCAAAGCTTGGGGCAACTACAGAGGCGAGTACCGACTCAGGGATTACGGAGGGATCGTGGTATCCGAGGACGAGTTCCTTGAACAGCTCCCATATCCGCTGTCAGAGCCAGATGTCTAAGTTTTCAGCGGGGGCTTGATAGTCCCGTATTCCTAACCGATCAAAGTAAGAATGGCGGAGGACGAGGAAGAGGCTGAAAATCTTAGTTTTGAGGAGATGATGGACGCGGCGGAGGAGCGCCGGGAGAACCGTCGCAACCAGTACACTTTCGAGGAGATAGAAACTATCCGTTCTGCCGGTGAAGTGTACCGAGAGCTGTGTGACGTCGGTGCTGTCGCAGACGAGTTCGACTTGTCTGAGGGGACTACGCGAGAGTTGCTAACTATCTACAGACTAGTGTTTGAGGAGCCACCGTACATTAGGAAAGTTTCGGTTGATGTGGGACGGAGGTTCTTCTCCCTGGAAAAGGAGATGGATGAAGAGGTAGACGAGGACGTGGACGAGCCAGTAGAGCACCTACTGAGGGAGTATGTGGGCGCGGTCTTGCTGGAGAACGATATCGAGGATGAACCGGTGAGTGAACCTGTTGAGGATGATACGCCTCCGCTCTCGGATGAGCGTTCGGAGAAATTGGAGAAGATGGCGGAGAGCATCACGGTCCCCACGGGTTCGTTGTTAGCAGCGAGTACGGTAGCGAATCTTCAGGAGACAATTCAGCAGACGCAGGCTCAGGCAGTAGCCCGTGCGGTTCAACCGTTGATAGAACAGCGTGAGAGAATGTTGGCATCGGCGATGCAGCCGTTGATTGAGCAGCGTCAACGGATGCTGGCGATTGCTGTCCAACCTCTCTTGGAGCAGAGGCAGCAGATGCTGGCGGCGAGCTTGGCTCCACTGGCCTCCATGATGGAGGACCAGCAGAAAATCTTGAACTCAACGATGGCAAGCGTTCTCTCCAGTGCGGTCGCAGACATCCAATTTCCGGAGCCTATTATCGCAGATTTGGCGTCGATCCAACCGTCTGTGAGTGCGGCGGCTGTTGCAGCTTCGACTCCGCCAGCGACTGGAAGCTCGATTGTTGACGAGGCCTCTACGACCACGGTTGAGACGCAGCCTCTGGAGGCGTCGGCGACTACGGCTCCGTCGACAAGCCCTGTTGATGCGACCATGGATGCGACGTTGCCGGATTCGGAGGCGTTCTCGACGGAGTTGGCGTTCGAGATCCCGGCGATGTTGGTACAGTCGATGCTGGGTGCGGGACCCACTCGTGACTGGTTCAATAGTCTCCCAAAAGGAGCGCAGCAGTCCGTGATTGGAGGTCTTATGGTCGGGTTATCCTACTACTTTACACAGGATTTGACTCTATCTGGTGTCGCTGCTACTGTCATGACTCCAGGTCTTCGAGAAATCTTGACCGACGATTGACGCAGTCTCCATCCCTCGCTCCCTCGGCATCATAATTGGGTGGTCCTGTTGGTCCTGGATGGCAACCGGAGCTGAGGTGGATTTCTCGCTCGAAGTCTTTTTGCCGTATAGCTGGCATCTTTCCTTTACTTAGAACAGCAATGGTGAATGAACACTACGTGCAGCAGTCCTATCTGCGGTTATTTGCTCCAGAGAATGAGGGTGTGGTTTCCAGGTATTCGTTGGTGGAGAAGCACGGCGGGGCGGCTACTTCGACGCGATAGACCGGTACTCGATTGAGAACGCAGCTTCCACGGAAGGCTACGCTGACGAGTTGTTGGAAGGTGGAGTGACGAGTAAGGCTGAGAAGGCGATGGTCAACACGCTCCGGAAAGTGGATGACAACCAAAGTTTGTCGAAGGAAGATATCGCCAACATCTTCCAGTTCGTCTCATTCCAACGGGATCGATCCCCGGCGTCGAAAATGCACCACAGAATGTTGGAGGAACTATTCAGGGCGGTGGACTACGAGGTTGAGGACTACTGGGAAGGCGTCATGCACATGGATGGGAACGAGCGTTATACCGGGTTCCAGCACCTAGGTTGGAAGGTTGTTGAGAACCAGACCAAGCTACCGTTCTTCACCTCCGACGTACCAGTCTTTGTTTATCAGGACGAATTCCCGAAAGACGAGGAGGAAGGTTTCCAATTTGATGGTAAGCAGATTTTCTGCCCGATTACCCCAGACAAGCTGTTGGTATTGTTGGACCCGAGTATGTTCAAAGTGGAGCCTCAGTATCCGGACACAGAGATCGACACAGTCGGGGTGAAGGACTGCCGGGAGGTTTGGAAATACAATCTGGTCCAAGGACTAGGTGCCTTCCAAGAGGTCTTCGGTCCAGTCGGTGCGGGCGAAAAATTACAGCAGATGATCGAGGTCATGTGTCGACACTTCCCCGACGAGGACTACATTCGGGGCAACAGGTGGAGCACGGAGCGTATACATCAGGCGCAGAGGCGGGGTATTCAGGAGTCACACCAGCATCCACATCAAAATACGATACCACCGGAAGACAAGCGGATCATCATTTCCTGTAAGAAAGCAACTGATGCACGCTGGCTGTACGACCACAAAATCTCACTCATCAACGACTTGAGGCTGGAAGAGCCTATCCCGGACTACTGGTAGCAACTGGTTCCCGGGGTCGGCAGAGGGCTTTTGGTTACAGGCAGAGAATAATACGATAATGAATCAGGACGTAGGTGACGCGGTCGAAACTCTGGTTTTCGGTCCGTTCATAGCACTGTGTATTGGCGTCCTGTTCTACATGGTGGCGCAGATTTATCTGATTCTAAAGCCGATGGGAACGAGTGGTCCTTTCGCAGGGGCCTACAACGTTCTCGGTGCCTCGTTGTCTGCCAGCTACAGTCTTATTCAGTTAGCGTCAAGCATCGAGACCTGGATTGCCGTCGTAGTTATCCTGTTGGCAGTCTACGGTTTCTTCTCAAGTCTCAGTAGCGGCGGAGGTCGTGGTTTTAGCCGGCGATAGAAAATCACACGTTCGCTATTCTAAGCGATCTCGGTACGCGTAGACTCCGTTCCTGTTACAAGAGTGAAGAGGGCTACTGAGATGAGGTAGATAGTATCAGCCTCAATGGTTGCCAGTAGTTTGAAAGAGAAACTGCAGAGGAGAATTGAGTGGACGCCGAATGTTCAGCTGGTGCAGTTTGCAGTGATGGTGCTTACCTTCTTGATCGGGGTACCGCTACTGTAGGATAAGTCAGGGTTCGGAAGACCTACGATGTGGCGTCGGAGATGGGCGTCGTCTGATTGATGATCTGTTTGGTATATTCGATGGGGGCGAAGTCTTTGTACTCTTCTTCACTCAGCACCCGTTCTTCAGGTGTACCGGAGGAGCCACCGGAGCCACCGGTCTTCCGGTAGTAGATCTTCTTTCCGACGAGCACCGCCAGTACTTCGAGTAGAGTGATTATGGCGACGGCGGTTACTACGGTGATTCCCATGCCCACCGGGTTTGTTGCAGTGAACTGGTTCAGCGTCATTCCCGGTGCAACGTGGGGATGGACGAACAGCTTCACTGTCCCACTACCGAACAAGGCAAGGAACGCCCACACTGTCAGCGTCTTTAGCTCGGAGGGGGGCGACTTGGTGAACGCGATTAGTGCTGCGAACGGTGAGATGATGGCGAGGAAAGCGAGTACCGGATGCACGCTACCGTTGAGGTTCGCCAAGAAGAGGTCGAGCCCGCCAATGACAGCTGCCCCTACGAGAATGTGGTGACGTCGCTCGAAACCGTACGGCCAATTTAGTAATCCCCGTATGTCAATCATATCGACGTGTTCGATTACCTTCCACTTGAATCTTCTTCCACGAAGTATGCGGAAAGAAGGTTGTACGGGTCAGGAAGGGGCCTCGAAGGTATTATAGTCTCCAGTCGATTAAGCAGAAGTATCGGAAGTCACGAAATGGTCAGCAGGGTCGCGTGGCAGGGCTGAGGTTCGACTCCTCAGAGGCGTATGCCACACCAGGCAGTACCCGAGGACCCGACCCGGTAACCAAGATTCTGACCATGACAGGAACAAACGCCCTCGCATCGATTATTGCAGGTGCAGTTCTGACGACTTCCGCACCCACGGTGGCGGTTATCATCGTGGCGCTGTTCGCATTTAGCGTCATCATGATGCGGACGCCTTCTCTCGGGGCAACCCTCTTGAGTGAAATCTCTCCCCGGTCGTTCCCTCTCAGAAGAAATCCTTTGTACGATGGACTACGTATTGTCGCTTGTCGATATGACAGGTGACCGCGTTCAACTACAATCCAATCTTTGATATTGATGTCGTCAGCGATGACGACGGTATCCGAGTCCATTTCGATGAGGACACGTTAGGGATCAATCCGAACGCCAACAGAGGCGGGTTCTCTCTTACTCCGGATTGGAATAACCGACACTTCACTCTCGCCTTCTCTGAGAATTCTGTGCTGTACCATTTGACGCACGAGGGCTCTGAGAACGGTGAACGACCTGGTGAAGGAGATCTTCAGCCAGAAGCGTTCATCGCCGATGTGTACGGAGCAGTCCGTGCCTTGGGACCGGTTATTCCAGCTGACCGGTTGGAGATCGAGTCGGTAGGCAACCCTGACTTTGACGAGATTGAATCGTATCTGGAGGAAAAGGACGTCATTCAGAGAAGCAGTACCGGTGTCTCGGTCAACAGAGGTCGGAAAGACCGGTTGATCTCCGACCTTAATCAAAAGCCGGGGATGAAATACGAGTTCTATGAGCGGGTGCTGAACTACGTTTCTCTGAATGAAGCAGTCGACTCGGGTGAGCACATCTTCGTGGTCCCTACAATGGACGCAGTGTATTTGCTGTTCTTTTTCCCGGATGAGTATGTCGGAGTAGTGGAACTCAGGCAGTTCTACGTGGTGTTAGAGATGATGGCAGGACTACGAGAAGATGAATCCGGGCTAGGTACCGGATCACAGACTTTGAACTTCTTGTCCCATGCGTTAGCTCATCAGGATTGACCGTTATTGACGTAGAGGTGCTTTGAGGACTGATCGAAACTCACCAGATATCCACTTATAGAGCCCGCGAATCACTATCGACGACGCTG
Source organism: Halostella pelagica (assembly GCF_004762015.1). Lineage (NCBI taxonomy): Archaea > Methanobacteriati > Methanobacteriota > Halobacteria > Halobacteriales > Natronoarchaeaceae > Halostella > Halostella pelagica. The sequence goes on from NZ_SJES01000008.1 coordinate 55,399, forward strand.
GCAAACGCGACGTTCTCTTGGACTTGCTCGATCTCAACTGTCGGCTCGTCACCAGGTTGTCCGCCGGGAACGATCACGACGTAGCCTCGCTCAACTTTCGCGATACCGTCGCCTTGATCGCCGACGGTTTCAATCGTCACGTCCCGAACCTCGCCGTCATCGACAGGAGGTCCCGATGGGGGCTGAGTCGCATTTTGGCGTGTGTGAGCATTCTGAGAAGCCTGCGGAGTCATTGCCTTCGCAGACGAGGCAGCATCAAGGACTGCAACTCGATAGGTTTCGTCGACAGTCACCGCCTCCTGATCGATTTCGTCCGACGGAACTTCGATGACGTATGTCCCGTCTCGTTGTTGGAGAGAAGCACTAAACAGGGACCGAAGTGAGTCGGGAATTTCGACCATGCGGGGGTATGAACCTCTGGGTAAATAATCGATGGCTGTTCAGACCGCGACAATGAGCTTCACTCGTGAGTTTCGCTCGGCGGAAGGGCGTCTGGTTCGTAGCCTGCAGCGAGCAGAAAGTCCCGGATTTGATCGGCTTCCGATTTATCGGAGGGATGATTCTCAAAGAGCTCGTCAATCACTTCACCGGCATCTGAGCACAGAACGACTTCCTGATACGAGGGACGATTTTCGAGCGGGTCACGACGTTCGTCTACGAGGATCGGTTGCCAGCCGTTTTGGTGGAAATACCGATAGAGTGTAAGCGTCCGAACGGTCTCCTCGTCAACGAAGAAGCACGTTCGTTCGCGTTCGCTGGCAATAGCGATCTTACCGTTGTCGAGTTTTGCAGCGAGGTCCTCGAAGTCGTGAAACTCAGCGGGGACTGGCCCGTCGACGACGTGAGTGATAACTCCTGGCCAGGTGAACCCGTAGACGCGCTCGAAAAAATTGACTGTGTGACTGTCAGCAGAGTCAAAGACGAGGAGGAGGTCACTGATCTGGAGTTCCGTTCCGTCGACGCTAATGTGCGATGAGTAGGGATAGGCGTCGCCGTCGTCAAGGGCTTCAATATCCGGCTTCGACATACTGCTCGCGTCTGCATCTGGCTATAAAGAACTGGTTGATATGCACGCCAGGTCGGATGCGCACGAAGTTCGCGGGGGTAGGAAGCGTAGGGCGATGAAGAACGAAACCTCCCACTGACTGCGCAATAGTGATCTTTAAAATACCAAATGACTAAGTCAACCGTCTGTTTACACAGCGATAACCTGCCATGTTGGAAACTCAGGAAAGCAGATATTTCGAGCGAAAACCATGCCGATGATACGAGTAAAAGACTGGACGAAGGAACAACTGGAGGAAATAAAGGACGAAGAGGATCACACGTCCCTCGATTCCGTCATCAAAACGCTCCTCCAAGAACGCTCCAACGATACCACCACCTCAAACAAATGAGTGACTCTCCCACAACCACCAGTAAGACGAACCGACCGCCGAGCATCTTCGACACCTGCGAACCACGCCAGGACGTTCTCACCGGAGAACTTTCTGAAGACCAATTCGCCGCCAGTCTCGCCGATGTCGCCCACAGCAGTGACGCCCCTGGCGTCTACGCCGACCCACGTCTCTTCTTCGAGAAGACCTACCCCACCAGCGGCCTCCAAGAACTCCTTACGCGCCTCGCTACCCGCTTCGTCGGCGCGCACAACGACGACTACACCGGCACCAACGGTATCCTCCGCCTCGACACTAGCTTCGGCGGCGGTAAAACCCACAATCAAATCGCCGCGTACCACCTCGCCGAATCCCCTAGCGCCGTTCCTGACCTCTCTGACTTCATCCTCGAACAGGACGTCGCCAACGAGTATACTGACGCCGCCGCGCTCGGCCTCGACGTTAACACCGCTGTCTTCGTCGGGACACACGTCGATGCCGAAGACGCTCGCTCGAACTACGACGACCCCGACGCCCCCGCGGCCAAGACCATGTGGGGCGAAATGGCCTATCAGCTCTTCGGGCGTGAAGGCTACGAGTTCCTCAGAGAAAACGACGAAAACCGCACCCCACCAGGAACCACCAAACTCGAACGCCTCTTCGAGCGCAACGACAACCCCTCGCTCATCCTCATCGACGAGATCGCCGCCTACCTCGAACAGGCTGCTGCCGTCGAAATCGGTGATTCGACGCTCGCGAAGCAGACGAACACATTCCTGATGTCGCTGCTGTCCGCGACGCAGAACAACGACAAGGTCACGGTCGTCCTCAGTATTGCAGATACGGCCTTCGCTGACCAAGCTGAAGACGTCCGAGGGCTCGTCTCTGAATCTATCTCCGAGTTTAACAGTATCAGCGACCGCGTCGAAGGCTCCATCACCCCGACCGAAGACAACGAAATCGCTGCCGTCCTTCGACACCGCTTGTTCGAGAGCGTCGAAGCAGATGGTCGCGACGCGACTGTGGACGCCTACGCATCATTCTACACGGGCGATCGTGACTCCTTCCCCGATAGCGCGGCAAATCCAGAGCATCGAAACCGACTCGAAGACAGCTATCCGATTCACCCTACGGTCATCGACACGCTCACCGAGGAACTCGACTCGCTGCCAGCATTCCAGCGTACTCGCGGAGCGCTCAAACTCCTCTCTCGTGCAGTGTACCGGCTCTGGCAGCACCAGAACGACAACCAGAAGCGCCACTTCGTTCGGCTGTTCGATCTGCACCCATCTGATGGGGACGTCCGATCGACGCTCCTTCGACTGTTCTCGTCGGTGGATATGGACTTTGAGGCCGCCATCAAAGCCGACATCAACTCCGAGGATGGAACGGCCAATGCCGAAGAGGAAGACCGGAACTGGGTCAAGAATAGTCATCCACCGCTCGGCACTAACCTTTCCACGACGATCCTCTGGAAGAGTATCGTCAAGGGAGCCGACGGACGCGGAATCACTCGTCGGCCGCTCCGACATGCTGTGGCCAACACCGAGGTCGAGCTGGCACACTACGATGATGCGCTCAACAATCTCCTCGGAGAAGGCCGCCGGTCTGCGTGCTTCTACCTGCATGGGGACAACGGGGAGAAAATCCAGTTCAAGTCAGAACCGAACCTGACGAAACTCGTCGACTCTGTCGTCGAACAGCTCCAAGATGGACTCGCGCGAAGACACCTCGAAGAAGCCTTGGACGAAGCGCTCGGACAGGGCAGCCTCAACGTGATTGTCGGCCCCGAAGAGCCACACGAAATTCCGGACACCGCGGACGAAGCGCATCTATGCGTGATGGACTTCGATACGGTCACCATCACGGATTACGAAACCGTCCCGGAGACGATCCAGACGCTGTTCAAGAACACGGCATCGTCGAGTGGTGGGCAAAAGACCCCGCGCGTGTTCAAGAACAACGTCGTCTTCCTCGCGGCGAGCGCGAACGACGTGACGGACGCAACGCGCACCGCAGAACGCGTCGCCGCCATCAAACACATCCAGACCAACCTCGGCGACCAGTACGAACTCAACACCGAACAGCAGGACAAGCTCGGTGAGCGGCTGGATAGCGCGAAAGGGACGCTCGATCAAGACATCAAGAAAGCCTACACGCACCTCTACTTCCCCACCGAGGATGGACTTGCGCATCGGAACGTCACGACCGACAGCACCATCCATCAGAGCGTCATCGAGAAACTCGACGAGGCCAGCGCAATCATCCCCGAAGGAGAGGACGCCTATGGCGTTGATTGGTTCGAGGCGACGATCTGGAACGTCGGTGCAGACTCGATGACGACACGCGCAATCGAGGAACAGTTCGGGAAGCGTCAGGACGCAGAGATCCTCCTGTCACCCATCCCCCTGCGAAAGACGATTGCTCAACTGGTTCGTGAAGATGACTACGCATACTGGGACGAGGAGCAGAACACTGGGTACTACACATCCGGTGCAAGGCTCGCGGCGGACGAGCACGAACTCGACGACGCGAAGAATCTCCAAGCAGGTCTGAGCTATCAGGACGTCAAACTCTCGCAGTCGTACACCCTTTATACGTCGCTCGACGAGCTGGTCGCCGACGTCGGGAGTGCACTCGAGTGGGAGGAACCCGACGAGGACGAAGAGACGGACGACGAGCCGACAGGTGGTGGCGATGGTGACGATACGGGCGGTGGTGATGGTGGTTCGAGTGGCGGCGGTGATGATCCCGAGCCGTTCAGTAAACTCATCGAAGTTCGTACCTCGGAGCCGGCGCATGTCTCGCGTGCGCTTCAGGAGATGCGTACTGACATTGCCGAGGGACTCACTACTGCCCAGGAAGAGTACAGCGGTCACCCGGACGAACTATCGCCGATCGTCGAGGGCGTGTGGATTCACCTCGATGGGGCTGATGCGTGGAAGGGTGCGTGGTTCACCGCGAACAAACTCAGCAACTCCGATGACTTCTCCGAGGACACCACGATGGACTTCGACTATGAAGCGAACGATGGCGCAAATTCAAAATCGGAGTTCGAAGTCGACTTCGAGGGACGCCCGGACGTCTTCGCGAGCCACCTCCGGTTCAACATGGAACCCGAGGACCTCTCAAATCCGGACGGTGGTCGTACCGCTGAAGCGGAGTTCGCCCTAGAGTTCAAAAAGGGAGACGACCGACTTTATAGCGACATGTTCGATGCCCTCGACGAGCTTCTCGCGGTCGACAACGCATTCACTGTGACGATGCAGACCCAAATCCGCGTGATCGAGTCCAGCGAGGTAACCCAGGTATGAGCCAGGGAATCGCGGAGGGTAATTCGTTTGCCTTCACTACGGGTGCGTACGGGAATCGGCCCACGTTCGTGTTGACGCGCGAACGGGTCGATGACCAGCACGAAATCACGCTGTACGAACTCGCTCCGCGTGATATCGCGACTGCTCGCCGGGAGCGCTTCGAGAGAGCTCAAAAGTCGGTGAGCGTCTCGGTGTGCGAGCTGGATGACGCGATTGTCGGCGAGGACTCGCCATCCGAACTCCCTGGTGCAGACGACACGGCATACGATTGGGATGGCTGGTGTGCGATTCGTATCGCTACCTTGCGTAGCGGGGCGTTCAACGAGGTGAGTTACCTCATCGAATCTACCTTCCGTGAGATTAGTCTCGATCCTGAAATCGTCTGCACAGGCGATCCAGCAAGCGTCAGTCTCCCCGAGGCTGCTGGTGTTCGTCTATCGATCGCGTTCCGTGCGATGAAGCCGATGCGCCGGCGGGATCGACTCCGGGAGATCGCGAAAGGAATCGACCAGATGAGTCTGGGCGAGTGCTACTACTGGCACGCCAAGGCTCGCTCGCCGTCCTCCCCCAGCGGTACGAAAGCACTCCGCGCCCTGCTCGCCGACCACATCTAACGACTAACAATGTCTGAGAAATCTTTCCTGGACGAATTACAAGTTCCCGAGAACGTCGCGGTCGAGTCGAAACTCCCTCTCAACGCAATCGACATCGAGAGCCAGAAGGACATGGAATCCGGGCGGTACCACGCGCTCCGAAGCCTCCACAAATGGTTTGCTGCCCGCCCTACGCCTGCGGTGCGGCTAGCTGTGCTCGCCTCGGTGTATCCCGGCGAAATCGACTCTGACGAGCTTCTCCGGCTCATGAAGATTGGCAAGAAGGAGCTAGACACCGGGATCGCTGACTACGTCGAAAAGAAGTTCACGGAGAAGAAAGGCAGCGGAACGCTCGATGACCACTACGATTATCCGAATCCCAACACGCAGTCACCGACGGACGCCGAGATCGAGAAGCTTCAGTCAACCCTGCGTGATGCATGGGGCGGAGAGCTCCCGACAATTCTGGACCCGACCGCAGGGCGAGGAATCATCCCGTTCGAGGCGATTCGGTACGGAATCCCCGCGAAGGCGAACGAGCTGAATCCCGTTCCATCGCTTATCCTGAAGGCGGGCTTGGAGTACGCGCCCGAGGTTGGTTCGCTCGACCCCGACATCCGCGAATGGCGAGACAAAATCCTCGAGACTGCCAGAGAGAACATCGAGCCCTACTTCCCGACAGAAGAATCTGATCGCCAGATCCTCAACTCGGCGATGACCTACCTCATTCAGTGCGATTCCTGTGGTGGGAAAATCCCTCTCGTCTCCAAGTGGTGGCTGAATAAGGAGTCGGACGGCGGGGACGCAATCAAGCCGATCTACGAGAACGGCACTGTAGAGTACGCCCACGTACGCGTTGAGAACGAACCAGAGTATGACCCGGAAGAAGCACCACTGAGGGGCCGGAGTGCCGAGTGTCCCCATTGCGACGTCGTGAATGAGAAAGACGATGTTCGGAAGAAAATCCACGACGGTGAATTCGAGTACAGCATCTACGGGGTGAATTACGAGACGAAAAACGGTGATCGTGGCTATCGTGCCGGTGGGGAAGTTGATCAGAAAGGGATGCAGAAGGCTGCGGAGCGAGTTGAAAGCGATTTTGATCTTCTAACATTCCTAAGTGAACCGGTAGACGTGAGCAGCCGTACCAACGACCCAGCGATCTATGGGATGCACGAATGGCGAGACATATTCACCCCTCGCCAGTTGATCGTCCAGTATGAATTCGTGAATGCGTTCCATGAGCAGAAATCTAAAATCCAGGATAGTTACGATACTGAGCGTTCAGATGCTATACTGACGGTTCTCGCCCTTGCTGGGAGTCGAGCAATGAACTATAATACAAGACTCAACCAGTGGCGAGATTCGAGGGGCTATGGGAGCCACATCTTCACGGATAATACCCTTATCCTGAAACGGATGACAGTAGACAACAATCTGTCTGCTCCCCGTAGAGGGTATCGAAAGCACTCTGAGCACGTGTTCGACGCTTATGAGAAACTAGTTTCGTATCTTCCGGATGCGGAAGGTGCAGAGGTTGTATCGACTGATGCGGGGCAGCTGACTACCGACTTAGATCCTGGTTCAGTTGATGCAGCAATTGTCGATCCGCCGTACTACAGCAGTATTATGTACGCAGAACTTTCGGACGTTTTCTACGTCATTCAGAAAGAATACTTGGAAGACATCCACCCAGAAATCTACAGCTCTAATCTGACCGACAAAGATAACGAGGCAGTGGCCAACCCGTATCGATTTGAGGAGATTGCTGACGACGAACAGTCGAAGCAGGAACTCGCCGACGAACACTACGAGAACAAGATGGAGGAGATCTTCTCGGAAGTACAAGAACTCCTCAGTCCGGGCGGTGTCATGACTGTAATGTTCACTCACCGGGAGATGGACGCTTGGGACACTCTCACGTCTGCCCTCATCAGTGCTGGGTTCAGCATTACTGCAACACACCCAATCAAGACCGAGATGTCGGACAGAATTAGCATGCAGGGCCATGCAAGTGCAGACAGCTCCATCTTCCTTGTTGCTCGAAAACAGGTGAGTCAGTCGTCGGAACGTACGCTCTGGGAAGACATCCAAGAGGATATTCGCCAAGCCGCACGAGACCAAGCGGAAGAAATCCTCGATTCGGGATACAACATCTCCAAAACGGATACGGCGATCGCCGCTTACGGGCCGACGCTTCAGAAATACGCTGAAGCACACCCTGTCGTGAACAAGAAGGGTGAAGAAATCCGTCCCCGGGAAGCACTCGGCCAAGCGCGGAAGGCCGTGACCGGGGTTCTCGCTGAACGTTTCCTCAAGACCGAAGGTCTCGACCAGATCGACTCGCTCACGCGTTGGTACATCCTCTCGTGGCTGATCTACGAGAACGACACCATCCCGTACGACGAAGCTCGACAGCTCGGTGTCGCGGCCAACGTAGACATCGACAACATCAAGCGCTCAACGAAGATCTGGGGGAAGAGCCAGAAGGACATCGTCCTGAAAGACAACGATGACCGAGTACAGGATATCGTCCTCCTGAAGAGTGACAGCGCCGACAATCCCTCATCCCGAAAGCACCCCGTGAACCCGACGGACATGCGGTTCACCTATACGATCGACACAGTTCACGCAGCGATCCACGTGTACGAACGGGAAGGCCCACGTGCTGCCTGGGAGTGGGTCTCGGACAGGAATCTCAAGTCGAACCGAGAGTTCGAGGCGACAGTCACAGCGCTTCTGGAGGTCCTCTCTACCGATTCGGATATGCGGAACACACTCGTGAACCTCGTCTCCGGTGAAACGGGGGACTACCTGGACATCAACCTCGACCACATCGACATGTCCGGGGAAGACAGGCAGTCCGAACTCGGTGACCACCAGTAATGTCGCTCCAAGACGTCTCGTGGGACCCGGTGTACGAGAGCGAGTTCCGGACCAACCGGACACTCATGGAGACGTTCTACCGGCCATTCCTTGACGAAATCATCCGCTATGACCGACTCGCCGGCTATCTCAGTCTACGCAGCTTGGCGCACGCCCTCGAAGGGGTCGACTCTCTCCTCGAGACCGATGGGACTGTCCGCGTCATCGCTGGCGCCGACCTCCAAAAACGCGAGAAAGGCGCGATGTTCCCTGATGCCGATGAACCTCTCGAACCCTGGGTAGAATCCCAGCTCACCATCATCGCCACCCTCCTCGATCGCGGTGACCTCCAGATCAAAGTCGGCGATCCAAAAGGCGGTGATGGGCTCTTCCACCCGAAGCTCGGCATCGGTGTTGACCGCGACGGCAACAAGATCAGCTTTGAGGGGAGCATCAACGAAACGCTCAGCGCGTGGCAGTACAACTACGAACGCTTCAAAGTCCATCGCTCCTGGAGTCGCGGCGAAGCAAAATTCGTCGAGGAAGACGTCTCGACGTTCAACGCCCTCTGGAACGGCTTCCACCCCTCCGTCGACGTCTACCAGCTCGACGAAGCTGCACGCCAAAACCTCATCGACTGGAAGGATACCGATGGCTCGCTCGACGAGCACGTCGAACGGGTCAAAAACCGCGATTCACAGACGACAGTCCCTGAAGACGACACCGCCGGCGTGGTCTCACTCGCCGGGCGCACACCCGGTGGAATACACCTCGCTGAAGAGATCAGCACCGTCACTCCCTGGCCTCACCAACGCACAATCTCCGATACTGCGGTCAGCATCTACCCGAACAACCTGCTGTTCTGTGACGAAGTCGGCCTCGGCAAAACCATCGAAGCTGGCCTGACGCTCTCCCGATTAATGCAGATCGGCGAGGTCGAGAACGCCCTGTTTTTGGTTCCTGCGGGCCTCGTCCAGCAGTGGCAGAACGAACTCCTCGACCGCTTCAACATCCACGCGTACTACCACGAACGGTCCTACGACGGCGACTATATGGTCGGCCCACTCGGCAGCGCACAGGACAACCGCATCCCCACTACCGGAACCATCAACGCCGACTCCTGGGAAAATACGCCGATTGGGTCGTTCGTTACCGGGAGAGATGAGCCGACCATCGTAATCGAGTCGTGGCACACCGCCCGCCGCGAGAACAACCAAGCACACGTCGCCCCACGAGCTGACGAAGCCGTGTGGGATCTTGCGGTGGTAGACGAGGCACACAGCGCCCGCGAAGAGACGAAACTCTACGATCTCCTCGGGCAGGTTGAAGACGTCTCTCGATGTCTCTACGCACTCACCGCGACGCCGATGCAGCTGAACGTCGGCGAACTCTACGATCTCCTCCGACTGTGCAATCTCCCCGAAGGCTGGGACGACAAGGAGCGGTTCGTCGAGTTCTTCGAGACTCGCCGCGCACTCGACGACAGTCTCGATACCGTCGGGCCCCGTTATCAGGACGTCGCTGACGGGCAACAGCAAGTTCTCCAGCAGTTCCAGACGGAACTGGATCTCGAAGAGGGAGAGGGGCGGCCCAGAATCGAACGCTTCGGCCAGCTACTCCATGAGCACCTTACGTCGAACCCCGGATACGACGACCAAGCGAGCACGCTGGTCGGTTCGACGGATACAGAGTCGATCCAGCAGGGTAAAGCCCTCGAGAAACTCGTCGGCGTGCGAGAGACGTCGTCTCGGTTCGACGATCCGCGCTCGCTGATGTTCGACTGTGGCCCGGCTGAATGGAACGCGCTCGTCGAAGCGTCGCAGTGGGCCACACCAGTACAGTCTCGTATCTTCCGGAACACCCGCGCTGTCCTTGAGCAGTGTCAGGACCTCGGGTTGCTCGAGGATACGGTTCCGGCGCGCGACGTCGAGACGAAACGCATCGAGTTAGAGGAGGCCGAGCCGCTGTACGACCAGGTGGAACAGTACATCGATGAGACGTACAAGCAGTCGCAGAAGGTGCTGACCGGGAAGGAGAAGCTCGCGTTGGGGTTCGTGATGACGACCTACCGACAACGTCTCACGAGCAGTCTGCACGCCATCAACCAGAGCCTCCAGCGTCGGATGGAGAAACTCGACGAGAAGGTCGAGGACATGACCGAAGAGGTCTCCGAACTCAGCAAGGATACCGGCGTGACGGAGGCGACAATCGACGAGGCAATCGGCCAAGCATCCCTTGACGCGTACCAGCCAAGCAGCCGTGGCGCAGCGGACGTGGTTCAAGCCGAACGGGCAGCCCTCCAAGAGTTCGTAGATGACCTCAAGCAGGCGCATACAGATCCGAAAGTCGCCCAACTTCGCCGAGACATTCGCTCGCTCCGTCAAAACGCGCGAGATAACATCATCATTTTCACACAATACCACGACACGCTTGAACACATCCGGGAGACCCTGACTGATACGCATCCGAACGTCGGTACGTACAGTGGTGGGGGCGGGATGCAGTACGACGAGACATCTGGCGAGTGGATTGACGTCGGCAAAGAAGCGATCAAGCGTGATTTCACCGACGGGGACACCAATATCCTCATCTGTACAGATAGCGCGAGTGAGGGCTTGAACCTACAAACTGCGGACGCGCTGATTAACTTTGATTTGCCGTGGAATCCAATGCGTGTCGAACAACGCATCGGGCGAATCGACCGTATTGGGCAGAAGAACGAGGTTGTGAAGATCATCAACTACGCGTACAAGGATAGCATCGACGGCGACATCTACGAGGAACTGGAGGGACGGCTGCAGTTGTTCGAGAACGTGGTCGGGCCGATGCGTCCCGTCCTGAACAGTATCGAGCAAGATATCAAAGACGCCGTAATGGGTGGTTCCGACGCGAAGGACACCGGAGAGTCTAGTGAGCAAGTTGTTGAAGAGGCGGACTCGCGGGCGAAGCGTGCGCAGGAGAAAGCTGAAGAGACTGGCCTGACGAGTGAGGCGGGGGATGCGTCGACGAAAGAAGCGATTATCGAGAGGTCAGGGCTCGATGGATGGGAACCGCACTGTTACCCGGCGTTCGACGAAATTGGGACCGGCGATCATTCGTATGAGCCGTTGGTGAGCTTGGAAACAATCGAGACGTTGCTGACGCAGAGTGACCGGCTTGAAGAGGCCGAGTGGACGTTTACTGCCCTCCGAAATCATGCTCGCACCGGTGACTTTGACGACGTCGTCGATGACACGTACGTTCTGGAGTTACCAGAGGGTGGCTCGGTAGCGATGCCGGATTCACTCGGTGAGACTGCGCAGGCAGAACTCGGGGGTGGCAGCGGTGTTGTGGTGACGTTTAAGCCAGGGATTGCGGACAAATTCCCATCGATTCGATTACTGCTACCGGGTGATCCGCTATTCGAGGTGCTCGCCCGCGACGCAACTCCAGAGGAAGTGGATAGTCTGGAATTCGTCTGCGGTCGGCGTGAAGAGAGCGGATCGTCCGTGACTCGAGGGCACCGTGTAGCTGATGCCAAGCAGGCGACTGTAGTGGAGCCAGCAACGACGAGTGAAGCGGTGAAAGATCTGCTTGGTGGAACGAGCTCGATTACAAATCCCGACGATGCTGAGCAGACTGTTCTGAACTGGTTGTCACAGTCACCAATATCGGATTAGAAGCTACTCTCGCCAACCAAACCCCCTACGTTGCCTACTCCCAGAACCCGTCCCGAGAGTCATAGATCACGTCGTGAGAACATAATCCCGCCGTGAACGACTAGATGACACGAGTGGCAGAGCGTCGCCAGATTCTCCGGGCGTTCGTGCCGTCGTCCGAAACCAGCGTAATATGATGAATTCCGGGCTCAGGTAGATAGGGACTATATTGTTGATAGAAATTCGGGAGTATGATAATATGCAGGTACATTAGGATACACAATAGATGATATCCCGCGCAAAACTAAACCGTTGGACAAACTCAGAAACGGCGAATCAAGAAGAAGCTCGAGATACCAACCAAGAGCTCCGGGACGATCTTGAAGACGGTGGTCTGCAAGGCGTCAGTGATGGATTAGAGTTCGTTTCACTCCTACAAGGGTCCTATCGAAACACGACCATGGTGTACAATTCGGGTGACGTAGACATCCTTGTCATCCGAACAGATACATTTCATGGCGACTTTTCTCGCGTCCCGGATCACGCCGTTAATCATGCACCTGCTCGGAATCCTCAGCAGGTGTTTGAAGAGCACGCTGAAGGGGTATATCGTACCCTTCAAGCTCAATACGGGACACGGAATGTCGAACGGGGTGAAAAAGCAATCGAAGTGAATAGTGATGAATTGCCCCTCGGGGCCGATGTCGTTCCGTGCCTTCAGTATCGTCGCTTCTGGTCGCGCCAGCCGGGAAATCACATGAAAGGAATTGCCTTCTGGACACCAGATGAGACGAAGATTGTCAATTTCCCAAGCCGTCATCGAATAATGGGAACGAGATACAACGAGTACACGAACGGGAACTACAAACCTACAATTCGTATTTTCAAGAACTTCAGGAATACTCTCGCTGAGAATGGTACTATTGAAAAAGAGAACGCTGCATCCTACTTCATCGAGTGTCTTCTCTCGAACGTTGAGACTGCCACAATCGCAAAGGACGACATTCGCGAACGAGTGGAGGGTATCCTCGGTGAACTCGAAACAGACGCTTCCGAGGAGTTCCCAGACTACGATGTTCAGCACGGAATGCAATCTCTGTTTGGTGATGATACGACACAATGGGACGTTGAGCACGCCAGAGCATTCGTCACTGAAGCCCAGCGCTTCTATGAAGAGGACTAGCAACTATGGATACGTATTCAACTGATAACGATGATTGACCGACTATATAGAATGTGCTCGGATTCGCGGCATACGCCGCTGCTCTCGTCGCTGGTTGGATAACGACAGCCCTCAGTGCAATCATTCCCACAGTTGCGGGCATCAAAGTCTATGGGGTGGGGTTTACTGTCCTCACAGCTGCGTTCAGTCGGCATAAATGGTGGACTCAAACCGCTCAAGCGGCCGATGCCTCCATGGTCCCGATTTTAATGGCAGATGGGAAGGGTACGTGTAGACATTATATGATGGTCATATCCCTGACGAGGCGCTTCATGAGTCGAACAACCCAGAAACAGATATGCAGCGAGTTGCGGCGACACTTCAAATCAATCAGACGTGGCGGAAGATCAGCATTCACTTGAAGACCGATAATTCCGAGTCAGTCAGTACTAGTGCATTGGTGTTCACCGAGGATGGACGGTGGCCGAGTCTCAATTACCAGTAGTATCGACGTGCCAATACACTGTAAATCGAGGGACTGAGCGGGTGCTTAGGACGGATCCGGGGTGAGGTATGGAATAAAATTATGCCCCACCGACGCCGTCATCGTCGTCGTCCGTCGAGAGGACCAGTCCGAGGCCACCGCCAATCAATGCGCCAATCGGACCGGCGGCAGCGAAGCCAGCGGCAGCGCCACCACCAGTCCCGAGGAACTGTCGCTGATCCTGTGTGAGTTTTTCGTGTGCTCCTCGCTTGACGGTTCCCGTGCCGTTACACTTGGGGCAGTCTCCGAATCCCATCTGGGAGTCAGTCGTTGCGCCACTCCCGTTGCAGGAGGGACATTTCTTCGTCTCGCCCATGCTCGATAGTGTCTGTCAGGAGGGCAAAGATGTTCCGGTCAGTCGACCCGTTCGAAGTACATGAGACCGTTATTGTCGCGTCCTGGGCCAGTATAGTAGAGGCCTTCGAGCGTCTCCGTATCCCCCTCTTCACGGTATTCCAGAGACGCAGTCCCGAAGTGCATGTCCAGTCCCTCAACCAGTGGGGACCCCGGATTCTCGTACTGATAGCTGATACTCGGCCACTTCCCTTTCTCGGTCAGCATCGTCGCACCATTACTGTCCGAGGGCGTCTGCGTCGTCTCGAAGTGGACGTTGATCTTCCGCCAGGTCTGGTCGATGTCGAGGGAGGCGACCATCTTCTGGCCATCCTCGCTTGGATCGTCGGCATGATGGAGCGCCTCATCGGGGATGTCCCCCTCGTATGACGTAACGATCCAACCCTCCCACTTGCCGTTGAGATCGGGGACGCGAGTGATACCGAGTACTCGCGCAAGCCAGGTCTTCCAGAACCACTGGACGTGGGCTTTCCAGACGACTGCGAACGCGAGTCCCCATGAAATAACGAACCCAGCCGCAAAGGGAAGGACTGTGGAGAGCGCGGTTGTCACCATCTCGACGAGGATCGTAATCCCGTAGGCGAGCAGTGCCAGGCCAGCGTAGACCTTCGGTCGGAAGTCGTTGTCTGTGGAGTACGTGTGCATCCGTTACCAGTTGTCCCAGAGGTCGACCATTGCATTGACGTACTGATTCGCGTACCGGGTGTTCCACTGCGCTGGACCCGAGCCGAATATGTCGGTGATACCGTTCTGGCAGGACCAGTCGCTGTAGTCGGTCGTGTTCAGGTATCGGAGGACCTTCAACACGCGATCCTGTTTGTCGTAGGTGTACCGCCCGTCTGGAACATTGTACAGTAGATTCTCGATGAAGTACGACGGGACGTTTTCCTTGTTCAGCGCGTTGTTGTCGACAAGATAGTTCCGTGCTCGTTTGAAGATCCGGACGGTCTCCTTGAACCGGTCATTCGTACTCGACTGCTTGGTGCTTCCCTTGCTGATGTGCTTCTTCGGGTAGTTGACGATCTTCGTGTTGCTGAGGTCGAAGAACGCGATCCCCGAGTGGTAGCCGTTCGGGTAGTTGTAGTAGTCCCGGTGGTCTGCACAGACGAGCACGTCGGCGTTGAAATTGCTCGAGTCGACCTCGATGGCCTTCCCGACCGGATCGACAGCCGCCGATCCGAAGCGGGATTCGAGGACGTCGACGACATCCGACCGGAACTCGTTCCAGCTGTAATCCGGGTCGCCGGAGTTCCGACGCCACTTATCTCGTTCATCCGGTGTGAGACCGGAGAGGTCGACGTAGTACATGTCTTCGAGCTGGATCACGACGTCGACGTCGGAGCTCGCCCGGACGATGGTGTAGTTGGCGTAAGAGCCCTGCAGATACGTGTCGAAATTCGCGTCGGCGAGCCTGTCGCTAGATTGCAGCTCGTTCTGGATCTTGTTTTGGGTCCGCTTCGCCGATTCGATCGGACCGCTACTGTATTGGGACCATGATTCGAGTGTTCCTGAGTCTATCGCCATGGGAGAGTGTTACACGCGACTTTCTGACCGAACGCTAAAACCTTCTCGGTATCACTTTCACCCCGCTCTGCGAACCGTTAAGTGACTGTATCAAGCAGGTAGAGTCGTGACTGTTTCGTCTATCCTCGAAACAATGTCAGTTTCTTTCGGTGGTGACCATGGCGATCGATGAGGACGTCCTTGAAGGGTGGATCGACCCGAAACGGGCCGCCGTGAAATCAGCGGAGAAGACCCACAAGAAAATCCGCAACGCCCTCAACGATAGCGACACCCTCGCCGATGTCGAGTTCCACGACTTCCTCCAGGGTTCGTACGCGAACAACACGATCATCCGCGACTCAAGTGACGTCGATATCGTCGTCCGACTCGACGAGTTCGAGTACTTCAACCTACGCGACCTTGACCCGGAGGACCAGGAAGATGTCGACGTTGAGGACTACGATTACGACCACGACGAGTTCCGGGACGACGTGTTGAGTGTTCTGCAGGACACGTACCCGGAGGGGACGTTCGACCCGTCCGGGAATGCAATCGAGATCTCGGCTCCAGGGCTGCCACTCGACGCCGACGTGTTGGTGTGCGTCAAGTACAAGCACTACTATAACTATCCACAGGGCTACTACGATGGGATCGTCTTCTGGCCAACCGATTCGATCTCCTCGGTCGTGAACTATCCGACGCGCCACCGGGATCACGGGTCGGACAAGCAGGACGACACTGACGATCTCTTCAAGGAGACGGTGCGGATGTTCAAGAACGCCCGCAAGGAGGTCGTCGCGGACGGGTACATCACCGACGACATCGTCGCTTCCTACTTCATCGAGTGTCTCCTCTACAGAGTCCCACCGGGCCGGTACGTTGAAAACCTCCAGGAGCGGTACGTCAAGATCGTCAACTACCTGCAGAAGACCGACTACTCCGACTGGAGGTGCCAGAACGGTGTCAGCGACCTCTTCGGGAGTGGCCGAACGAAGTGGAACACCTGGCACGCAAAACTGTTCGTCGACGCCTTGGAAACGTACTGGGAGAACGCAAGCGCCAACAGCATGAATGCACGTCTATTCCAGCGATAACGAGTTCCGATCAACCTTCCTGGGGATCCTGGGCGCAGTTGCGTTCATTGTGACTTCGTTCTTAGATGGATATGCGTTCCCATGGATCCACCAGCAACTTCCGTTCGATGTGCCGGATCTGCTGTTCTTTGGTCTGGCATTTGGCGTTGTATATGCCCTCTTGTACCGAGTCTTCGACCGGCGGCTCTGGAACAAGTCCTGGATGCCCGATTTCATTGTCACCGTTCCCGATCTGACGGGGCACTGGGAGGGTGAGATCAAGACGAGCTACCAAGGCAAAATCAAGGGTGACTACATCGCCGACGGCGGGCATCAGCCGTTGTCCGCCACGCTGGATATCGACCAGACGTGGAGCAAGATCGTTATCCACTTCGAAACCGAGCGGTCTTCGTCAGTCAGTACTGGTGCTAGTTTCCAGACCAAGGGAACGCTCCACCCGAAGCTCTCCTATCTGTTCAATAACGAGGGTGCAGACGTGGACGAGCAGGAGGTAGACGAAGGACCATATGACGGGACGACCCAGTTCACGTACCGGGAGTCGGACGATCGGCTGGTCGGCTACTATTATACTGGGCCGGCCCGTGCTTCAGAGCAAGGAAACCGGCAGCAGACGACATATGGAACAGCGGAGTTCACTCAAGTGGATGATAAGCCCCAGAAGTGAAGCGATATCGTTCATCTTCTTATCGGCGTGACCGAGAACGGCGACACGCGAACAGCCACTATAGACGAACGGGGTACAGCTGTACGCGGCACTGTCTAGTTAAGCCAGTTTGAGAAGTGAGCAGTTCGTGGTTTGAGTTGTCTATGCTGTCGCCAGAACTGCTCAGAGAGACGTTAGACACGGCAAATCTTGAATGTTGGGAGCGAGAGCGGACGGCCACGCCCGTCAGGGCGCTGGCCGTCCGGCTCCATGCGACCGGCTGTTCGCTCAGAGAGACACAAGCAATTCTGCAATTATTCGACGTACAACGCTCTCATCAGGCAATCTTTCAGTGGGTACATCGAGTAGCTGACAGCGTTCCCGACCCGCCTGAGGCGCAGCCGAAGCGGGTCGCGGTAGACGAGACCGCTGTCAAAATTAATGGCGAGTGGTCTTGGTTGTATGCTGCAATAGATCTCGACACCAAATTGATTCTGGGTGTCGATCTGTTCGGAACTCATGGGACCGATCCAGCTGCTGCGTTTCTACATAGACTCTCCGAGAAACACGACCTCTCCGAGGCCGTGTTTCTCGTCGATGGCTTCGGCTATCAGACTGCCCTTGCTCGATTAGGGCTGAGCGGTCAGCGTGATTATACCGACCGAAACCTGATCGAAAAATGGTTTCAGACACTCAAAATGCGGATCGACCGCTTTCATAATTCGTGGGTGGGCAGTCGGTCAAGCGTTCGTCGCTGGTGTTCACAGTTTGCACATTATTATAACCGCCAGCGACCGCATCAATCGCTAGATGATCAAACGCCAGCTGAGGAGGTCGCTAACTAGACAGTGCCCTGTACGCGAATATATCACCAACCATGACAATTCTCTCTGAACGCGCGAAGCCGCTCGTCCGAGACGAAATAGAGCGTTTTATCGACGACGTCCAAGAATTCGCGACAGATACCTATGATCACGTTCCGACGACCGTGATCTTCACATCGAATACGTTCCGCGACCGAAAACACGAGTACTCGGTTACACAGCCATCAAAAATCGTCCGCGATACGAACCGGTTTAAGCGCTTCTACTTCACTGACCTCACCCAGTCCCTCCTTGACAACGGACTCTCGTTCTGTCCGCATCGACGAGACGATGTTGAGAAGAGTCTCCTCCGGAAGCGACTTTTCCATCTGGCAAAACTTACGCTTGACTATGCCGGCGCTGTCGAATTCGATTCCGACGCCTTCGAGAGCGCGTACATTACTCACTTCGCACCCCTCTTCAAGAGCACCCATACGCACCGTGTAGTCTTCCCACTCCCCCGTCTAATCCTCCGACCTGAAGAACCACGAACACCACCTCAGGTATCGCTCCCATCCCTACAATGTACTGTCGACTCCGGGAGAGCGGTTGCGACGTTCACTAAGGATCTCCGGCTCTCGCGGATTCCCGATGGAGAAATGGCGGCGATGCAGACGCATGGGACACCGGGGATGATCACGAAGCGAGACCAGACCCAAAAACGCCTCGGCTGGGCGACAAAACTCGAAACCGAACTCGAGGTCACGAACCGGCCAACGAAACACGATTCCAACGCCGTCGGTCTCGACCAGAGCTGGACGGCGAATTACGCCCTCGAAATTGCGGGGGATATCGCGAAGCAATTCGTCACCGCGCTTCGGCTGTGGGAACCGAGAAAGTACGCAGGACTGGGACCAGGGTATCTGCTTCGAGACTCCTGGAAGACGTACCGTGGAATCAGTGGGGACGTGGAACGAGTGCTACAACCCGAGTTCGGACAACGCGGCCGAACGTTCCACCGAAGTCCGGTAACTCTGGAAGAGGCCGATGAGGGCGCGCTCCGCAACCACTGGACAGATGTCGGGCCGTATTGTCGCCAAGACCGACAGGCGGAGACGGCGGTCAAGCAGTGTCTCTCACGGTTCAACCGGATGTACGAAAGGTCTGCGCGGGAGGACCGGCTTCTCGACGCTTACCTCGGCTTCGAGACGACACTCCTTCGTGGCGACCCGGGGAGCGTGCTCTCAAAGCGAGCGGCCGTCCTCCTGACGGACCCCGGTGACGTCGACATCGGGGAGACGCGAGCATTTTTCGACGGCGTCCGGCAGGTTCGAAATCAAGTCGTCCACAATGACGTAACGCTCTCTGAATCGCTGCTGGCAGACCACCCCGGACCAAATGAACCACAGGAGTATCTGCAAACCATTCGGGAGGCGCTCGCGCGAACGGTGGTTGCCTACATCGGATTACTCGATGGCCCATCGAACTCGATTCAGACGATCAATCAGACCATCCTTTCTCGGCGAGTCGACGAACTCTCCTGGGGAGAGAACGATACGGAGTGACCGTGTCTATTCACGAGCGAGCTAGTGAGATCGTGCTTCACCAAGGTTGGAATAAAACGAAGCCAACAGACAAAGGAACACGTAAGTTCGATGGGATCCCGTCCTACCAGTATGGCGAGTTCTCTTATCACTGCCTCTAACGTCACGGCGTTCGGTCTCTTGTGTGATTTAGCTGGTGCAATTCTACTTGGTCCGAACATCGTTCGGCAAGCGTACAAAGCCGCTCAAGTGCGCAAAAGACTACAATACGAAGGCTATGAGCCGAATGATGTCCTGACGTCGTTCTTTCTGAACGATGAACCAGTCGAACCTGAATCGCTCAAATCGTCGAAACAGCAGCTTCGGGAGTTTGAGCGTGAATGGCTCTTACCAGGAGTCGGACTGGTGCTTCTCTGGATCGGATTCGCGGTCCAATTCATCGCGACAGTGTTCCTGTAACGTAATCAATCGAAATAGAAGGGCGTCAAATAGTAGGATTAACCAACGCTATGACGGCCCACCATCATCTGTTGGTTAACCCTCTGTCGTAAGAGTATAATTGGCTATTCGAACCAGTAATTCCTAACGAGACGGCCTTAGGTGAGTAGTTTATCGAGAATTGAATGCCCTCAGAACTTGACGATGAATCGGGAAGGGCCAACAGTTAGCCGCTCTCCCTCGGCGTCTTCAACTTCCGGGATTTCATCGAAAGCCGTTGCGACGCTTGGATCATCCAGCGCATTGATGACCCGTACAACGAAATAATCGCCATGCTCTTTTTGGGCGACTTGATGCTCATGTCTTGTCATCCCGAACTGGCGATCCTGTCGTTTCGTCGCCTTAACTTCGATATAAGCATCTGAACCGTCGCCAATCGATTCTACCGCGAGGGTGTCTCCATCCCAGACAAGGTCTGCTCCTCCAACGTGAATATCATAGCCACGTCCGCGCTCCTTCGACACATCCCGAATCGTGACATCACATTGCTCGTCATCGTATTTACCAGAGAGTTCGATGACGGACGGTGATTCGTCGACGGTTGGTTCGGAGTCGAAACTATCGGTGATGACACCCTTCAAGTGAGTCATCGCGAAGGCCTCACCCTTATCGCCGATTTTGTTGGCCTGTCCTCCACCTCCACCGGGCCATCCGCCATGGGAACCTCTCTGCTTCCCCTTCTCTGAGGGTTTCCGGTGATTCCCGGAGCTAGTCTTCGAATTACTCGTGTGGGCTCGTTTTGAACGAGTTGAGTCATCCGACGACGATGGTTCCCTCTCTCGTTCTGTTTGCGTCGAATTCGAGTCCGCTTTTTGAGATCGGTGCTGGGCCGACCTCGTCCTCTCCGTTCCTCCATTCGTGGAAGGATGTGATTCTGAAGAACTGGAGGACAGTCCCGAACTAGTCGCTTGACCGTTTGTCGAACTGGGCTCCTTGGTTTGGTTCAGAGAATTAGGTTGCTCCTCAGAACCCTGTCTATCAATGCTTGTTACTCCGGTTGCTGATCCATCTCCATCGTTTCGGTTAGTGGTCTGCACTTCCTCCATACCGTCTTCATCGGGTGTGGTTGGTGGTGAGCTCTGACTCTGAGAGATGTCGGGATACTCATCCGCAATCGAAGAATGTTGAATCTCTTCTCCGTCAAGATAGGCTTCAATGAGCCCCTCTGGTTTACCGGCCGCGCCCTTGGATAGCTGAGTATATCGATTTTTGTCGGCACCAGTAAGGTCGAGTGAGGCAGCCAGCGAGTCGATGAGATCGAGCTGTGCTACGTCCTCGTTCGCAAGGAGCACATGCTCGGCCTCTTCATCAATGAAGACCGTCTCTTCATGGTTCGAGACCACTCGCTGCCCGTTGAGATAGTAATCACATGCCACACGTGACGGTCGTTGAACCGTGTACGAAGAGGTCGATGCTAGTAGGTCCGCTGCGGCCCCTTGTTCCCTCGCTTCCAGAACGCTATGACCGACATCGAGACACGCCTTAAATTCGTCATATAGGCACTCACCACCGGTTTCGTATTCTGGATACGCAACCTCGCGTGTCAAAGCCTCCTCAAGTGGCTCGGCGTCGAGAACCTCCACTAATCGATTCACAGCTTTCCCACGGCTGTATCGGGCGTCATACCACGGGAAGACTACTTTTGCTGCGATTGTATCCGGTAGCATTTCTGCGAATCCAGGACCTCGTGCGATGTATTCGATTTCGTCATACTGGACGAGTTCCTCGTTGACATTCGGAAGTGCATCGGCCGCAGCAAGTTCATTGGCGATATCGTCCAGCTCTCGGTCTATTGACTCGTCATGAGCGACTTGACTCACGATAGATCGCCAGGCCTCTTCGACGGTGCTCCACGCATCGTCATCTGCCTGTGCGAGGAACTCGATATACGTCTCAAGTGCAGGTTCAATTTCGATATCGAAGGTGTCGACGAATAGATCCCGAAATCCTCGGTACTCGTCCTTAATTGGGACGACGTAGTCGCCTAAGTCTCCACTCCATGTGGTCTGAGAAGGTGTTCGAAATGCGGGGTCGGCACTTGGGATGTAGATGAATGCGCACTCTCGGAGGTGATCGATTACCTCGTCTCGCTCTGCTGCTGATACGCTCTTGATCTGCGTTGCCAGCGAATGGAGGTGAGAGCGGATCTCCCGGTTCAGTTCGTCGGCGTCACGTTCCTTACGGGACTCGACAAGCCGTTCAATACCGATTTGGTGCTCTGTAATGCCGACATCGTCGCGAACCCCAAGCGTATTGAGGAGATCCGCTGAAACAGATTCGATTCTTTCGGCGATGTGAGTTACGTCAGCTTCCTCAGTGACGGAGTTCCGTTTGAACAGATGAGCTGGTCGGTGGAGTTCTCCGTCGCTTCCTGGGAGCCATGAGGCGGATCGGAGTAGTTTCCCTAACGTTGTCGGGCATTCACTCTCCTCAGTTTTCACTTCATAGCCGTTATTCGGTATAGAATAGCAGTAGTCGCGATAGAAGCAACCGCTGTAAATGTCCTCCCAGTACGTATTGAGCATTCGGGCGAACTCCCGACCGAAGGCGGTGTCTGTCTCGGTTGCATCTCTGAGCGATTGTGTAACCGCTGGGTCCAAGTCGTAGTCGACGAGTCCATGCCGGGCGTCCTCGCGTTTCATCCAGCGGCATCCTCGGCCATTGTAGGGCGCTAGATCGGTATCTAATCGAATATTTGTGCCTTCGTCATCGTGCTCGTCAAGGAACTTCCGAATTGCCTCCTCAGATTCAAAGGTGACTCTATCACAGTGGTCAGGGTTCTTCTGAACGTGAATGTGGTCTTGGACGCCAAGTTCCGCAAGGAACTCACGCCAAGACTGTATATCGTCATCAACGTCGTCACCGTTGCTGTCTCCATCGAGATACGAGGGCGTTACCGGTGCATTAGAGGTGAGCGTGCCTAAGACAAGACTTGAGTCGTAACGACCTTTGTTATACTCCGACGGGAGGTAGAGGTCTTCAGGTGGTGCGTATTGGCCGTCCTCTGTTCTGAGCTGTACATCCGAGATATCGGCTAGAGTTCCGGATCGCTCCTTGATATACCTAAGATAGTCATCCAGGAGTTCATCTCGGTGGGCCTCTGGCTCCGAGTATGCCTCATTGATGATGTCACGTACAATGTCCGAATGTTGAAGGGAATCGATTTCCAATCGCTCTGAAAGGAGGTCCTTCGCACGTCCGGCTGTAGATTCAGAGACCGTCCGGGCCGATTCCAGTTCCGCTACGAACTCGCCACTCAGTAGGTCGAGATCTTCGTAAAACGGTTCATACGCAGATTCGTTCTGCTGCGCTGGAAGGTAGATGCTATTCCCGACATCCGTTAGTGCTTGGCGGCCACTCGATTCATCCTCTCTTTGGAATGGGAAGATAGCGAGTGATTGGATTTCTGACTCAATTCGCTTGATCTCCTTCCTCTCATCGGAGGACGGATATCTCGAAAATGAATCGCCGTCGAGATATTCCTCTACTGCTCCGAGGAATTCGACGATTTCCGGAGTCGTCAGATCATCAAGGACAGCCATATCCTGGAGTTGCTCAAGCGTCTCCGCAACAGAGAGATCAGCTGTCCCATCGAGAGCACAGAGTCGGTCGTAGATATCGTTATCCAGGACTGGGGTCGGATGAGCGTCAACATCCGCATACGCATCTGCGAATTCCTGTAACGGGAGTACCGAGCGCAGCGCCTCCGGAAGAATCACGAGTTCTTGAGGCTGAAAGAGGTCCCCCGACTCATTCGGAACGATTGCCTGCCCTTCTATTTGCGTGTAGGCATGGTCGAGAAGGGGAGTGAGATACGCAGGGCGGTCTTGCGCCGGATTCGGGTCCGGAATGAGTTCGAGGATCGTCTCTGGGGCGACCTGTTCAGCATGGAATGTGGTAATTGCGGTGTCGAGTATCTCCCCTGCGGCTTTCAGGAATCGGTCGTTCAGTGGATGTCCTGGCCGAATCTGTTGTCGGTCGGACTTTAAGAGGAAGTCCGCCTGTACATCAAACGGCAAATCAGTCGTCTGGCTCGCGGGAAAATAACAGAAAAGCCGACTATCAGAATGAGATATCGGCCTCCCGGATCCGTCGACGGGAACTGCAATGGACACTGTGAGTTCAATGGTCCGGTCATCAAGGTCCTCTGCTTCGAAATCACGCTCCTCGGCAATCATCTCGAATGTCTCCTCATCGGTGTCCAGAGCGGTAGTGAACAACCGATACCGATCGATGTCTGGAGACTCATCACTGTCCGGCGAGCGTTCCCGCACCTCGTGGACGTTCTTCTGCGTCTCCCTCCGCTCGTAAATGGTCGTCTCCCCTTCAACCTCGACACGAATCGTTTCCAAATTGTTCAGGAATGGGAGCAATCGGTCAATGGATTCCAGTTTCGTCTTGAGCGCCTGCCTGCGCGTCTCTGGAAGGTCTGATTTGAACGGAAGTCGAATCCTCGTCCCATCGAAGGGAAGATCGTTCCCGGATGCTTTTTCGGGGAGTTCCGGGTCATCCCTGTCATACTGAAATGCGAAATGGCCCGTCTCGATACGGGGATTGTCGGTGATGCTAAATATCGTCTTAAAGCCTATTCCGAAGTAGCCGATATACGAAAGATCATGCTTCGTACTCGCTGTGAACTCACCGAGTGCAGCGACTTGGTCAGCAGTCATCGGCTCCTTGTGATTTTCGATGCTGAATTCCTCCTCCGTAAGGCGAAGTGTAGCTGCCGTACATTCGCCCCCGACGTCATCAGCATTCTGGAGAAGCTCTGGGACGACTTGGGAGGCGTCGTCAAGATTCTTTAAAATCTCCTCGCTCATCCGCCGGAGCTTCTGCTGTTGGTCCGTCGGCGTCTTCTCTTTCAGATTCTGTTGCCGATCCTGAACCCGCTCGAGAATCTCTCGGGCTTCTTCCTTGGATTCTGGAGGTGCTTTATCGAACTCCCACTTTTCCGTCGCACTGCTCATAGTACCTGTCAATGGCCTCTCGATTTTTAAACCCCCTTATCATCGTGACTCGGGATCTAACGTCTTTCATGTTCGGCCAAATTAGAACAAGAACTGACAGAGTCGGTATATCGAAATACAATATAATTACGTCATGGAGGAAATGTATGGGTTTCACCGGTTTTTACATAGACTCATGCGGTCTGCTATACCCACAGGAGAAGCCGTCACAATTCGGCTCTATTCGGTCATTTCTGGAGCACAGCGGCTCTACTCATCAGTAGAAATGAGTCCACCGTCTACCTGTTCAAGCGCTTCAGCTGCAATATCACCGAGTTCACCGGCCTCGATGTGTGAATATCGTTCGCGGACCATCTCTTCACTGTTGTCGAGGTATCGTGCGGCGACGGTGTAGCCGAACGCCCGAACGAGAACTTCTCCCATGCCTCGCCGTCCACCGTGTGGTGCGAGGTACTCGTGTTTCGGATGGTCGATATCGATGTCAGCGTCGGCAGTTACTCGTCTCAGGACGGTTCGTGCGCCATCAGTCGTGAGCGACGGCGGCTGGATATCCTCGTCAATGGCGAGGAGGAGGTCACGTGCATAGGTGCTTCGCTGATCATCGATCTCCGCAGGTTTCAGACCTTGATCTGCCAGTTCTTCGCTGACGAGGGTGGCGAGCGTTCGCTGATCGAACGTCGGGAAGACCGGCCACCGCTCAGTCGGGAGATCGAGGAGCCGCTTGTAGTTCCGGAGCGGTGAGATTACTGGGTCGGGAAGACTCGCCGAGTCCCACTGCTGTTTCTTCCGGTAGACGTGCATACTCCCATCCTCGAGGTCGATCTCCTCCCACCGGACACCGCGCCGGCGTGGGTCGTCTGGATCACGAAGGAGTTCACCGACGCGGACAGCTGTATAGGCGAGAATGCAAACTAGCGCTCGGTCACGGGCTGCTCTGAGTGCCGCGTAGCGGGCTCGCTCGCGTTCGAGGTGGTCGACGTCGTCCGGTAGTCCTGTGAACTGTTCGATAGCGGTGCGCGCCTCCTCGTCAACGTAGCGAGAGAGCACGTGGCGCTGCTCGGGGGTCCATGCCTGCTGATCCCCTGGCTTCCGGCCGTCGTCCTCGGGGAGTGGCGCGGTCGCGCTCGCCCGCTGGGCGTAGTGGGCTTCCAGATATCCCTCGTTGACGCACCAGCCACACCACGCAGAGATGTAGGCGTAGTAGGTCTGCACAGTGTTCTGCTTGAGGCCGCGGTCGCCGGCGAGGTGTCGGGCGTACTCGCGGAAGACTTGCTCGTCGAGAGCGGCGAACGTCGGTTCGCGGTCGACATCGTCGGAACCGATTCCGGTCCAGCTGTCGTCGCCACGCTCACCGGCAGCCCATTCGCGGAAGCGTTCGAGTTCGCGCGCGGCGTTCCGTCGGTAGTTCCCTCCCTCACCACCACGACCCTTCCCCTTGTCCTGAAGGTAGCGCTCGAACGTCTCGTCGAGCGGGGCTGATTGTGTGCGCTTAGACATCGCGTCTTCCTCCATGCTCGTGCAAGTACCGTCTCGTCGGCTCTACCCCAGGGGAAGCGGCCGGAACAGCCAGGTGTAGCATTCGTGCTTACCCGACAGCGGCGGGGTACTTGAATGTGGTCGTGATTATTGTGCTAATCACGTCCAGTATCCAATCGGGGCCTATTGGCCAAATTCAGCTAGTACAGCCTGTCATACCGCCATATCTACAACCATAAATTGTATACCGCTATACTAATTGTCGTGCGGTCGGCGACGTCGTCGGTTTCTTGGCCGAACAGGTTCGGCGTGGACGCCGCAAGTGGAGTCGGCTTTCAGACCGGAATTGCGAGCGGATATCCGAGTCGTTTACCGCCCCAAAGGTCGAATGTCGTAGATATGAAGAAGAAGCATAAGGAACTCGCCAATCGCTTCTCGCAGATGGCCACAGACTACGACGACAAGCAACATAACGACGAGTACGACGCGTGCGCCTCACTCGTCATCGACTACGCCGACCCACGTCCCGACGACGTGGTACTCGACCTCGGTACAGGCACGGGCCTGATTGCACTCGGGCTCGCCGAGAACGCTGAGCATGTCGTCGGGCGCGACATCAGCAAGGGGATGCTGGAGAAGGCCCGCGCGAAGGCCGACGACGGCAGTATCGATAACGTGGAGTTCGGCGACGGCGAGTTCCGCGATCCGCAGTACGACGGCGAGGTGGATATCGTCGTCTCGAACTTCGCCATGCACCACCTTCCCGACGAGGAGAAACGCGAGGCCATCGAGGTCATTGCCAGTCTCAGCCCACGCCGGTTCGTCCTCGGCGACGCGATGTTCTTCGGCTCGCCCAACCCCGAGGAGCCGTTATTCGGCCACGGGGTTGACGCAGCAACCATCGGACTGCTCGTTGACGAACTTACCGACGCCGGATTCGTGGTGACGGCGGTCGAACGCGTTCACGACCAGGTGGGCGTACTTGTTGCCGAGCGACTGGAAATTCCGCAGAAGTAGCAGACTCTGGGATGTCCACAACCGAGGAGAGAGATCGGCATCCCTCTGTCCCCCTCCCTAAAAGGGAAATAGAATGCTATTCAGGCTATTTTGAAATCGCATTCTTTCGTTCTTGCTCGAATCGTTCAGCCACCTCGTCAACCAAGTCTTCCTCTACAACCGTGCGCAGCAACGCATCAGTCATCTCACGGACAACGATATTCTGATAGCCGCGGGTACTGAGCTCGCGCTCTAATTCGTAGTTCAACCAGGAATCGAAGTTCTCGATAGTCTCTTCGCGTGCGTAAAACGGCCGTTGATTGGCTGCCTCGTATGAGAAGGCAGTATCTGTCATCGGGTCCAGTTCCTCGACGTCCCCCTCATCCGGTTCGTCGACGTGTTCGGTTGTCGTGTCTGAGGCGGGTGGCTCGCGCGGTTCCTGTTCACTCTTCGTCTCGTCCTGATCGTCAGCATCGTCATCCAGCGTCTGACTAAGATCTGCGAACGGGTCACCGTCGTCAGCCATGCCGGACCACCTCACCAGCCTCGACGATGTGCGCGAGTTCGTCGAAATTCTTCAGTTGATCACAGTTGGCGTCGTAGTCCAGCAGTGGTTTGCGTTCACCGTACGCTTTCGTGATACTCGTTCGGTCTCGGATACCTGGTGTCGGACTAATGTCGCCGGTGCCCACAGCATCCCAATCCGTGATTCGAGCGAAGTTCGGGATACGGTCCTGCAAGCTGTTGTGGGAGTTTAGCCGTTCAAGGAGCTGGCGATCTTGCGTTTGCTGGTCGATACGCCCATCCAGCATATTCGGGACAAGTGCGAGGACGTCGACGTCCATGTGCTTTCGCAGCGGGGCAATCTGGCGCTCGATAGTGCGTTCCAGTCCGGACATCGCCTCGTTCCCAGGCGCCAGTGGAAGCACAAGATTAGACGTTGCGACGAGAGCGTTGTCGGTCAGTCGCGAGCGATATGCGGGCGAGTCCGTGACGATGAAGTCGTATTCGTCGCCAAGTAGCGGCTCAACGACTTCGCGCTTCAACAGAGCAGACGGTTGGAAGACGTCACCGACGACGATTTCTCGCTCGACCTGCTCGAGATCCTCGCTCGAGGGAAGGATATCGAATTCATATTCGGTATCGTAGACGACTGAGGTTGGATCTGCCTCATCGAAGAATACCTCACCGATGCCCTCGTCTGTATTGTGATAGTGGTCATCGAACCCGAGACCGACTGAAGCGTGTCCATTCGGATCGAGGTCAATGAGGAGGACATCGTGGTCGTGGGTAGCAAGCTGACGCGCGAGATTCACTGCGATGGTTGACTTGCCAACGCCACCCTTCAGCATACAGACTGAGACAGCCCGAGAATTCCCCGCTGTATCCACGGATTCGTACGGGCTATTTGGGCTATTCGTGCTATCTATGCTATTCTTGCTATTCGTTTCCGCCATGCTATTTTGGAATAGTGCTCTATCCCCTCTTATAACTACGGGCAGTGAATAGCCCGAATCGCTGAAATAGCCTGAATAGAATGAATAGACCGAATAGTAAGAATAGCATAAGCAGAAAAAGTAGCCTGAGTTGTTAGAATAGTATAAGTAGTATAGATAGAAAATTCTCTATGGATAGGATGCTATCTTGGAATAGTATCCGATTTCAGAATACCCCTAATAGTGCAGGGCCAGTACGTGCCACAGGCGAGAGGATTCGTACCTACTCCGTCCCTTTGTCAATGACGGCCTCGTCCAGTCTCTTCCAGACAGTATCGAACAGAGGTGGATCACCGGTCAGGTCTGGAAGTGAGGTTTCCCACTGGCGCTGAATGTCCTCGCGCTGGTCCACCGGCAGACCCGTGGTGAGATCGACGTCAAGGTCGTCGTGGTCGCACTTTGCTTCGAAGGCAGGCAGGACAACGTCGAACTCAATCTCAACAGATTCGGTCTCTAAGAGCTGGTAGAGGTCGTAGTAGTCTCTGGCAGCACCCCGTTGGAAGATCGCCCGAAGTTTCTCCGCGAAGATCTCTTCGACACTATACGCCTGCAGTTCGAACTCCGGGATATCCTCGTAAGAGTGCGTATGGTGAACCGGGTCGAACGCAATATACTCGTCGACCATCACGTCGAGGCTGGTCGTATTCGGATGGTCAAGCACCGCCCGATACTGGATGCTCATGTCGACGTAGTGTGTCGGATAGTGTTGCTGGCGAGACTCATGGTGCTCGCTGATGGTGAACTCAATCCCGGAGCGCTCGGTTACCGTGTCGAGGACGTCGCGGAGGTCGTCTTCTGATCCGTTGTACTGGCCTTCGACGCCGAAATCGAGATCCTCTGAGAATCGCCACGACTGGGGGAAGTACAGTTTGCTCAGCGCCGTTCCACCTTTGAACATGAGGTTCTCGCCAAAGCCACTCGTGAAGATACCCCAGAGAATCCAGGAATTGACGTAGTTCTTCTCAGCATAGCCCTGGCGGACACCTAGCTCACGGGCAAGGACACGGAGTCGGTTTTGACTGATCATTAGAATCAGGACTCCGTCGGACCGAGCGTGCCCGGGTCGACGTTAATTCGGAGGCGATACTCACTGTCGTAGGATCCCTGCTCGCTCCGCGTTGGGTCGAGCAGCGAATACCCGCTCGTGAACGACTCGACGAGCGTCTCACGCGTCGGGAGGTCGATACCCAGCTGGTCGGCAAGGTAGACGATTCGCTTGGTCGCCGCGCCGTTGTCGAGTCGCTTGAGGTACTCGCCGACCGTCGCCCACGAACAGTCCTGGTCGTCCGCGGCGACCATCGCCTTTGCGAGTTCCCGGATGCCACCGCAGTACTCGGGATGGTCGGCACAGTCAACGAGCGTCTTCGCCAGGTCGGCGACGTTCACGACAGTTCCCTCGATGGACGTCGGCTCGTAGCCGAAGAACTTCCGTTCCGTGACGGTCGCAACGCGATAGGGGACGCCGTGAATCTCGCGACTCTGGGCTCGCGTCGGGGTGATGACGTACACGGTTCGGGGAACCTGCTCGGTCAGCCCGTGATGGCTGAGGGCGCTGTAGTAGCCGATGTACATCGGCTCAGCGACGTGCGACGCGATGAGATACTCGTGGGTCGTATACACGGCCTCCTCGCCAGCAGCGAGCGGGATGATGAGATATCGGCCAGGGAGAAGCCGATCCAGCCACCCTTTCTCGGTGAGGCGGGAGGCGATCTCGCGGGCGGTGTTAGGCGCGACCTCGAGGGTCGCCTCGACGTCGTCGATCGAGATTATTTGGTGGCCCTCCGCGGCGAGATGCGAGAGGAGTCGGCTCTCACGGGTCGAAAGTCCCTGCCGTATAGTTTGTGTCTCTTGTGTGGAACTCATACCTGCATTTCGTACATAGAATATGAAGCCCGGCAGGCTTCAACGTTGCGCCTCCTCCACCCTGCCGGACAGACACCGGATTGTGAGCCTAGTTAGAGTGATTGAGGGCCGGCATCGACAACGCTGGCAAATGCGACGTTCTCTTGGACCTGGTCGATTTCGACGGTCGGCTCGTCACCGGGCTGCGCACTTGGAATGATAACAACATAGCCGCGTTCGACCTTCGCGATTCCATCGCCTTGATCGCCGACTGTCTCGATCGTCACGTCACGGACTTCCCCTTCAGTGACCGGTGGGGTAGGTGGTCCCGAATTCCGTTCGGAAGGAGCGGGCTGCTCCTGTGCTGTGCGCTCGTCAGCTGTCTCCGTCGAGGATTGTCGTTGCGTGAGCACGCCGATCCGGTATGTTTCACCAGCAGAGATAGCGCCGTGATCAACCTCGGTTTGCGGAACTTCGAGCGTATATGTTTCTCCTCGTTTTTCTACAGTTGCGCTAAACAAACTCTGGAGCGACTCCGAAACCTCAACCATACGCCGACCTACAGCCCCGAGTAGTTAATCGGTTATCTTCTGCGAAGATAGGTATCTATTCAGGAAGGCTCGTGTTTCCTGGAATTTCCGGAAAACTTTGAGGTGCAATTCCAGCAGAATCGCCTGCCAGCGATACAGTATCCGGGTAGAACCCAATTACAAATGCTTCCTTTCCGGAAACGACCCGGTCACTCTTATATGACCTGCCGCAGAATCACTTTTGTACCGAATTCATGATACGCGATGCTCGCGTTCTCCGCGCCGGGTTCGTCCCTCGGGAAGTCGAGCATCGCGACGCCGAAGTCAATCATCTCTCCAGCGTTCTCGAGCCCATCACGAATGGCGAACCTGCGGATACAGCTATCGTCACTGGGCCAAGCGGCACTGGGAAAACCTGTATTTCACAGTTCGTCACCGAGCGCCTTCGCGAGGAAGTCCTGGACGTCGAGGCCACCTACGTCAATTGCTGGCGCAACTATACGCGCTTCCGGACACTCTACCAGATCCTCGACGATTTCGGCGAAACCATCGATATTCATCGCCAGTCGACACCCCATGACGAACTCATCGATCGGCTACAGCAGTACGACGGGCCACGGACAGTCATCATCCTTGACGAGGTTGACCAGCTCGAAGATCCGGGCGTTATCTACGACCTGCATAGCCTCCCGCAGTTCGCGGTTATCTGTATCGCCAACAAAGAAGAGGACCTGTTTAGCCGCGTCGACGACCGCCTCGTGAGTCGGCTTCGATCCAGCGAACACGTCCGCATGGACAAGTACCACGACGAGCAGCTCCACGACATCCTCGCTGCTCGCGTGAAAGGGGGGCTCGAACCGGACGTCGTCACGAATAACCAACTCGACCGCATTGCCGACGCCGCTGCAGGCGACGCCCGCCTCGCCATTGGGATTCTCCGGACCGCCGCGAGCAAAGCCGATCGCGAGAGCAGCGAGCGAATCACTGACGACGTCCTCCTCGATGCTGCGAGTGACGCTCGCGCTCAAATCAAGCAAAAGAATCTCGACTCGCTCATCCCGCACCAGCGGGTGGTCTACGACGTCGTCCGCGAACACGGGCCCCTCGGGCCGAGTGAAATTCACGACCACTACAAGCGGAAAGTCGACGAGCCACGGACGAAACGTACTATTCGCACGTACCTGTCGAAGATGACGCAATACAATATCTTAGAGGCCGAGGGCACAAGTCACGACCGCGAATACGCGCTCATCGGAGCTGCTGCACCCTCGCCAGCTGATTAATCCAGTAATACTCAGTCAGTTGTGATCTGAGAAGATACGAGGGAGCTTCGAGAGTTATACGGATTGGAGGCGAGATTCGAATCCGGCTCGTAGTTCGTCCATTTGCTGAACGGCCCACTCAACGAGGGATTCTTTTTGCATCGCGCTCAGTCCCTCCACGTAGTCATCGATCGGTTTTGCGACTTTAATCCGACAGGCTTGCTTTTCGGGAAGTCGCTCCCAGACCACATCTTCTAATTCGGATTCGATTGCGTCCTGCTCTGCTTTGAGTTCAGTATAGATGGTCTCGTTCTGTTCTTTGTCGCCAGTGTCTATGTAGAGCTCAGTCGCCAGTTCCGGACCCTGATGGAACGACCACGTAAAGGCGACCCCGCTAATTCCAGCACCGAATCCCAACCAGCTCTGAGGTAGTGCTGTGAGCCGATTCCAGCTTGGGTTTGCTTCTGCATAAGCTTCTGTCAAGTTCGAGAAGAAGTTCTTGTATGCCTGCTCTCTGGTACTCAACGACTTTGAGTCCTGCAGTTCGCGTTCCCAGTCGTTCGGTTCGACAACGACCATGAAATCGAATCCGAGCTGTTCAGCACCATTCAGCCGCATTACTAGTGGCTTCACCCCGAAGAACATTGCACCACCTGGAGCGCTGGTATTCAACCACTCGAGAACCGACCGATGCTCGTCTCGGAACTCCTCAGCGAGCCAAATAACGAACTCTGCATCGATGCCTGCTCCATACGTAAGGAGTTTCCCGAGGTGGTCGTGATTGGTCGTCCCGAACTGGTTTTCGATGACGACCTTCCCATCGGTGTTCATCTCCGTCCCGGTGATATCGGCGCTGTAACCTCCAACAGCGTCCTCCCGTTCGACTTCGTCAAGTTCAATTCCAATCGTCCTGCCGAGTTGGTCGATGTGGTCGACGATCCACGGAGTGAAGTCGTGTTCCTCGTGATCCCAGATATCGTCTGCACTTAGGTATTCGACTGAGTGCAGATCCTCAGGATTCATGTCTCCATCCTGCTCAGGCTGAACGTAAATATTGATTTGATGTGAGGGACACGCTGATACGGCAGGTCTTCACCCTGACGTGAAGTCTCCGAGTCCAGATTGTTCGTGCCCCAGTGGGTCAATCACCGATGGACCGTCATTGTCGGGGCTGTTGACGCGCGTCGAGATCTCGTACGCCTCGAGGTCGTCGTCCGGGTAGGACTGGCACATATCTGCACGTTCATCCGGGCCAGCAGTGAGCCACGTCTCCTCGGCGCCGTCAGGGAGGACAACCGGCATCCGGTCGTGAATCGATTGCATCAGATCGTTCGGTTCGGTCGTCAGGATAGTCACGCATGGGATAGCTGATTCCTCTCCTTCCCAGACCTCCCAGAGGCCGGCCATCGCGAACGCCGGGGCGTCCTCGCGGTAGATTCGATAAGGTTGCTTGGGCCCGCTGTCCCGCTTCTGCCACTCGTAGAACCCTGACGAGAGGACGAGACAGGGCCGGGAGTCCCAGGCATCGCGGAAGGCTCGTTTCTCGGCTGCAGTTTCGGAGCGGGCGTTGATAATTCCCTCCCCGGGGTCGTTCGCCCAGGACGGAAGGAGGCCCCACTGGTACTGGTCGATCTCGTCGGTAGCCCGGTTGGTGATAACGTCCAGCTGCTCTCCAGGGGCGATATTGTATCTCGGGGCGTACCCGCCGTCCGTGACGACCTCCGCTCCGAAGTGCTGTTCGAGGTCCTGCTGGGTCGCGAACAGCGCGTTTCGCCCACACATATCTCTCTTCTCGAGGAGAGTGAGCATCAAAGTATGGTAGCGACGCGATGCGGAACAAGAACAGGAGAGTCGTTCGGCGTTGTTAACCAACAGTTGGGAGTTATCCTACGGCGTGTTGGTTAACAATAGTGACAGCCGTACTGCCTTGAACCCGTTTCCTGAAACGCTTCTGGAAACGCACGTTCCGAGAGCTAGAACCCGAATACTGCAAGGCGATTCTACGGACTCACAACACGGTTCTATGAAACGTGGAAACGACACGCCACGCCTTATCGGATACTTCTCCGTCTAGTGAGGTATGCCTGAGGGATCTCCATCACGGTCACAATCGACGAGGAGCGAGCTGGCAGTGAACCAGCCGACGCGTGGCGCAGACCGAAATCAACAATCGCTCACTGAGACGGCCGACCAGCCGCCTGCCGAATTCTTGTTTCCCTCACTCGATGACGGCATCACGCTCCTCGATATCGAGGGAGGGCGTGGCGTCCCAATTCTCCAGTCGCTCGTGCTCGACCATCTCTTGCTGAGCGACGGGCCGGCCTTCTGGGTCGACGCCCACGGCCACGCGACAACCACCTCGCTTGCCCGCCTCACGCCCAGCCAGCGGCTGCTCGACCGAATCCACGTTGCCCGCGGCTTCACCGCATACCAGCACTACGGCGCTCTCTGCAATCTCCCGACCGCCGTCAACCAGTTCGTCCAGCAAGCCACGGCCGCGGATGCTGTCGCGACGCAACGAGAACGGCAGAGCCACGAGCAGGAGACCTCGCCACACACGCCGTCGCTCATCGTTGTCCCGGCGCTCGATGCCCAGTACCGGGGCGACGATACCTTGGGGGAAGAACACGCGCAGACGCTCCAGACGCGAGCTCTCGCTCGTCTCAGTACCTATGCACGGGGCTACGACGTCCCCGTCCTCGTGACGCGCACGACTGCCGGCGAATTCTCAGCGCCGATCCAGACAGTCGCCGACCAGCACCTGGAGTGTGAACAGACGCGGATGGGGCCACGCTTCGTCGGTGACGAATTCGAGACCCTCGTCTATCCCGTCGACGGCGGCGCGTACTACCAGACCACCTTCGCGTACTGGCGGCAGCTGCTCACTGCCCGTGCCGACCAGGTGGGACTCCAGCCGGCGTCACCCCCGACCCCAGGAGATTCTGGCGGAACTACCGATATCGGAACCGGCGTCATGGCCGACGGCACGAATACGACACTCACCACGAACCCACTGCTCGATGCCTGGGCCAGCACAGGAGGACGGTGACGATGGGGCGGACGAATCCAACGTTTCGGGACGCGCTCCGCGCTGTCGAAGAGCGGTGGGGAGAGTATCGCCGTGCGCTTCGTCGTCGCGACCAACCGCTTTTCGACCGGCTATTTACCTACGCGCGTGAGCACGCCGACGCGAGTGGGCTGTTGAACCACCAGAACCCTATGCTCCCAGTGCTCCTCAGCGTCGATCTCGAACAGGAGTCGCGCCTCGACGCGCATGACGAGCGCCTCGACGATTTCGAGGATGCAATCGAGGCGTTGCAGGAGCAGCATGACGAGATGGACGACCAGAGACAGCCAGCTGACGACTGATACCGATGCCGTTCAAAATCGATTTCCTCGATGACCGCGTCCTCGAATGGGAAGCGACCGCCGACGGCGCCGTAGTCACTGAGCGCCGGGACTATACGCCTCGGTTCTACGTCGCTCCACGCGCACCTGCTACTAACGTCGATCTCTCTGGACTCCAAGCGTTCTACGAGCGCCATCCGGACGTCGTCGCGACCGAGTACGTCGACCGTCACCCCGGATTCCGTCGCGATGCGGAGCGGATCCTTGCCGTCGACGTCTCACATATCGATCGGGTGACGGCGCTCGCCCGTCAGACGCGCCAGCTCTCGGAGTACCCCATCGGCGAGATCGCCTGTTTCAACGTGGACTTCTCGCGGGAGTTCCGCTACTGTCTGGAAAATGATGTCGAGCCAACGCCGGCGAGCGAGCTGTCGACGCTCCACCTCAGTATCCCGGTGACCGAGACGAACAGTGGAACCTACGCCGAGCTTGGCGTGAACGGCGAGACCGTCACGGGATCTCCAGTGGATCTCCTCGCGACGGTCCAAGACGCGATCGACACCCTCGACCCGGATGTCCTCGTGTGCTCGACGAGCAAGATCGTGCCGACGCTCTATGCGATGGCTCGCGACGCCGGCGTCGACGACTTCACACTGAGTCGTCGGCCCGACGTCGACTACCAGCAGCTCGCCGGTCGGTCGACGTATTCGAGTTACGGCCGGGTGGGACACTCCCCTGCCCGCTACAACGTGCCGGGACGGGCTATCATCGATGAGTCGAACGCGTTCTTCTTCGGTGAGACGAACCTCGACGGCATCCTCGACCTCGTCACTCGGTCGAAAAAGCCAATCCAGGAACTCGCGTGGGCGTCGATTGGGAACGTCCTCACTGCCATCCAGATCTGTGAAGCACACAAGCGCGGTGTGCTGACGCCGTGGAACTCCTGGCGACACGAGTTCTACAAGCCGATGACCACGCTTCACGACGCTGACCGCGGTGGCTTCATCTTCGCGCCCGAAGTCGGCCTCCACGAGGACGTCCACGAACTCGACTTTTCGAGTCTCTATCCGAACATCATCTGCACGCGGAACGTCTCGCCTGATGTTATTCGGTGTGACTGCCACAGTGATCGCGAGGACGTCCCCGGCCTCGGGTACTCGATTTGCGACGACCAGGGCTACCTCGTCGACGTCCTCCAACCGATTATCGACGCTCGCGACGAGATCAAGGCAGATATTCATCGGGAACAGCGGCGCGATAATCTCGACCAGGACCGTCTCGACGAACTCGAGGGGCGGTCGGCCGCGCTGAAGTGGATTCTCGTCGCGTGTTTCGGATATCAGGGATTCAGTAACGCGAAATTCGGGCGGATCGAGTGCCACGAAGCAATCAACGCGTTCGCTCGGGAGATCCTGCTGACTGCGAAACAGCGGTTGGAGGCAGGTGGGTGGCGCGTCGTCCACGGGATTGTCGACTCGATCTGGGTAACGCCAGACCCGGACGTCAGCGACGACGAACGAGAATCACTGGAGACGTTGGCCGCCGAGATCACGGACACCGTCGAGATTCGTCTCGAATATGAAGCCGAGTACGAGTGGGTGGCGTTCGTTCCCCAGCGCGAGAGCGACGCCGGCGCGCTGACGAAGTATTTCGGGAAGGTTGCGGGCAAGGATGAGTTCAAGATACGCGGTATCGAAGCCCGACAACGATCCACGCCCGAGTTCATTGAAGACGTCCAGCGTGACTGTCTCGAGATTCTCGGTCAAACGCAATCTTCGGATGCGGTTATCAATCGCTTGGAACGGGCGATTTCGGAGCTTCACGCTGGCGATGTCGATTCTGACCGACTCGTCGAACGGAACCGAGTCTCGAAGCCTGTCGAGGCGTACACGCAGTACACCCAGAACGTGGCTGCACTCGAGCGTGCTCGCGACCAGGATCTCGCTGTCCATCCCGGCCAAGATGTCGAGTACGTAGTCGTCGACGACGAGAAGACGTCACGAGAGCGTGTTGCCCTTGCTCACGAAGAGACGGATCAGTATGATCCATCGTACTACGAGACGCAGCTGGTGCGAGCTGTTGAGAGTGTCGTCTCACCGCTTGGATGGAGTCGGTCGGATATTCGACGAAGGCTGGCAAAGACACGAACGACTAAGATCACCTCGTTCTGACCCTTCGGTTACAACAAGATGCGAGTAGGACCACACACCCCCCTCGTTCGGAATGAGATTATACCCTTCATACCACCTGATTAGACGCCGTGCTTCCACCCGATGAGAAGGTTGCAGTAATGAGTTCGTTGGGTATACTCCCTCGACGTATGGTCTACTGCTTCAATTCAAAGGATAGAATAGCTGTACTTCCAGTGTTAGGCGTATTCACGAATACTTCCAACTAGTGCCGTATTCTACTTAGTGAGCTTTTAGCGTAACTAGGTAATAAAGCTAGGGTTGTAACTAGACAAGTGATCCGCGAAAGTCTACGCAATCTTGCGGTTTGGAGAGAATCACTCGTCCTAGTTAAGAACCGCCTAGTTGGTTGTTGGAAGATCGCGCCCATACGGTCAGTCTTACGGTATCTCATTCCGAATCAGGGGGGTGTGTCCTTCCAGTTCCAATCTCCCTCCATCCTGATTAAGCTGGCATCAATATCGTCCATTAGTTCGGTGAACAGCTCACTCCGAATCAGGGGGGTCTCTATAGCATTCCCGATTCTTGGCTGATGGACTAACTCGTACTACCTCATTCCGAATGAGGGGGGTTATCTGAACCCCCTGATCATTTGAGCTGCTGGCAATCCTCTCGTTCTAGGAAATAGCTCACTCCGAATCAGGAGGGTGAGGACATCAGAAGGCGCAGATTTGAACGACAGCTCACTCTGAATCAGGTATCATCGGGTATGGCGGTGTCACCTATCGATTTTCCGCTGTTTAGCACCGATATCCAACGAATCTCATTCCGAACCAGGGGGGTAACGACTAAGTAGGTTCCTTCCCAGGATGAATCTATGACAGACAACGAGGAACCAGATGGTGGAGGTGACTCGTCTATCACGGACCAGCAGCTGAATGATTTCGATACAAACAGGGAGGGCAGTTCTGCTTCTGAAATCTCGTCGACCTCGGAGGAAATCCAACGACAAGACTCGAACGATCCGGCAAATGACCCGTTGTTCGTTCGGGAAGGCGATGAAGACGGTTCTTCAACTCATATCTGGGCAGATCGAGATTTACTCTCGATTGGAACAGTTCCTGGCCCTGATCGCATCGTCGGTCGTGACACGGAAATACAATCGGTTGCTGGAGAAATCCGACACCTCATTCACGAATCACAACCAAACCACGTCGTCATTTATGGGGAAACCGGAACTGGAAAATCACTTGTCAGCCGTCACGTGTCTGACCGTCTCGTTGATACTGCCACGGCACGTAACGTTCCCGCTGCTAGCGTCTACGTTGAGTGCAAGAAGAATAATACCGAAACACGAGTGGCCCGAACAATCGCTCGTGCGCTAAGCGACAAATCTGATTCTGATATAGATATCCCTCGTATCGGTTTAGGTTCCGCCGAGTACTACGATTACGCCTACGACATCATCGACGAATACTACGATGGGCTCATTGTCATCCTTGACGAAATCGACATGGTGGATAACGCTGAGGGGCTCCTCCATGAACTCTCGCGGGCTCGAGAAGCTGGTCACACCGACGCCTATATCGGAATCATTGCTATCAGCAACGACATCGATTTCGGACAAAAACTCAACGCACGCGTTCAGAGTTCGATGCGGACGACGGACTTCGTCTTTGAACCATACCAAAGCGGTCAGATTGAACAGATCCTGGAGTATCGACGAGACGCGTTCCATGATGGTGTCGTTCAAGACGGTGTCATAACCGAGACTGCCGACCGGTCGGCGGATGAACACGGTGATGCGAGAAAGGCAGTTGACGTCCTACGGATTGCTGGTGATATCGCTGACGACACCGATGCAGAGGTCGTTAATCCAGAACATGTCGACAAAGCAGTCAAGCGTGCAGAGGTTAATCGAGTCAAGGAGACGATCGAGAGCACCTCACCCCAGTCTAAACTCGTTCTCTACACTCTCGGTCGCTTGACTGGCTCGAATAATCGCCGCTTCCGCACCTCTGGTATCTACAGTCAATACGAGACGACCTGTGGCGACGTCGGCGCTGATCCTCTCTCATATGATCGAGTGAGCCAAATTCTCAGCACGCTCGCGCTAATGGGAATTTCTGAGTCTCACCAAGTCGGTGGCGGACACAAACAGGGTGTCTATCTGGAACACCAGCTTATCAAGGACAAAGATGTAGTGATGAAGGCAGTTGTAGAGAGCGATGAACGACTTTCAGAACTTCACAACGGAACCTACGAGATTTAATCAAGCATCATGAGGGTTCGATCTACCTAGAACCTTTCTGCTGAAGCTCATTCCGAATCAGGGGTGTCAAATCTTCTGGTAGATGACCAAGCTCACTTCGAATCAGGGGGTTGTTCGCGAGAGAACCAGATTAGCTAATCGTCTGGACTGACCGGTCCTTTGTACTGCGAGCGCACCTTCTCGCCTTCCCGCCACTGCCAGTAGTAGTAGCGGTTGTCGTTGATCTCCTTGATCGTGATTGTAGCCTTCGAGGGGACGTCGTCCGGAAGATCCTCCGGTCGCTCCTCGATCTGGTCTTCCTCATCATCTTGCTCGGCTAGTCGGGCTTCGCGTTCGCGATGTTCGGCGAGTTCCTCGGCGTACTGGGCGATATGCTGGAGCACCTCTGGTGATTGCTCATTGAGCATCTCCACGACGTCGTCGGGGATTTCTTGCGGTGGGGATGGTGGCGAGTAAGACATGGGTCACGGCGTGTTAACCAACATTGGCACTGGAATCTTAGTGCTGTTGGTTAATTCGGCTATTTATCGAATCGAGAGCTCTTCGAGGACCGCTACTATTGCTTCGAGTTCCCTCCGCCGGGCTTCTCGTTCGTCGATTTCCTGCTCAAGTTCGAGAATCCGCTCTGAAAGCTGCTCCGTCACGTCTACTGTCGCAGGAAGCCGTCCATCGGGACGGGGGACGCTCCCGCTCCGAATTTCGATGTCAACCCGCCGCAGATGCTTACAGCCACCGCTCGGCTGGCGCTTCGTGAAATCTGGACACGTACACGTCTTGCTCGCGACGTCGACCTCGTAGGTGCTCCCCGACGCCGACTGCACCTCATACACACCACCTTTCCTAAGCAATGAGACGTCCATCTCCTCCGTTCGAGCACGCTCGGTACGGGGTTCGCTATCCTCTTGGTGTTCTTCATCGCCAACCGACGGCTGCTGCACATCTCCTCCGGGAATCGTGGTCGTGGAAGCGGTAGCGACAACGCCGCCATCGGCGGCGAATCCATCTCTTTGGTGTTCGTCTCGATCCGTCGCTTCAGTCTCGCGTATCTCGTTTCGTCCACACATGGATTAGTCTGGGTCTGTCCGACGTGACGAGTGCAGTCACGCCGCCACCCTTCGTCGGCGGAAAAAACAACCCCCGAAACGCACTGCTGCAGAAACCTCTATTACTTCGTCTGCCGGAGAGGCACAGACTCGTTATTCGTCGACGGTTTCGATGAGCTCCTCAGCAGTCGACCCGATTCGACCAAGCCGCTCTTGAATCGCGTCTGCGTCGTCGTTCTGCCACGCGGCCAGGTAGAACGCGGACCCGCTCGTATCCAGCTCGAAATACCGCCCGACGATGTAGGCGACTGCCTCGGCCTCAACCTCGCGTTTCGATCGCTCGGACTCGTCGGTGACATCGACGTGGAGTAGGGCGTGAGCGAACTCGTGGATGAGTGTCACGGCGAGGTCGGCCTGATTCGAGCGGGCTTTCGCCTCGACGACTGGTTGGAGATCACGCTGACTCCGGTATTTGCAGACGCCCTTGGCGTCGCCATGCCCCAGTCGTCAGCGTCGACGATACGGACCGTAACGCCGATATCAGCGGCTGCATCCTCGAGTGCGGGCACCAGGTCGTCGGCGTCGCCAGTCGCCTCAGTCTCCAGCCCAGGAAGCGGCTCACCTTCGGTCTGGGCAATGTCGAAGACACCTGTCGGTTTGAAGCCGACAAGCCCTTTCGACCACTCGTCAGGCGATGTCTCGTCGTACTCACAGTCACTTTGCTCGTGGTAGCTAGGCGAGTTCTCGCACTTGGGACACTGCTTGGTGATGATCGGGGCCCAAATCCAGATGGCTGACTCGCCTTCCTGGACGTGCCGGTCGAACTCATTTCGCCACGTGTTGTAGCCCGCGACCTTCGTCGCGTCGGGACACTGGAGGTTGATTAGGAGCGTGTTCCGATGGGAATAGTCGTGGAAGCGACTCTGGACGTCGAGCCACTCTTGGAACTCCTCACTGGCCTGCGCATCGTCGACGTGGTCGACGAGGTCGTCGATCCAGTCTTCGATGGTACTGTGCATCTCGTCGTGTCGGGTGTCGGTCTCCTCGAACGAGACCGACGAGTCACTGGTCGTAGCCATAATATTCACCGAATCGAGTTCACGGCGATTGCGTCAGTTCAGGACGCGCCGCACCCCTTGGGGGCGCACAAAAAACTCGCGGCGGCGGTCACCGCAGGACTGCTTTCTCGTCAGCGAAGCCGACCGCCACGAGGTACTCGAGGAACTCATCGAACTGCTCCACGTCGCTGGGCGTGTCGGTCGCGAGGTGTCGCGCCCACTCGATGGCCCACTGGAAGACGGGATCAGTCCCGCCCTTCCCGTGGATGTACCACCAGCGAGCCGCTTTCAAGACGACGAGCGGGTTCGTCGGCGGCTGCTCACTTGCGAGTCCACGAGTGATTGACCGGATCTCCTCGGGAACTTCGGCGGGCTCGACCTCGCCGGATTGTGTGTTCGTGATATCGACTGGAATCGCATCGATCGAGACGTCGTTCACACGTTGTTGTTGACTCACGGGAATTCACCTCAGTCTGAAGACTCGTTATCGAGCCTTCGCCCTCTTCGGGGGCTCGAAAAACTGGACGACGGCGTCACACCGGCAGGAAGAATCCGCTCAGGGTTACGGAGTGACTCCGTCGCACCCT
Organism: Halostella pelagica; assembly: GCF_004762015.1. Taxonomy (NCBI): domain Archaea; kingdom Methanobacteriati; phylum Methanobacteriota; class Halobacteria; order Halobacteriales; family Natronoarchaeaceae; genus Halostella; species Halostella pelagica. The sequence continues at coordinate 98,336 of NZ_SJES01000008.1, forward strand.
GTCATAGAATACGCTCGTGCCCCTCTTGGGGTGGTGTCTGCAACGGGAGTGAAATACCACCCTCTCTTACTGGCCACTACTCATGCACGAAACCGAAGAAAAGACGCTGAACAGCCTCGTACCACTCGGTCTAATTCATGCGTTTCAGAGTTGGTTTCGCGGGTTTCAGGGCCAGCGGGTCGGAGACCCGCGGCCCTGTCCGAAGTGCGGTGAAACCACGGTCTGGAAGAACGGCTACCGAACGGATCGGCTCTTCGCCATCCTCATCACCGAGGATGGCTTCGACGAGATCACTGTCGAGATTCAGCGGTATCAGTGCTCCGAGTGCAGACATTCCTACGATGGCGATATCGGGGAGCTGTTCTACGAGGACTGTGAATACGCCAAACCAGTCGTTGATCTCTGCCTGTTCCATGCGGCGAAGAATCCGTTCCACGCGTGCGAACGGATTCTTCAGAATCAGTACGGTCTCCAGGTTGACCGCGATACGATCCAACGCTATGCCGAGCTGTTCGGCGACGAAGTCGCCGAGCAGCACAGCGTCACGATTGCCGGCTGCATCCTCTCGATGAACTTCCTCTCGCTGTTGTTCGGTGTCAGCACCGTTGACGAACTCAAAACCGAGTTCGCCGACGAACTCGCTGCCGAGGACATCGACGGTCTCGTCGGGGTCGCCGACGAGACCTATCCGGCGAAGAAGGGCGCAAAGAAAGACCTCTACGAGGAAAATATGCGCCGGAAACAGGAGGGAGAAAACCCGAAGAAGTGGCCGGAAGGTTCACTGTCGGATGTTCCTATCTGACTCAGCTGGGTTGTTTCGCCGGACTCCAGTGTCGGAACACCGCCTTCGCGCGAGCGCTGGCGCTCGCGCTCGTCTTCCCGCTCTTGGGTGTGGATTATTGGCTCACCGACGACAACGACTGCTACAACGACATCTTGCCGGATCGGGTGAAGTGTCTCGTCCACAAGCTCCGGACACGCGCTCGCAGCGACGAGCGCGTGTCCGAACTGCACGAGGCGGGCGAGTTAGAGGAGTTGCGGGAGTATCTCGAAGACGAGTACGAGACTGCGTACGAGGAGATAGTGGCGACACTCCGTGAGGAGCACCCATCGTTCTGGGACGAGGACGAAGAAGAGTTCAATGGGCCAGTGAGTACGAATGCAATCGAAGGGGGGAACTGGCGGCTGAAATACGGCCTTGGAGTCCCGTACGCGCGGTGCCATGCGGCACGCGCGCGTACATCGTTGTTGGCGCTGCGTGAATCGATGTCGACGTTCACAAACGGCGAGCCGGCGGAGAGCTTCGCTCACCGCCACGGCTCATTTAGCTTTGAGCAGGTGTTGGGTGAGTCCTCGACACAGCCGCTACCGCCCCGGAAAGAAGATCACGTAACTCAGGCGGCGTAAGAATCGGAAGGAGGAAGCAGCGGGTAAGGCTCTGCGTTTCACCCGAGTACTCCTCAGCACCTGAGCGTCTAGCATAAATAGTTATGTGAGTTGCGCACATACCTACGGACTGGGTATGACCGACGCAAACGTCGCCCTCCTCGTTCGACTCCAAGCACAGTCCGGCAAAGAATCCGATGTCGAGGAATTCCTCCGTTCGGCACTGCCGATGGCCGAGGAAGAACCGGACACCACCACGTGGTTCGCGCTCCGCATGGACGATTCGACGTTCGGCATCTTCGACACCTTTCCGGATGAATCCGGTCGGGAAGCGCATCTCTCGGGCGAAATCGCTGCTGCCTTGGAGGAAAACGCGGACGAGCTGTTCGCAGAACCGCCGGAGATAGAAGAAGTCGACGTACTGGAGGCCAAACTCCCCTAACATCTGAAATTGGACAGACAGAAGCAGCAAAGACGAATCTCACATCTCGTTCACGAACGCCGGACGTGGCGATGGACCCTTTCGCGCTACCGCGCCGTTAGTGGCGACCTTCCTCGAACTCCTCGATGATTTTATCACAGAAGGCGGGGATGTCGTCGGGCTTGCGGCTGGTCACCAGTCCCTCGTCGACGACGACTTCCTCGTTGACCCACTCGCCGCCCGCGTTGCGGATGTCGGTCTGTAAACTGGGGAAGGAAGTCAGCGTCCGACCCTCGACCACGTCGGCCTCGACCAGCGTCCACGGGCCGTGGCAGATGACTCCTGCGGGCTTTTCTGCCTCGATGAACTCCCTGACGAAATCCACTGCGTCGCCGTCCGCGCGGAGTTGGTCCGCTCCGACGGAGCCACCCGGAACGACGAGCGCATCGTAATCGTCGGGGGAGACCTCGGGGAAGGTTTTCTCCACCTCGAACGTGTCACCTGGGTCGAGGTCGATGATGCGATAGACGGCGTCGCCGCTCCACTCGCAGTGGTCGCTGGAACACATCGCGCTTGCGTACGCGCCGTTCTCGTTGTTCAGATGGACACTCAGGAGATCGAGACGCTCGCTGCAGAGCGGACACTCTGCCGGAACCTGTACATACCGATAGCCCGTCGCGACGGTGATGTCGTCCTGGTCCACTTCGACGCCGTGGCGCTCCCCGAGTCGGTCACGGACTGCTACGCGAAGATCGTCCAGGAGTGCATGGCGCATTTCCTCATCGACGCCGTTAACGGTGATCGTCAGCCGATACGCTGTCGTCTGGTCTACATCGTCCATTCTGGTCACCTCTGGGGGCACGTTCGGTCGCGCCCGCGCCCCTCTCGGGCGCTCAAAAACCACCAGTCGCACCTAGTGTTAACCAACGCTAGTAGTGAAACGGTCTCTTGTTGGTTAATTCAACCAACACCCTTTCGACCGTCACGACAGACTTGCGTGTTCGTCGGACCCCCGCTCGGGGAGTGAGTCCCAATCTTTAAGACGAATCGAGGAAATACAATATGATGACGATGGCTCAGAGTACCCTCGGTCGCATCTGGAATCGGCTCGTTGACCGGTACGATCAGGATGATGAGGCGGATTGCTGCGGGCCCACTATCGAAGAAGCCCAATCTGACTCCGCAGCGTCCGAGTCGGAACCCTGCTGCGAATAAACCAAACCGTACAATTCCAATATGTCTGAAACAGAGTCACCGCCGGAGGATGCCCAGGATGCACTTGAACGGCTGTACGATGATCCAGCAGCCCGGATTGCCGCCTTGCAGGATGTTCGGCCATCTGACCACGATGTCGCCGGTCAGGAGGCTGTCTTCAAGGCCCTCGGCAATGAAGATCGGCTCCGCGTTCTCGAGGCGCTGCGCGACTCGGAGTGCTGTGGCTGTGAATTACAGGTCGTCCTCGATGCCCCGCAATCAACGGTCGCCACGCATCTCCGGAAGTTGAAAGAGGCAGGCCTGGTGAAATCGCGGAAGAAGGGGAAGTGGAGCTACTACCGTATCGCCGATACCGCGGTCTTCGAACTACTCGACCTCGCCCACGCAATCCAGGAGGACGCCTGAGATGCTTCCACCAGGTCTTGGCGAGGCGCTGCTCGATTCCTGGGACTACTTCCTCCACCTCGCCGTCATTCTCGTCCCGCTATTCATCGGGGCATCGTTCCTCGTGGGCCTCGCCCAAGAGTACCTCCCACCGGAGAAAGTCGAGCGCAAGCTCCGCGGCCACGATGAGGGAACCGGCAACGTCGCTGCCGCTGGATTAGGAGCTGTCACGCCGTTCTGCTCGTGTTCGACGGTTCCCGTCCTCGCCGGATTACTGCAGGCAGGGGCACCGCTCGGGCTGGCGTTTTCGTTCCTGCTCGCATCGCCGCTCGTCAACGAAATCGCTATTCTCCTGCTTATCGGCCTCTTCGGAATTGAAGTCACTATCTACTACGTCCTCATCACGTTCGTTGCCGCTGTCATCGGTGGCATCGTCATCGGACGACTCGGATTGGCCGAGCACGTCAAAGATGTCCGTGTCGTCGAAGAGACGAATCAGGCCGTCGCAACGGACGGTGGGACGGCTGACTGCTGTGCAGGTAGTCCAGTTACGGCGAACCAGACGCACAGACAGCACGTCGAGACGGCCGCACGTGAAGCGTGGTTGTTCTTCGTCGATACGCTCCCGTACCTGATTCTCGGGATGACGCTCGGGGCACTGATTCACGGTGTCGTTCCCGTCGACGTTCTCCACACCGTCCTTGGTTCGGAGAATCCGCTGGCCGTGCCGCTGGCGGCGGTGGCCGGTGCACCGGTCTATATCAGCCTCAGCGGGATGCTTCCCATTGCGGCGTCCCTGAGCGAACAGGGGATTGCTATTGGGACCGTCCTCGCGTTCGTCGTCGGTGGCGCGGGCGTGAGCATCCCGAACCTGATTCTGCTGAATAAGCTCTTCGAGCGCCGGCTGTTGTTCGTCTACGCTGGTACCGTCGTCACGATTGGGATCGTCGTTGGTGTCGTATTCAACGTCTTCATCGTCTGAATCCCCGCTTTCAAATGCAGTACTCAGGCGTTCTTTCGCCCTCGAACAACACCGTGACGTCGTCGATATCGTTACCCTGACGACACTCTTCATTGGTAGAAACAGTCTCGTATGGTATTCGCAGCCGTCTGTTGTCGTTATTCGACGGCGACGACTGCGTCAACGGTGACTGCGGCACCGCCCAGGAGTTCACAGACGCCGACCGTTGTCCGCGCGGGATACGTCTCCTCGAAGTACTGCTCGTACGTCTCGTTCACCTGCTCGTACGCGTCCATATCCGCGAGGTAGAGCGTAACCTGAAGGACGTTCTCAACGGTCCGCCCATGCTGGGCGAGGACGGATTCGAGGTTCTCCAGGCAAAGTTCCAGCTGCCTCGACGCAGAGTCATCGCCTGCCACCGTTCCATCCCGTTCCGGGAGCTGCCCCTCGACGAAGAGGAGATCCGAATCACCGGTTCGCTGGCCGAATGCGCCCGTAAAATCGGTTCCGTCGCGTTGTTTGCGAGTGGTGCCACTTGCACGCGAGACGACACGGGTCCGGGTGGTTGATTCGCTCGCCATGTGTTAGTTGTCTCGTTGTTCAACTAACTTAGTTCGACCGGTGTTCAATCAAACGCCCAAATATGGTTATCTGGCGCTCTTCGTTCGGGTCTGCTCGCTCGTAATCGAAACCACTAATTGAGTCGTCTCTCAACTAGGTGCTAATGGCACAAGCCACAGATCGATTACGACGCTATCTCGACGACGAACTCGGGGAGTGTCGCAGCGAGGACGTCGAACGTCGGCTCGACGAACTCGGCACGCTCGAAGTAGCACTTGGGGCAGCGCAGGTAAACGCCGAACTCGATGTCCTCTCGGCACTCGCCAACGAGACCCGCTATACGCTCGTCCGTGTTCTCGTCGCGGCCCAGGAGGAACTCTGTGTCTGTGAGTTGCACGCGGTCGTCGACGTGAGTGAGAGCGGGCTCAGCCATGCTCTCTCGGCGCTGGTCGACGCGGGCCTCGTCGACGGGCGGAAGGATGGCCGCTGGAAGAAGTACCGGGCGACCAACCGCGCAGTCGCCCTCGTCACCGTCCTCGAAGGGAGCGTGAGCGATGAGTAACGTCGACGCCCACGAGCACGGACCGAACTGCGACTGTGAGAGCTGTGGCGACCCGCGGTCGATGGACTTCCTCGACAAGTACCTCACCGTCTGGATCTTCGGCGCGATGGCCATTGGCGTCGGACTCGGCTATGTCGCGCCGTCGGTAACCCAACCGATTCAGAATCTCCACCTCGTGGGAATCGGCCTCGTTGTGATGATGTACCCACCGCTGGCGAAGGCGGACTACTCACAGCTCACGACCGTATTCAGCAATTGGCGGGTGCTCGGGCTGAGTCTCATCCAGAACTGGCTCATCGGCCCGACGCTGATGTTCACGCTCGCAGTCGTCTTCTTCAGCGGGCTCGTTCCCGGCCTGCCGGCTCGCCCCGAATTCTTCCTTGGACTCATCTTCATCGGGATGGCTCGATGTATCGCGATGGTGCTCGTCTGGAACGAACTCGCCGAGGGTTCGACCGAATACGTAACCGGGTTGGTCGCGTTCAACAGCCTGTTCCAGATCATCACCTATGGGGTGTACGTCTGGTTCTTCGCGCTGTTCCTGCCCCCACTACTGGGCATGGAGACACTCGTCGCCGGGATTACCACTTTCGACATCACGCCGATGCAAGTGTTCGAGGCAATCGTCGTCTTCCTCGGGATTCCCTTCGCCGCAGGCTTTCTCACCCGCTATGTCGGGACACGGACCAAGGGCGAGGAGTGGTACGACGAGGTGTTCGTACCGAAGATCGACCCCCTGACGCTTGTCGCGCTGCTGTTCACCATCATCGTGATGTTCGCCACGCAGGGCGAGAACATCATCGCTGCGCCCGCGGACGTCCTGTTGATTGCGGTGCCGCTGACGATCTACTTCGTGGTGATGTTCTTCGTGAGCTTCGGCATGGGCCGGGGCATCGGTGCGGACTACTCGACGACGACAGCGATTGGCTTCACGGCTGCCTCGAACAATTTCGAGCTGGCGATCGCGGTCGCGGTGGCAGTGTTCGGCGTCGGCTCCGGTGTTGCCTTCGCGACCGTCATCGGTCCGCTCATCGAGGTGCCGGTGTTACTCGCGCTGGTCAACGTCGCGCTCTACTTCCAGCGGAAATTCGACTGGGCTGACTCCGGGACTGGAAGTTCCGGCCCATCCGCTCCTGAACCGACCACGAACGACGACTAATGACCACACACGCCAATGTCCACGAATACTGATTCGGCTGAACCGATTCGTATCGCCTTCATGTGCGTTCAAAACGCTGGTCGCTCCCAGATGTCCACGGCGTTCGCAGAGCGCGAACGCGACCGCCGTGGTCTCGACGACCGCGTCGAAATCCTCACCGGCGGGACGCATCCGGCCGACCACGTCCACGAGGAAGTAATCGATGTGATGGACGAGGCAGGGTTCGACCTCTCCGATCGAACGCCGCGCGAAATCACGATCGAGGAACTCCAATCGTGTGAGTACGTCGCGACGATGGGGTGCTCGACCCTTGATGTTGGAGAGGTCGGAAGTGACGTCGACGTGCGCGATTGGGCGCTCGACGATCCCGATGGAGAAGATATGGAGCGAGTGCGCGAGATTCGCGATGAGATCGAACAGCGGGTAATCGCACTGTTTGACGAATTCAGCGACGCTACATAAGACGGTAATATGCCGATTTTCGGTCGGTTCGGCTATAGAGTGGTCAACACCAGTATTTCACCCCCGCTGTATCAGAGCACGTGGATTACGCGATTGCTCTCCGGCGGCGTAGGTCTCCGACAGCAGTACACGCTGACTATTGGGCGGTGAGTCGTTCGTAGAACGTTCTCGGGTCGACAATGTCGATCCCTTGGAAGGAGTCGAGATCGAGCAGATGCCGATCGCCAGAGACGAGATAGTCCACGTGACCCGCTACGGCGGCCTCGAGGAATTTGTCATCATCGGGGTCATCGTCAACCGCTGTGATATCCTCGTCTGGGTCGACGAACTCCGCGTAATACCGGATTGGCGCTCTACTCGAGTTCCACGACCTCTCCACGCCCATTGTCGAGAATTTGCCGCACCTCGGCCAAGCGTTCCTGACCTTCCCCGTGGAGCCTTGTCCCTTCATCGAGGTCACACTCGTCCGCATCGAGCTGCTCAATGATTTCTTTGACACGGGCCAGCCGGTCGTGGATCTCTTGGTCGTTTGCCACGCTTAGATCACCCCCAACCAAAGCCCAGTGATGGCCAACAACAGCAACAGCAGCACAGCGATTGCGGCCTTGTAGTAGACCGGCGGGAGGCCCTCGGGTGCGGCCGCCTCGTCGACTGCTTCGGCAAGCTCCCGTTCATGTTTATGCTCTTGCTGGAAGGTTTCGTACGCGGCGTCGAGTTGCTGTGCCAGTGGCTTGACCTCGCCCGCGAAGAACTCCTCGCGGGAATTCACGATATACTCGCCAGCGGCCGTCGGCGTGATCGTCGCTACATCCGCGATCTGATCGGCGATTAACCGGTCGTCAGTATGCCCGATCGCCGTGACGATCGGGGTGTTCGCGGTAAAGATCGCTTCCGCGACCCGCTCGGTGTTGAACGCCTGGAGGTTCGAATCACTCCCGCCGCCACGGCCGACGATGATCGAGTCGACCTCCTCGGAGCGGTCCAGATGGTGGATGCCGTTCGCGATGGATGTGGGCGCCTCCGACCCTTGGACGGTGGCGTCCTTCACCAGGATGTCGACGGTAGGGTCCTGTTCGTGGATCGCGTTCTGGATGTCATAGCGGGCATCGCCACGGAGGGAGGTTACGACCCCAACCCGCTCTGGAAACGCCGGCGGGCGCTGTTTCTGCTCGTCGTCGAACCAGCCACGCTCTTCTAGTTCGCTGCGCAACCGCTCGACAGCAGCTGCTTGGTCGCCGTCGCCGACGACGATCACTTCCCACGGCTTGAGGTCGATTTTCCCGCCCTCTGTCCAGTAGTCGATATCGCCCTCGAGGATGACCTCGGTCCCGTCCTCGAGGTCAGCGTCCATCTTCTGATAGCGGTTCGCCCAGAGCATACAGGGAAGCTCGGCGTCGCCGTCAGTCAGGGTGAAATAGAGCGCGGTACTGTTCTGATGGAGATCCGTGACCTCGCCAATACAGCGGACGCCGTTGAGGGCAGGTGTGTCCTGGACGACCGATGCAATTCGGTCGTTCAGCTCTTGGACTGAAAGAACATTCCCGGACAGGACATCATCTACCTCCCGTTCGGCATCAGCCATCGCACTAACTTAAGACGGGGAGAGAAGATTCAAAAATGTGCCCCCCAGTGCCAGTGTACCCTGACAACTGTTCTGTGTTGAATTACTCCAGTAACCCGAGGTCAGTGAGCCGGTTTTCGATCACTATAAGCGCTTGTTCAGCATCGTCAAGCTGTTTTCCGCCCGTGATGACGAGCTTTCCACTGCCGAAGAGGAGTGCGACGACATCCGGGTCGTCAAGTCGGTAGACGAGCCCCGGGAACTGCTCTGGTTCGTATTCGATATGTTCGAGACCTAGGCCGATCGCAATCGCATTCAAATTGAGTGTGTGGTCGAGGTCCCCACTTGAGACAATATTCTGGATTTCGATATCTGGGGAGGTAGCGACATCGACACCCAATTCACGGAGCTCGCCGAAGACGTATTCCAACGCAGTCGTCACATCGTCGACGCTTTTTGCACCCGTGCAGACGACTTTCCCCGAGCGGAAAATGAGCGCTGCGGCTTTGGGATCATGCATCCGATACACGACTCCAGGGAAGTTATCGGGATCGTAGTCGGTGGCTCCTAAATCCTCAGAAAGCGTTTCCAGATCGAGTTCTTGACCGATATCGGACGACGCGACCACATTCTCGACTTGAATTGATTCGGCTGTGACGCTCATAGGAGTACCTTCCAGTCACAACCTCCTTAAAACGGGGGAGTGACTTCGAGCGTCGGTGTGGTACCTTCCGAATTAGAGGTCGCGGGGCTGGACCGTCTTCCGGTCGTTGGCCTCAGCACGCTTTGCGGCGTCGTCGAGCAGTTCGGCGACCTCTTCGTCGAGGGCATCGTAGAAATCTGCCGAGACGTTCTGGTCCGAGAGTGCGTCCTTCACGGCTGCTTTGACGATTAGGTCAGACATTCCATCGCGGACTTCTCTTGTCCACCATATAAAGGTTCGAAGTTCCCACGCGGAGTTCTTGCCCAGTCACGCCGAATCCGCCTCTGAGTACCAGAGAGAACATATGCCACCCCTCAAAAATAGGGAACAGGCAGATGCACGATCTAACTGGGTTCCAGCGGGATATCTTGTACGTAACCACCGGGCTCGAGGAACCACATGGCCTCGCAATCAAGGACGAACTCGACGACTATTACGAACAGGAAATCAATCATGGGCGGCTCTATCCAAACCTCGACGACCTCGTTGACAAAGGCCTCCTGAAGAAAGGTGAACTCGACAAGCGGACGAACGTGTACACGGTCACGCAACGCGGAGTGCGGGAGATCGAGGCGCGACGTGAGTGGGAAAGCCAGTATTTAGAGGACGTGAACGCACCAACTACGTCGTAGAATCACTATAAAAGCGGGACTGCTTTACCCGCTTCCCACGAATACCCAGTAAGATGGCTCGGCTCGTCTTCTATCACCACCCACAGGCCGAGAATTTCTCACTCAAATATAGCTCGGCATCGGTAGCGGAAATCCGGTCTCAGCGGGAGCAATCCGACGAGTCGACAAAGCTCATCGGGTACCCCTTCGAAACACCGGTCTATGTGCTCTACGAAGGCGATTCAGAGATCGAATCAGCCTATGACATCGACTTCGACCAGGAATGGTTGAGCGACCGTATTCGTGACCTTCCTCGTGCTGGGCAAGTTGTCGCATTCCGATTAGTGGAATTGCTCGAGGCAGCTGTCGATGTTCGAGATGAGGATGAGTTTCGGCTCTACAAGGAGTTCGAACCGCAAAAAATCCAACAGGCACTCGATCACGTGTCCTGGGGAGCCCCACTTCCGACCGTCGCTGGAGAGGTGATGTCGAATTTGATCCTTCGACATTCCCTCCCGAATGCGAATCATCGAACTGGCATCGCGATGCTGCAGTTCTGTATTGAGAGTGTGGACCCGGATTTTGAGATGCCACGAACACACGTCGACGACGATACCTGGCGAGAGTGGGTCAATCCCTACATCGTCGATTCCAAGCGGCTCATCACGGTCCGCCGGAATAACCTCCGTTTCAAGCAACTCGAAGACTTGGACGTCGACGTCGTTGAACGGAAAGACGGGATCCAAATCCGATTAGCCGAATTCGAGCTGGATATGCACTGGCGAGAAGCCCTCTCAGAATACGCTGAGCAACATGAATCCCACTGTACGGACTTCGGACAGGCAGTTCTCGAACGAGCAGAACGGGACGATCTACTCGACCGTCAAGGACCAACGAAACAAGAGTTCATCACGTATCTGGAAGACGGACTCGTCGAACGGGACTTCAGAGAAATGTTCTGATCAGTCGCGAAGCTCAGCGACCGAGTGACCGACCTCGCGAACGTGTTCACTTCGCTCAAGGTCGAGTTCTTCGGCGAGATAGTCAACCGTCTCTTCGAGGCTCATATCGGAAAGAAGCCGGCCGAGCGGTATAAACCTAGTGTTGAATGCTTCAGCACAGGCTGATTGTTGTCAATCCAGCTTCTACCAAATCGACATCTTCGAGAACTTCAGTAGCGACATCAACCAACTCGCCAGCTTCAATATGCGAATACTGTTCCCGACCATCTCCTCTGAATTGTCGAGATATCGGGCAGCCACAGTGTACCCAAATGCCCTGACGAGGACCTCTTCCATTCCCCCGCCGACAGCCGTGTGGTGAGAGGTAGTCGGCTCTGTTGAAACCCTTCTACACTGACATCCAGAGAGGCGTTCTTCTGACCGTTCACAAGCAAAGCGGCCGGAACTCGCGTCTATATGCAATCGCAAGACGGTAAGAGGGTTTCAACAAGGCCAGGTAGTCGTGTTTCGGATAGTCGATGTCGATCTCGGCAGCCTCTGAGAGTCGCTGGGGAATCGACCGTGCACTGTCCGTCGTGATCGACGGCGGCCGAATGTCCTCATCGGAGGCTCACTCACGAGACGCACCCCTGCGGTCATCCGCGTCGCTGAGAACGCGATTGAATTATGCGTCGATCTTCGACTGATGTACTGTCTCTAGATGGTTACGTCCCTCAATCTCCGTCTGCTGGGGCCTCAGTGGTGACCTTGTTGAGGTCAACTCTAGAGTCCGTGAGAGTCGTCTCACGCCACGTCCCGCGTCGATACCATGCGAAGGCGATGATTGCCCCCGCGACGTTCGAGATGGCGAACGACAGCCAGATGCCGGGTTCTCCGAGCGGTCCGGCAGCGACCCACGCAATCGGGAAGCGGATGACACCGAGCATCAGCACGGAGATGGCTGCGGCTGTGAGCGTCTTTCCAGCACCCCGGAAGCTGCACTGTTACCATCAGCTGTCCGTACCACCTGTCGGGGGATTCGTACAATACTTCCCGGACGAACGGTAGATTGGCCTCGTCCGCGTCACTGAGCACCTGCTCAAGGTGGCACTCGATCTGTGCGGAGTGGACAGATGCCGAGTCAGCCATTGGTATCAGTCATCACCTGCTGTTGCTTCAACACTTGTTTCGTCGATGTCGACTTTTGATTCGGTCAGGTCGCTCCTGCGCCACGTGCCGCGCTGGTACCACGCGTAGGCGATGATTGCTCCGGCGATGTTCGAGACCGCGAACGACAGCCAGACACCCGTTTCTCCGAGCGGGCCTGCGGTGATCCACGCGACCGGGAAGCGAATGACACCGAGCGTCAGCACGGAGATCGCCGCCGCAGTGAGCGTTTTCCCAGCCCCCCGGAAACTGCCTGTGTACGCCCGCATAATGCCCATAAACCCGAACGTCAGTGCGACGTACCGAATGAACTCCGCTCCGATCTCAATTACCTGGCCGGCGTTCGCCTGGTCTGCACCGACGAACACCGAGACGATGGGTTCAGGGAACAGGAAGGCAGCGATTCCCGCGACCGTGAGGAGCCCGAAGAGAACTTTCGCCGCCAGCCCCGCCGCCTGCGCGGCTCGGTCCGGTTTGTCGGCCCCGATGTTCTGGCCGGTCATCGTTTCGACACCGCGGGCGACGGCGAGGGCGGGGAGGAAGGCAACTGAGAAGACACGCGTGCCGATGCCGTACGCGGCGACGACTGTGTCCGGAAACATCGCAACGATGACCAGCAGGAGGTTCATCGACAACGCTCGGCCAGTCCCTTCGATGGACGCGGGGAGGCCGATGCGAACGAGCCGGCGGAGATACGAGAGGTCCGGGACCATATCTCGGAGGTGGATCTGGACGCCTCGGTTACCGCGGAACATGATCGCCAGGCCGACGACCAGTGCGAGCGCACGCGAGAACACGGTGGCGATGGCCGCGCCCTGAATACCGAGTTCCGGGAACGCGATAGTCCCGACGAGCGGCGCGTTCTCGACGACTGTCCACCCGAAGATCAGGAACGGGTCGATGATGATATTGAGTACGACCGACCCAAACATGACGAGCATCGGGGTGATAGTGTCGCCATATCCGCGCATGAGTGCGACGAAGACGGCAAACCCGAACATGAACACGAGCCCGAGCGAAATGACTTCCATGTAACTCGTCGCCAGCGGCAACACGTCTTGCGACGCGCCCATCAGGCCAAGGAACGTGTCGACACCGAAGTACCCGATACTGCCGAGGAGGATCGAGGCGATGACGGCGTACGTCACGGTTTGGGAGGCGGCGTACTCGGCTTCGCGTTCCTCGTTCGCGCCGGTAAACTGTGCGACGAGGACGCTGCCGGCGACTGAAATCCCCATTCCGAGCGAGATGAGCAAGAACACCATCGGGAACGCGAAGCTGATCGCGGCGAGCGCGTCCGTACTGTACTGGCCGAGCCAGAACGTGTCGGCGAGGTTGTACGCGGTCTGGAAGAGGTTCGTGACGACGATAGGCATAGACAGGAAGAACAGTGGCTTCCCGATGCCGCCCGACGTGAGGTCGAATTCTTCGGGGCCTTTGAAGAGTGAACTGAGACGGCGTAACAGCGCCATTACTGTGCGACCTCCGCTTGCTCGTCGGCGAGCAGCTGTCGTTCGATGTATCTGGTCATCGTGTCGTAGAGTTGGTCAGAGGAGTGGTTGATGGCGACGTGGCGAGTGTGTGCGCCGGTGATCGTCGTTGCGAGGTATTCTGCATCGTGGACTGGATTGATGTTATCGTCGAATTCGCCGGTGTCCACGCCAGCTGCGAGTATTTCTCGTAACTGTTCGATCAGGAACTCGTCGAAGTCGGTGAGGCGTTCCTGGAGAGTCGAATTGTACGGGGCTTGTGCTGTCAGTTCGAGCATCGCGGTTCGGAATGCTCTCAGCGACGAGTCGGCGTCGGTCGTGAGTAAAACCTGGAGGAGCGCTTCAAGCTGTTCACGCGGCGTGTCACCGTCGCGTGAGTTCACGCGGTCGGTGAACCGCTCGTACAGTTCGTCGAGGAAGGCAACGAACAACTGGTCTTTGGAATCGTAGTGATAGTGGATCGATCCCTTGCTCGTGTCTGCTTCAGTAGCGATATCCTGGAGTGTGAGGTTTGCGTAGCCGTGCTCACAGAGGGCACGATACGTCGCATCCAGGATTTCGGTGGCTGGGTCGTCCGCCATTTGGTCGATAACATACTTACTAACTAGTTAGTCAAAAGGGTTTGGAAGGATGATCCGGACGAGGGAACACCGGATTTACGGCCTGCATTCAGTATACAGCCGATATTCAGAACCTCTGGGACTAATGAGGCGGTCAAAACAGTTATCTGACGCAGGACTAATATTGGACCAATGGCTGAACCGCCGGAACGGACTTCTTCGGATTCTAACGAGGAGATCATGCGTGCGACCTATCGCGTACTTCAAGAACACGGTTACGCTGACCTCACAATCAAGCGGATCGCTGACGAGTACGGCAAATCGACCGCTGCTGTTCATTACCACTACGACACGAAAGACGATCTGCTCGTCGCATTCCTCGACTATATCCTCGAACGGTTCGTCAATACGATCCACGAGGTCGAAACGACCGATCCCGAGCAGCGACTGAATCTCTTACTCGATAAATTACTCGTCGCTCCAGAGGACCATCACGACCTGTTGATCGCCGTCCTAGAGATGCGGAGTCAAGCACCGTACAAGGAAGCATTCGGAAAGCGATTCCAACAGAACGACGAATACGTCCGGTACATGCTCAAGACTGTGATGGACCACGGCATCCAGGAAGATGTATTCCACGACGTCGACACCGAACATACAGCACGCGCACTCATGACTATCGTTGACGGCGCTCGTGCTCGGGCAGTCGTACTTGACGAAACGGATACGCTTGCAGCGGCCAGACAAACCGCAGACGAATATGTGAACGCCGTCCTCAAACCCGAGATAGACGAGAACAAACAGAACTAGTACAGATTGTCGCACCGGTCACAGGGCCCAACGAACGCTTCTCACCCCGAACTCCAACGAGGTCAGGACAACACGGAGATATCGAATCACGCCCGGAAGAATGACCACCGTGAGCATTTTTCGGACTCCGTAGAAACTGCTTGTATCGGGCAGCGCAATTCTGATAGCCCCGAATGCCAGTACAAGAGACGCCCAACGTATTGGTGGATATTTCTGTTGGTACGCCGTACAAGACGTACGGATAGTCGAGGTCACAGTTGGTTGGATAGAAGATTTTGCGACGACGATCTTCGTCCTCTCGACGATGCTCTCGATGGGGTTGGAGTTGACCATCGACCAACTAGTGGACTCTCTCAAGAAGCGGCGACTCATGGCGAAATCCTTAGTTCTCAACCTTGTCGCCGTTCCGTTGCTCGCATATCTGCTTGTCCTCGCTCTTCCTCTGGAAACCGGATACACGGCCGGGGGATTCTACTCATAGCGGCAGCCTCCGGAGCACCGTTTGGTCCAAAGCTCGCCGAAATTTCTGAGAGCGACATCGCATTTGCGGTAGTCTCATGGCTGTTCTCGGATTCGTCTCAGTCGTGACGATTCCCACAACAGTCGCACTGCTCATGCCCGGCAACGTGGCTGCAGACGCGCTCGGCATCGCCTGGCTCGTGTTTGCTGTCCAACTCGCCCCGCTTGCCGTTGGGCTCGCAGTCGATGTCCGCTTTGGGTCTCTCACTAACCGTCTGTATTCGCCGATGCAGCGCCTCTCGAATTACTCGTGTTCGCTTTTCTGATCGTCTTGTTGCTCGTTGTGTACATCGACGAAATGGTTCTCCTCGTCGGAACTGGGACCTTACTAATCTCAGTCGTCCTCGTTGCTACGGCGTTACTACTTGTATATATTTTCGGAGGGCCGACACGGGATACACGGGAGGTGCTTTCGACCACGACCGCCGCTCGAAACGCGGCAATTGCGTTGTTCATCGCTACGACGAGTTTTACTGACCTGGACGTCCTGACCGTGGTCCTCGCCTTCTCGTTCATCGGCGTCGTCGCTTCGGGCCTGATCGCGGGAGTGTGGAGACGGCGCGCTCTAGGATGACGAACGCATCCGCGTGGTGTGCTTACATCAAGGTGAGACTGACTAGCAGAATTTGCTCTGTTGAAACCCTATTTGATCGACACTCTCTCCGCTGAAACAGCCGTCCGTTAGAACTGCTTACTCATCGGATGGCTTTTTCCATCACGAGAAACTCAAAGTCATAGTTCTCCTGCGAGACTGTCTCGGCGTCCTTATATCCACGTTGTCGATACATCTCCGGGAGATATGGATGCTCTTCCGGAGTGATCAGCCAGATCGTATCGTACCCACAGTGTCGGACCTGTTCCTCTACGTAGTCCAGCAGCTGTCTTCCGACGCCCTTTCCTTTCCAGTTTTCGTGTACGGCGAGTCGGCTGAGTTCCACACGGTCTGAATCAGTCTCTTCGAGGCAGACACCGCCAATTACATCGCCGCCTTTCTTAGCAATGTAGACTGTCTTCTGTCGAATCAAGTCAGCTACCTTCCTCTCCGATGCAGACTCCGCTTCGTTGGGGAGTCCTAACCGGCGATTTTCCTGATATGCGCTCTGGTATACCTCCGTAAGTTGCTCGGCAACGGTCAATGTCGCTTGTTGAATGTGCGGTTCACTCATTTGTGATGACTATCAATCTTATAAGACGTGATAACGTTGCATCCTGCACTGACCGTTGAGGATTCCAATCCAATCTCCGTCAGAGGGTTTTGACAAAGCCAGATTACCACGTTTGGCTACAACGGAGACCGGCGTACGAATTATTCGTCTGCCGGTACTGCTTCGCCGTCTTCCAGTTGCCATTCGAGTTCGACTTCGAACTCTGCCTCGTCGTCGGTAGTTTCGTACTCGACTTCCAGTTCGAATCGCTCCGGTACCGCCACCGTGAAACCGTTCTCTCCTTCGATGTCGATCGTCCCGTTCTCGACACCAGCAGCGACTTCTCGCAGAATCTCTGCGCCGTCTGCACGATTCATCATCCGCTCACCTTCACGTTCCGTCTCGTCGTCTGCCGATTCTGCTTCGGACTCGGATTCTTGTTCGCCGTCTGCCATACTGGGCTTACGATGGCTGCCAATAAAATATATCGGGCCACATTCCTGACCGGGTTGATCGACGGTACGCACCACGTCCGTCAAGACGAGACCGAGGAGATCCGTTACGAGACTGAACGCGAGTTCTGCTACTAACTCTGATTACCGAGACCCCATCGCCGACTCTCGGTAAAGTCAGAGCCAGAACGCATCTTATAGACATCAACGAAGCAGCGCATATAGCGACTTCCACAGCGGAAGCTGTGCCGCTCCGTCGGTTCTGTGCGTCGTTCGATTCGGTCAGTTGCCGCCGCCACCCGGTACCGGGCCTCGTTCGTGAGACGTGATCTTCCAGACGGCTCTGGATGTAACAGTGGCGATTGCGATCTCCAGCCCGCCGGCGGCGACAAACGCCGGTAGATACCCGTATAGCTCCGTGACGGTCCCACCGATGATGAACCCGCTCAGCATCCCGAGGCTTCCAAACACGTTGAAGCCACCCATCGCAGCGCCCCGTTCTGTCGCCGGCACGATGTCGGTGACGAGGGCCATCGTCGTCGGAGAGACCAACGCGCCGCAGATACCGACAAGAACCATCAGTCCCGCCGCAATCCCGTACGTAGGAGCGAGGACGACAGCGATGATTGTGACCCCGTACAGCACCGATCCGACGACAACGGGGACGAAGCGACCAATCCGATCAGAAAGCGAGCCGACCGGATACTGCAACACTGCGAACGGTACGAAGAACAACGCCAGTGTGATCCCCGCCTGTGCGGCGTCAACGCCGAACGCTTCTCTGAAGTAAGCGACACCGGTCAGCGCGAAGAACCCCGCAGTTAACCGGTCAATGTAGCCGAACGCGAACGGGACGAGTAACGTCGGGCGTGTTCGCACGCGGTCAACGACCGTACCCACGGGAAGCCCGCCACCGGAACCCCGGTCGGGAACCGTCGCAGCGAGGACAGCTGCACCAGCGAGGAGCGCTGCACCGCCGTACAGGGGCGCGAGCGGGTCGACGCTCGTCAGTTGCCCGCCGACGACCGAGCCGAGCGCCGCACCGAGTCCGATAGCCGTCCCGGCCGCGCCCATATTTCGGCCGTGACCGCCCGAGAGATCCATCAGCATCGTGATCGACAGCGAGAACGCACCGATCGTGAACGCACCGCCAATGACGCGCACTAGTAGTACGACGCCGAACCCGAACCCGAGGGTGGGTGCGGACGCGACTACCAGATAACTTGCTGCCCCGCCCACAGCGCCAAGTACGATAAGTGGGGACCGTGTGCCGAGTGAATCACTCACGATACCCCACAAGACAGCACAGACGACGAACGCGGCGAACTCGGCGATCAGGAACCACGTCCCCGCGAGAATGCTCTCACTGCCTCCAAGCACCGAGACGATCTCGTCAAGTCCCGGATAGAGAAAGACCTGTGAAACGAGGACACTCCACACGACGAGCGCAAGTCTGGATCGGTCACTCATGGGATAAATTCCTCGCAGCGGCTGCGGTCCGATTGTTGGTATCGCTCTCGCGGATTCGGCTACACCGGTACGGGGAGCCACTCTCAGACGGGAAGTAGCGAATGAGACGAGCGAACACCGAAGGGCCCTGATTACTCGGTGTCGACTAACGACCCGAACAGTTCTTCGGCGTCCGCTGGCACGTCGAAGTCGTGGAAGTGCTCGCCTTTCTCTTTTGTGAGAATGTTGAGCGCGGCTGCTGCACCGTCACCTGCCGAGATGACCGCCTGCCACTCCTCGGCGCGTACCATCGCGCCCGTCGCGTACGCGTCTTCAACCGACGTTTCCATCGTCACGTCCACATCGACGACGTCCTCGTCAGTGAACGAGCAGCCCAAGCCGTCCGCTAGATCGCGGTTCGCCCCCGTCGCTAACACGACGTAGTCTGCAGTGTACTCAGTATCGCGTGTGGCGACGCGGAACCCATCGTCGGTCGGCGAAAGCGATGTGACCTTGGTGTCTTGGTGTCGGGTGACGTCGAAATCATCAACCTGGTCGCGGAGCGTAGTCATGTAGTTCGTTCCGTCGATCGACCCGATGCCAGGGTAATTGAACAGGTGGGCCTTGTGCATCCACGTCTCGTCGGTGTCGAAAACAGTCGTTTCGAGACCGTTCTTCGCCGTGAATAGCGCGGTACTGAGACCAGCCGGACCACCACCGATAACAAGTACGTCTGCCATAGTAGCTAATTATTCAGTCAGTGCGAAAAACCTTCTCAATCCCATCGACACACGACCGTAAGCAGGGTCGTTTCGGGGGTTTATCTCTGAGCGTGTCCCATCGACGGTCTGGCAATTGGTGCGAAAAAGAGACGGACTAACCAAACCGTTAACTCTCGCAGTCTCCGAGTCCGCACATGGATCTCTCTATCGTCGACCTGTCCCCCGTCCCCGACGACGGCACCGCTAGTGATGCGTATGCGAACACCGTCGAGGCTGCCCAGCAGGCCGAACAGCTCGGGTACTCCCGGTTCTGGGTGGCCGAACACCACGGCATGGCGGACTCCATCGCCGGGACGACGCCCGAGGTGCTGCTTGGACACCTTGCCGCGGAAACAGACTCGATTCGACTGGGGTCGGGAGCGGTGCTGCTCAACCACTACAGCCCGTTCAAGGTCGCCGAACAGTTTGGCGTCCTCGATGCACTCGCTCCGGGACGTATCGACGCAGGCCTCGGACGCGCGAACGGGTCGCCCGCCGCCGACCGCGCCCTCGGAACCGACCGACACGTACAGAATCCCGATACGGACCACGCGGAGAAGATCGAAGCCGTCGTCAATCACCTCTACGACGACTATCTCGACGAACATCCGTACAGTGACCTGCAGATCCCACGTTCCGAGGCGGGAACTCCGGATCCATGGGTGCTCGGGTCCAGTCCTTCGAGCGCGGCGATCGCTGCTAAACTCGGGCTCCCGTTCTGCTTCGCAGCGTTCATCCGACCACAGCTCGCCACTCAATCATTCGAGGCGTACCGCCAACAGTTCCAGCCGTCTGTACTGTCGGGTGGCGTCGACGAACCAGCGGGGATGATTGCGGTGAATGCGGTCTGTGCCGAGACTGACGACGAGGCAGCACGGCTCCGGGCCGTCGCCGAGGCGTCGTACAAGCGGATGCAACGCGGCGTCGTCGGAACGAGACCCTCCATCGATGAAGCCATCGACGAACTCGGTCGCGTTCCCGAACCGACCCCCGCAACACTCGATACTGGTGAATGGCCACGAGCGATTTCCGGCAGTCCGGAGACGCTCGCGTCGCTTCTCGAACAACTTGCAGACCGTGTCGGCGTCGATGAAATGATGATTCAGCACATCCATGCAACCCACGACGACGCACTCCGGTCGCACGAACTGATAGCCGAGGGCATCGGACTCACGTAGAACTGAGATATCTCTCAGGACAAAGGTAGAGGTATTATGATTTTCAGATCAATCCACCGTAAAGTTCACACCTTTACCGGACCATCCGAGAGCACGAAAATTTGGGGCGGGTATTCGACGCCGAGACGAAGCGGTCAGTCTTCTTTCTCAAAGTATTGATAAGCCGGTTCAAGGGAATCAGACCGCTGCTTGGTGCCACCGTGCCAACCGAACAACAGTTCGCGCATATTTAGTTCTCGGATGGTAGGGAAGCGGCGCTGCTCGGTCTGTGCGTAGTTCACTAAGGTAAATAGTAACACGCCGCCGATCGTGTTTCCGAGAAGAATCGGAAGCCAGAATTCGGACACGACAGTACCCGATGCTGATCCAGTGACGAACAGAAAGAAGAGCACCTCACACGCTGCAGTAATGACGTGATAGAGTTCGGCAGCAGCGATCAGATAGAAGATGAAATAGATAATAATGAAACGAGAGATCGTATCGCGCGCCGCATGGTTGAGCCAGACGACGCCAGCGACTAGCCACCCCGCGAAAATCGACCGATTAAAGACCGCCCACCAGTCCTTCTCAAGTCCTTCACTGGTAAATGCGAGACCAGCCTGAACTGCGTCAGGCGAGAGCACCTGTCCGTTTGCAAGGACGTATGCCCCGAGCGCGGCACCGACCACGTTGCCGAGTAGCACGATACTCCAGACGCGGAGCAACATCGGGAAACTGGCGATACGAGAAAGGACCAGCGCGACAGGCGGCAGCGTGTTCTCAGTATACAGTTGATAGCCGCCTATAATTATGTAGATGAAGCCGACTGGGTACAGAATCGCACTCAGAAGGGAGTTCTCAGGGAATGCTGCCACACCGACTGCATGGCCGAGGAACGTCAGGACGATGGCAAATCCGGCCGTCAATCCGCTGAAAAATAGCTGTTGTTTGCGGGTGTCGATCTCTTCTTCAGCACTTGCGAGCACGCGAACGAAGATTTCCTCCGTTGAGAAGCGGTCGCCGATCGCCCACCCAACTGCAGGTGCTCCCGATGGGGCGTGATCCATTGATTCACGGAACTCGGACTCCGAATCTTCCTGTTCAGGGTCACTCACAATTACTCACTCTCGTTGGTTAGAAGGACTACTGAGAGCATAAAAGGGAGTCAAGGACGACGGTATCGAGACTGTTGTGTGGGAAACAGCACGGCACTCGGGCCGATAAGGCCATCACAAACAATGATGGCGTCCGTCACCGATGATTTAGTCTCGCTCGATGACTCCAAGAACCTTGCCGGCTGCGATTGTCTGGCCCATATCGCGGATAGCGAAGCTGCCTAACTCGGAGATTTCGCTCGATGGTTCGATGCTGAGGGGCTTCTGTGGTCGGATCGTGACGACTGCAGCATCGCCGGATTTGATAAAGTCAGGTTCCTCTTCGGCAACTTCGCCGGACGAGGGATCGATCTTCTGGTCGATGGATTCGATGGTGCCGGCGACCTGCGCCGTGTGTGCGTGGAGAACCGGCGTGTATCCGGCAGTAATCACGCTTGGGTGCTGCATAACGACGATCTGTGCCTGGAAGGTCTCGGCGACCGTTGGCGGGTCGTCAGCGGGACCGACGACGTCGCCTCGGCGGATGTCGTCCTTGCCGATACCGCGAACGTTGAACCCGACGTTGTCACCGGGATCGGCCTTCGGAACTTCTTCGTGGTGCATCTCGATGGTCTTCACTTCGCCACTGACATCCGATGGCTGGAACGAGACATTGTCGCCGATGTTGAGGACGCCCGTCTCGACGCGGCCGACCGGGACCGTCCCGATGCCGTCGATTGTGTAGACATCCTGGATCGGCAGTCGAAGGGACGCATCCGACGGCGGTTCCGGTTCAGGTAAGTCGTTCAGCGCCTCCAGCAGCGTCTCACCGCCGTACCAGTCCGTGTTTTCGGAGGTATCGGCAACGTTGTCACCCTCGAAGGCGGATACGGGGATGAACGAGGCATCGTCGGTGTCGAACTGAACTTGCTGTAGCAACTGGGTTACCTCCTCGACGACCTCCTTGTACTTCGCTTCCTCGTAGTCGACGAGGTCCATCTTGTTGACAGCGACAATAAGTTCGTCAATTCCCAGGGTACGGGCCAAGAAGACGTGTTCCTGGGTCTGGGGCGCGACGCCATCGTCAGCAGCGACGACGAGAACAGCGTGATCAGCCTGGGACGCGCCCGTGATCATATTCTTGACGAAGTCTCGGTGTCCCGGTGTATCGACGATGGTAAAGTCGTACGCCTCCGTCGAGAACTCCTGGTGGGCGATGTCTATCGTGACACCGCGCTCACGCTCTTCGGCGAGGTTGTCCATGACGTAGGCGAACTCGAAGCCGCCCTTGCCTTTCTCCTCAGCCTCCTCGCGGTGCTGTTCGATGACGTGCTCGGGAACGCCCCCTGTCTCATAGAGAAGTCTCCCCACGAGTGTGCTCTTGCCGTGGTCGACGTGGCCGATGATAGCCAGGTTCTGGTGGGGTTTGTCAGTACTCACTGTATCTCTCACTACGAATTTAGAAGTTAAAAGCTACCAAGTTAGAAGTACGGTAGGAACTACCAGATATGGAAGTGTTGGAGCATACTCGCACTGTTTGGGTACGGGAATGTAGACTCGATTTCTCACAACATACATTACTACTGAAATCGTAGTAATGCTATGAGCAAATCTGACCGGGCGGAAACGCAACATAACCATAGGATGAGTACGGTTTTTTCCTTGCTTGGGAAGGCTCATACGCTGGCGATCCTCAAGGAATTCGTCTTGGACGACGATGAACCGATTCGGTTTGGCGAACTCGAAGATGAGCTCGATATCTCCCCGAATACGCTGTCTCGGCGGCTTGGTGAACTCGTCGAAGCTGGATTCTTGGAACGCACACAATACGACGAGATCCCTCCCCGCGTGGAATACGAGATGACACAGATGTTAAACGACCTCGAACCGATGTTCCGAGAACTGGATGAGTGGATGGATCGCTACTGCTCAGACTAAAGTGAGTATCTTGAGTCCGAGGGTGTGTCGCCCGCTGTATCCGGTTTAGGTTCGTTCGGAAACACGAACCGTATCCGGGGTCACGCTCACCTGGCAGCCGTTATAGTGAAATACAACTGTACTCTCGGGTAAGATGTTCCCATCGAACAGGCCATCAAGGTGTTCTGGATCAATGGCCTCGTATAGCAGTTCAAGGTTCGTTCCGGACGTGTTTGTAACGGAGGCGACAGCCCGGACGACAGCCTGGCTGTGTGATTCATCCGCCCGGATTTCGTAGACGTAAGCATCATTATGTGGCGGTCCGGAGATGTCGTTCCCGTTCTCGTCGGGGGGATGGTCAGTCATTGCGTATTGGAGGTGTTTGTTCTGTCTTTCACCGGGAATCCATTACTACGGGACAGAAAGTGAAAAGCTACCACGTTAGAAGTGCGGTAGGAACTACCAGATATGGAAGTGTTGAGGTGTACTCACACAGCTTGGGTAGTGGTGTGAGGGTTTCACTCTCGGAGTCGAACTTCGATCTCATCTGGCCCAGTAACAGCTATTCCTTCATCCCTCGCAGTGATCGTATACTGACTGTCGGAGATTCGCTCTCGGATCACGTTGAGTACCTCTGTGCCTGGAAGGACGACCTCGAACCAGGACAGTCCTCTGCCGCCGACTGGCTTTGATCGGTGATTCCACGTGTTCGCTCCGATGTGGTGGTGATATCCACCCGCCGAGACGAAGGATGCGGCGGGCACGGTCGTCTGCACCTCGAATCCGAGCGTATCCACGTAGAAGTCCCTGAACGCGTCGAGCGAAGAGACCTCGAGGTGGACGTGCCCGACGTCCGTTCCCGACGGGGCCTGACTACCACCTGTGGCAGCAGCTTCGATACTGGCGAGGTCGAGCGACTCGGTGCTGATCCGAACACGACCGTCGTCGGCGATTGGCCAGTCCTCACGGGGGTAGTCCCGGTAGATCTCAATACCGTTCCCTTCCGGGTCAGTGAGATACAGCGCCTCGCTGACCCAGTGATCGGAGGCACCACCGAGTTGCCACTGGTCCCGTATCCGAGCCAGTGCGTCACCGAGAGCCGCACGCGAAGGTACTCTGAACGCGTTGTGATACAGCCCGGCCGCTGATCGGTGACGCTGGAGGGTATCTTCAGTTCCCTCCAGAACGAGGAGTGGTGTGTCGTCAACCCCGAGAACCGAGGTCGTATCGGCTGTACGGAGCACACTGAGGCCAACGACATCTCGGTAGAACCCGGTCATCTCCTCGAGGTCACCGACGCGAAGTGCGGTCCGGCCGACACGTGTCCCCTGCGGAAGCGTGTCTGAATTTGCTGGCGTCGATTGCGTGGTCATTCTTGTGTGTCTAAAGGCCGATGTTGAGAGCGTACGGCCATGCGGTGCCACTGAGTGCAGCGACGACGAGCGCAGCACCGAAGAGCGTCGCGTTCTTCAGGAAATCCGTCATCTCTGACTGGCGCTGTTCGGGATCGTCGACCGTCCAGAAGTCGTGCATCACCGGCGTCACCACGAGGAAGAACAGCGCAATCGCTGCTGCCCCGAGAAGTGGGTAGACTCCGAGTGCGATGGCAAGTCCGCCCACGATGAGCATGAGGCCGGACACGATGACGGCCAGTCGTGGGGCGGGCACGCCCTTGGCGTCGGCGTAGCCACTCATCCCATCGAGCCCCGTGAAGTGACTCAGGCCCATGAACCCGAGCAGGATACCGAAGACGAGGCGGCCGACCAGAAAGGCGAGACCACCAGCTGCAGTTTCCAGCGCCATTAGTCTGCCATCTCCGGTTGGCCACCGGTCATCTGGACGATCTGCCCCCTCACACCCTGGTTCGAGAGCAGGTGGAGTACTTCGTCGACGATAGCTTCGGGGGCCGTCCACTCCGAGAAGTCGGCGTCGGGCATCGCCTCGCGGTTCCCCGGTACGTCGATGAGGAATGGAGCGACGGCGTTGACACGGGCATCGAGGTCAACATCGAGTGACTCGGTCAGCGTCCGGACCGCGCCCTTACCGACGTCGTACGCGAGCGTGCCACCAATGGGGTCGATTGCGCGGTCGGAGCTGAACAAGACGACACCGCTCTGCTCACTGAGGTAATCCGCGAAGGCCTTGACAGTCAGGAACGCGGTCGTTGCGTGGAGATTCAGTGCAGCCTGGAATGCTTCACCGTCGGTATCGCTGACGCTGCCCATCGAGAACCCGCCGGCGAGGCCGACGATATGATCGACCGACCCGTGTTCGTCGGCGACAGTCTCAGCGAAGGCTTCGGCTGCCGCCTGATCAGTCAGATCGACCTGGTGGTACGACACCGCGTCAGCGTACTCAGCGCTCTCCTCGACAGCTTCTTTCTCGGTTTCGGTGACGTAGGTGCCGACCACGTCGGCGCCGCTGTCAACGAGTGCATCCGTCACGTACGGTCCCATATTGCCGGTGGCTCCGGTCACGAGCACCGTCGAATTTTGTAGTTCCATTACAATACCTAGTTTGGTCTCAAACCTATTTATAGTTCAGGCAATAACTGTGTGACCAAGTAATGGCAACCCAACCACCATCGGCCGAAACTCACGAAGACACTGCGGTTGAACAGAAAAATACCGATGTATGTAACCCCGTGGGATCAGTCGAAGAGATCGGATCGAAGTGGAAGCTCATCGTCCTCAACGACCTGCGAGACGACGAAAAGCGGTTCAACGAACTCAAGCGGTCGACGGGCGCGAGTTCCTAAGCGCTCTCGCGGGTGCTCGACGACTTGGAAAATTCGGCGTTCATCGAGAACCGGAAGGAGTTCGAATCGCCGGTCGCGAGTTATTAGACGCTGACTGAGAAGGGAGACGCCCTTTGTCCGGTGTTCGAGTCGCTCGATGTGTGGGGAGAGGACTGGCACTGAACTGAGAGAATTGTCCTCCTAGGCCTGAAGCCGCAGGGATCCCGAGTGGTGGGAGTTTCAGGTTTGCAGTTTACTCATCGGACTTCCAGCACTTTCGGACACGGGCAGCCCCACAGCATCGACCAAGTGGACTGCTGGCCATGCCAAGTGGCGTTACCCCTATCTCGGCCGTGTCTGGAGTCCTGGGAATCCCCCACTCGGAGTTACTGGATCGAGTATCCGCCGTCGACGGGGAGTGGCTGCCCGGTCACGTACGACGCGTCCTCGGAACAGAGCCAGACTACCGCGGAGGCGATCTCCTCTGGCTGACCGAGTCGGCTAGCGGGGATTCCGGCGATCGTTTGCTCCGTCGCTTCCGGGTCCTGTTCGCCCGAACGGGCGACCATGGGGGTCTCGATGACCCCTGGAAGCACCGCGTTCACCCGGAGGCCATCGCTACTGAATTCGACGGCCGCCGTCTTCGTCAACCCGACGACGCCGTGTTTGCTGGCGACGTACGGACTCAGGTTGGGGAATCCGAGAATACCGGCGATCGAGGACGTGTTCACGATGGCTCCACCGCCGCTTTCCAGCATGGCCGGAATTTCCTCGCGCATCGCGAAGAACACGCCGTTGAGGTTGATATCGAGGACCCGGTTCCAGTTCGCGTTGTCCTGGTCAGAAAAACTGACCTGGTCCCCTTCGATACCGGCGTTGTTGAACGCAAAATCGAGGCTGCCGTACGTATCGACGGCCGCTTCGACCGCTGCGGCGAGGTCGCTTTCATCGGTTACGTCTGTCTCGACAAACGTCGCCTCGCCGCCCTCGGACTCGATCTGAGAGACGGTTTCCTCGCCACCCTCCACGTCGATATCGGCGGCGACGACGCTCGCGCCCTCTTCCGCGAACCGCTGTGCAGTCGCGCGTCCAATGCCCGAGGCCGCGCCCGAAACCAACGCGACACCGCCATCTATACCGTTCATTCGGAATCACCCGCGAGGCCGACGACATCAGCCTTCTGCTTAACGGGCAGGTCGGTCACGTACGGGCCAATGTTGGCGGTAGCTCCAGTTACGAGTACCGTCGGGTTTTGTAGTTCCATTACAATACCTAGTTTGACTCCAAACCTATTTATAGCTCAGGCAATAACTGTGTAACTAGGTAATGGCGACCCAACCCCAATCGGCCGACTCCGACCACGAATCCGACGTCGAACAGCGGAATGCAGATGTCTGCAACGTCGTCGGGGCTGTCGAGGAGATGGGGGCAAAGTGGAAGCTCATCGTCCTCAACGACCTGCGAGACGGTGAAAAGCGGTTCAACGAACTCAAGCGCTCAACCGGGGCCAGTTCGTACACACTCTCGCGTGTGCTCGACGACTTGGAAGCGGAGGGATACGTCGACAATCACAAAGAGTTCGAATCCCCGGTCGCGAGCTATTACGCGCTGACCGGGAAGGGTGATGCCCTCTGTCCAGTGTTCGACGCACTCGACGACTGGGGAGAGGACTGGCTGTAAATTCGGTGAGCCACTCGTGCCAGACGACGATCCGCTCGACGATCTCGATGTGCCCGAGGATCCGCTCGCTGACCTCGACCGTGCGACAGAACAGCTGACCGTCCGAAGTGAAGAGCGTCGGTATGGCAAGACAATGGTCATCATCGAAGGATTCGAAGGTGACACCGATCGCGAGTCGCTCGCTTCGGAGCTGAAATCTGCACTCGGAACTGGAGGCACCGTCAAAGAAGGACACATCGAACTCCAGGGCGACCACGAGGAGCGCGTCCGAGAACTCCTCGAAGAAAACGGGTACTCCATCAGGGGATGACTCGCGTGCTGAATACGGTAGATATCGAACACCTGCAAGGAGAGGAGACAACTGGATATTTTTCACTGTCGAACTGAAGAACCAGCGGACTCTCACAAAAACGCCAATCATGCCGGGAAAACATGAGGTCTATCCAGAATCGATCTCTTAGTTATCCTAAATTCTGTACCGTCGGGAGATGCCAGTCGTACGTAACCGCACCTATCGAGTCACAACGGTCACGATCGCACACACCGCAGCAGCCGTACCCCCAGCTGCCCCTAGAGCTCCCACTATCCAGTATGCACTCCCACCCAGGACTGCACAGCTAGCATAGAAGTCTTCGAAGAGAATGAACGGGGACCGGTCGAGAAGAATATCTGCGACCGCACCACCACCGACGGCGTTGATCGTCGCAACAGCAATAATACCGAATTCTGATACACCGGTCTCAGTTGCGACGATAGCACCAGTTGTCGCAAAGGCAGCGAGCCCGATCGCATCGGCGACAAGCGCGATTGGGTGCGTTTCTGGAGCTGTGAGGACGACACTCAGTACGATTGCTAACCCAACGCCAAGCAGTCCGAGACTGATTTCGATTGGGGACTGAAGTGCTAATGGAACCCGTGTCACGAGAAGATCGCGTGTCACTCCACCAGCAAATGCCATTGCTAACCCAACGATGGTAATCCCGAGCACGTCGAATTCTTCACGGATCGCCTTCGATGAACCGACGAACGCGAACGCGATCAAACCGATCGTGTTCATCACCGCAAATGGATCACCAAACAAGACTGCGAGAAGGTCCTGATCCATTTACTCGTCCTACGAGAACGAGTCTCTTGAGTGCTCCGAGACGATGTTCCCCAGATCCACAAGCCCCTCACATATAGTCACTACACGACCTGTATCGAGCAATTCGAAACTCGACGCGCTAACATATGTGGCGTGTTCTGTGACACCTCGATACTACCACTTGACCTCCTCCCCGGGAACGCAGGGGAATTCCCTAACGTTGCGATAAAAAGGTGCTAACTGGCTAATCAGCTCTATCTGAATTCTAATAGCAAAATATGGATTTCTGGCTCTGAATCCCAATATTAGGGGCTAATCAATCAGTCAGTTTTTGGTGTAGGAGCGCGTAGTATCGTGTATGACCAGATCAGTGAGTCGGACTCGGACAGACCGCTCGAACACTGAAATGAGTATGATTGGGTATCTAGTCGCTGCTCCGTTGGTTCTCTTGCTTCTCCCTCTTCTCCCCTTCCTGGTACTCCTCTGGATCGGGGACAAAATTACGACGGGATGAGGGACGGCTCAGTCATCAGATCAGGAATCTTAGCAGCCTCGACAAACTATCGGTAGAGGACACATCTAGCTACGATCTCGGTTCTGGTGCGACCCATGCGACTGCAATCCCGAAGGTAGCGAGGATTCCAGCGAGTAAGAAGGTAGTATCGAATCCGGCTTGGTCAACAACAATACCGCCTGCAATCGGGGCAAGGAACGCGCCTGCCAACCCAATACTCGTCTGGAACGCGACCGCTGTCGCGGCGACCCGCGAATCAACCACCTCGCGGATGTACGTAAAGGACAGGCCGAGCGTCAGCTGGACCGCAAATCCAGTGAGGAGGAGCGCGACGAGCAGTGGCAGCGACCAAAACCGAGTAAAGACGAGCACGAGCGGAGCCGCGACTGCGAAGGACCCGAGGACCAGTAGCCGTGTCCGAAATGTCGACCATCACCGTCACATCGACGTCGCCGTGCTCGACGGAATTACGGAACTCCGGGTTTTCGAACAGTTCTACACCCTCAACTGAAAGGCAGATATGCTCAGTCTGCAGCCTGAGCGATATCGGATGATGAGACTCCAGAGAGATCCGGAATCGAAAGGTCGACACGCCGAAGCAATTGTGCGTTGATCGCGACAATCACCGTACTCAGCGACATCAGGAGTGCACCAACGGCAGGCGACAAGAGGATCCCGACCGGCGCAAGGATACCCGCTGCAAGCGGAAGTGCGAAGACGTTGTATCCGGCGGCCCACACGATGTTCTCCTGCATCTTCCGGTAGCTCGCCTTACTGAGTTTCACGAGCCGGACCACGTCCATCGGGTTGTTCTGGACGAGGATGACGTCCGCCGACTGGACGGCAACGTCCGTACCGCTACCAATAGCGATGCCGATATCGGCCCGCGTCAGCGCCGGTGCGTCGTTGACGCCGTCACCGACCATTCCCACGAGCTTCCCCTGGTCTTGGAGTTCCTGGACTTTCTTGTCTTTGTCTTCGGGGAGGACCTCCGCGAACACTGTATCGATGCCTAGTTCGTCAGCAACAGCTTCGGCGACGTTCTGGGAGTCGCCAGTCAGCATCGCCACCTCGATGCCTAGATCTTTGAGGGCGTCGACGACGCGGAAACTCTCCTCGCGGATCACGTCGGCCATCGCGAACGCGGCGATCAACTCTCCGTCGCGAATGAGATACACCACGGTCTGGGCGTCCTCGCCGGCCTCGTCAGCGAATTGTTGAAAGTTGTCTGGAATCTCGCTATCGAGTTGGGTTAACAGGTTCGGCCCGCCGACGTACACCTCGTTTCCGTCGACGCTCGCGCGAACCCCTCGTCCTTTGATCGCCTCGAAGTCGGTCGCATCAGGGGCGCTGAGATCGCGCTCGTCAGCTGCTTCGCGGATGGCTCGCGCGATCATGTGTTCGGAGTCGCTCTCGACAGCGGCCGCCAGTGCGAGTGCGTCGTCCTCGTCGACGCCATCGCCGGTCGCCATATCGACGACGCCGTGCTCGCCTTCGGTGAGCGTCCCCGTCTTGTCGAAGATGATCGCGTCCAGATTCCGAGCGTCCTCCATCGCGATCCGATCGCGGACGAGTATCCCGTTGCGAGCCGCGAGTGACGTATTGATCGCGACGACCAACGGGATGGCGAGTCCGAGGGCGTGTGGGCAGGCGATGACGAGTACCGTGACGACACGTTCGATCACGGTCGCATCGAACGAGACTGCGACTGTCCACGCGAGTGCCGTCACGACTGCCGTCCCGAGCGCGACGTAAAACAGCCACCCCGCCGCTCTGTCAGCCAACACCTGAGTCTTGGATTTGCTCTGCTGGGCTTCCTCGACCAGTCGCATGATGCCCGCGAGCGTGGTCTCCTCGCCGGTCGCACCGACGCGCACGCGGAGACTGCCGTCGCCGTTGATGGTACCGCCGATGACCTCGTCGCCAGGTTCTTTCGAAACCGGTTTCGACTCACCCGTGATCATCGATTCCTCGACGTCCGAATCGCCCTTCTCGACGACGCCGTCGGCGGGGACGCTCGCGCCCGGCCGGACGAGCACCAGGTCGCCCTCGGAGAGTTCGTCCACGGGGACGTCTTCGGTATTACCGTCGTCGGTGATTCGTTCGGCGGTATCGGGCATTAGTCTCGCCAACTCGTCGACGGCGCTCGATGCACGCCGAACCGACCGCATCTCGATCCAGTGCCCAAGCAACATGATGTCGATGAGTGTGACGAGCTCCCAGAAGAACGCAGACTCCGTCGGGAAGACTACACTCGCGAGGCTGTAGACAAACGCGACAGTAATCCCCATCGAGATGAGCGTCATCATCCCCGGCGCTCGGTCTTTCAGTTCCGGCACCGCCATCTGGAGGAACGGGATTCCACCGTACGCGAAGACGACGACGGAGAACACCGGGGCTATCCACTCGCTACCCGGAAACGTTGGGACGGAGAAGCCAAGCCACTCCTGCAGTGTTTCGCTATAGAGAAGAACGGGAATCGAGAGGATCGTCGAGACGAAGAAGCGTCGGCGGAACATCTGTTCGTGGCCCTCGTGCATCCCGCCATGGCCGTCATGACCACTCCCGTGATCGCCGTGTTCCTCCTCTTCGTGGTGGTGTTGCGGACCTGCCTCGTCTTCGAGTAGCGCTTGTTCTGACCCTGCCCCGATGTGAGAGCTATCGTGTTTGCCTTGGTCCTCTCGATGACGATGATGGTCCGAATCGCCGTCCGAATTGCTTGGCTGTTCGTCCATTATCGACAATTTGCGTCTGTATATGCTTCAACAGGGTGGTCGATCTGTATCTCATTTCGAATCATTTCGCGTCTCAAGATGCTCCGAACCTACAGAAGGACAGTACAAGCTCACAAACCATTGATTTATCTGTAGAGGACAGACACCCACCTCCGGCGTGTCCGGTGGATAGGTTTAACAGAATCCGGCATCGAAGTAAGCCTGCTCCGTTGGTGTAGCTCGGCCAATCATCTCGGCATCTCACGTCGAGGACCGAGGTTCAAATCCTCGACGGAGCATCAAACTCAGAGCAAGGAGGTTGAGGAAGTTCCATTCTGTGTGGACAAGGCCGTCTGGGTTCAACCACGAACGCCTCCTGTGAACCTCGCTACTTGACTGCACAGAGTAATGTGCCTATAGCCAGAATCCTGTGTCAGGGAGACAGTCGATATGAGATGGCAAATTAAGGAGATTGAATGGGAAGCTGTCGCGGGCATCCTGGCGGCTGTTCTCGCGCTTGTACTCCATTTCTTGCACATCGTAGACGAATCCGTGCTGCTTCAGATCACGCTCGTTCTTATGGCGTTCTTGTTCATCAGCCATCTTCGACGCGAATCAGAAACAGAGAACCTCTCTGAGTCCGTCGCTCACACCGAACGCACTGTCGAAGAAATCCGTGCCGGTATGGATACTCCCGACCTCGAACTCATCGGTCCAGCACAACTCAGACCGCGGAGTACCCAGTTCGGTCAGGGTGCCCGTGGTGAAATGATCTGGTTCAATGTCTGTCTGCTCATGTTCATTCCCCAGGATTTGTTCGACGCGTTGCTTCGGCCACCGATTGAAAATCCAGATGTTTCCTCAATTCAGTTCGTCCTCGACGAGAGTGAACGAGAGCGCTGGAAGACACAGGTCAAACCGAAAGTACAGGAGTGTACAGGCGCCGAGACGGTACGGGAACCTGTCTGGCGCGACCTCGATGAAAACGTCTCGTTCATTCTTCGCGGGACGGAAAACGAGCAGACGGACGCGCTGTTAAGTTTCTGGGGCGAACCGTTCATGGCCCGGACGACACAGGACGTCCCCCGCTATATCATCCACGTCGCACGGGATTCTGAACTGATCCCCCAGCTGCAGGATATCGAGCGCGAACACCGCTTGGGAACGAATTGAGGAGCACACTTTTCCCGTGAGCGCCCGAAACACTCCTTGAAGGAGTTCTGTTCCCCGATTTTGGAGATAGAGCGGATCCTCGCGACCGGGAATCACCCGCAGACCGATGGACGGGGATATCGGGGCGAGGAGTCGCTCTTCCAGCGTGAGCGAGCGAGACTCACCGGCTGAATTCTCGCCCTCGAAGTAGTCAAGCGTCGCTTCGTCAGTCATGATTCGCTGGGATTCGTCTCATCTGTGTCTTTCCCAGCTGTTCGCTCATGCCGGTCGTTGTATCGCTCGAGTTCTCGGCCGATGCACTCCAGCGCCGTGACGGCGCGTTCGATGAGTTGGTACGTGGCCCGCGAGAGTCGGATGTTCTCCATCAGATGTCCTCCTCTGGCTCGACGAGATCGTTACTCTCAGCGACGAGTGCCTGCACGGTTGAAGCAGGATTGTTCTCGACCGGAAGTGTTCGATGGTCGAGTGGGGCGGGATACGCCCGGTCCCCCTGCGCACAAAGTATGATCAACCACTCCTCGCTCCCTTCGGCGAGGACGACGTAGTGGTCGATATCCCGACGTTGGAAGACTGTCCGATCTGTCCGGCTCACCGCACTCCAGTTCGCCGGTAGTGACGATGACGGCGTCCCACCATCTGGCGTGAGTGCTCGGTACTCTTCGAATTCAGCGAGTGCCGCCTCGATATCCTCCCCGGTGAGGTGCCAGCAGTCGGCCGGGCCATCACACACCAGCTGACTGACCACGTCGTTGCGGAACTGGATGTAGTGATGCTGGGCGACAGTTTCGTCGTCGGTATAATCGAGGAGGAGCGCACAGGCGAGCTGTGCCGGTCCGCTCCCGACGTAGCCCCAGTCGAATCCCGCCGGGCTATGCCGCACGAGACCGAGACTTTGATGGGGGGAGAGGCGTTCGTGTGCGGTGAGGTTCAGGACAACTGGCGTTCCGTCGACACGCATCCCGACGTACTCGACGCGGTCTGTACTCGCCTGACATCGCTCATCCGTATCCTGTACGACTGCTCGTGGGTCGGTAGTCGAATTCGTCTCCATCGGTTGAATGCGGGCGTTCGGATTCCCCGCACCCCTGCTGGGGGTCGAAAAACCACCACCGGCTATTAGACCCTCAACGTCGCTTCAAAGTTAGAATTCAGTATAACAATTCATCAGACAACCAACTGATAGAGGCAAGCCTATTCTTCGAAGAGACAGCGAGCGGCTGCATCGTCGCCAGCGAGGGTCTGCTGATCCTCGTCCGTATCAGCGAAGAGTGTTGACTGATCTCCCTCGGATGTTTGCTCAACTTCGGGTCGATCGTCGACGCCGAACTCACACGCCTCGGGCTGATCAAGACGTGAATCCCGGTCACGATGATCCACGTCAGCGCCGAAGTCCTCAAGCGAGGTCTCGACGCTTGTTTCGGTTACTTCGAGTTGGCCATCGTCACCGAATGCGGTCTGTCGTTGAATCTCGATCTCTGGTCGATCGCTCATCTGGATTGAGCCTCCACCCACCGAGGCTCCGACAGACACCTCCGGGCGTTGGGTCAATCGTCTTGTGCGCGGAGTTCGCTGGCCCGCTGTTCAAGCTGGCGGAGGATCTGGACCCGTTGCTGATTCGCGTTCTCGTAGGCGACGCAGGCTCGCAGCGTCTCCATATTGTTGATCGTCACGATACCAGCGTTGATGAGTCGCGTATTCGATGGCTCGAGCCGTTGTTCTGGCGAAAGATCGCTTGCGTCTGTTGTTTGACCGTCTGGATTGCTCACTGATGATCGCCTCCGTCACTGCTGAGGCGACAAAAAACAGCCCCCGCCGTTACTCGTCTTCTTCCTCGGGTTGGATCTGGCGGGCGTCCTCAGCGAGATCGTGGATGTACTCCCGAAGAATCTCCATGTCCTCGCGAGCGTCTTCGAGAGTCTTGCCTTTCGCTTTGGCCACGATTTTGTCCTGATCGCGGGTGCCCGTCCCGCGAGTAAGCTTCACGGTGAGGGAGACGCCGACGTCACTGCGTTCGACGTACTCCGTTCGTGTCGTCTGTTCACTGGCTGCGGTCGATTCGTCATCCGCACGAGATGGTTGGGTATGTTCTGACATGGGTTACCTTCGGTGATTGATATTCAGATGGACGGTGCGGCCGGCTCGCCGGGTGTTTCGTGAAGGATTGCGTCGATCTCGGCCCCGGTGAGTCGCCAGCGTCCAGCAGACCCAGCACAGTC
This sequence comes from Halostella pelagica, assembly GCF_004762015.1. Lineage (NCBI taxonomy): Archaea > Methanobacteriati > Methanobacteriota > Halobacteria > Halobacteriales > Natronoarchaeaceae > Halostella > Halostella pelagica. The sequence goes on from NZ_SJES01000008.1 coordinate 133,902, forward strand.
CAGTTGGCTCACGACCTCGGTTTTGAATGCCTGGTAGTGGTCGAGGGCGAACGCTTCGTCACCTGTGTAGTCGAGGAGGAGTGCGAGCGCGAGTTGTGCCGGACCACTACCACCATATCCCCATTCGAATCCCGAGGGACTGTGATTCACCAGCGCGAGACTCCGCTCTGGTGTGAGCCGTTCTTGGCCGGGACGTTTCTCAACGATAGCCTGCCCGCTCTGCCGATACCCGACGTAGGCGATGTCGCAGTCGCTCGCTGGGTGTGTCTGTTCAATCGAGTGTGTGTCGCTAGGTCTACTCATTGGTCTGTTCGGGAGCTACTCGTTCGAGCACCCCCGCACCCCTCAGGGGGTGAAAAACAGTCACAGGGACTGCTTGCCCCTACGCGAGATGGGAGATATCGGCTGGTTCGTCGACCTCATCGAATTCACCACGCTCGACCGGCTGCCAGTCATCGCCGGGTGCTGGACTCCACCAGTCGACCTCGTAGGCACCCGGTGCGCCGAGGATCTTCACCCGTGCCGACCCATCGGGTAGATCGCGACGGAGCTTTTCGTCGACGTGGAGGTTCCACGTTGAGTGGGTGTCGAAGCAGGCGAGCACGGCCTCCTCGTAGCCGCGTGTCTCTCGGGATTCTTGGAGTTCGACCTGTGTGTTGCAGTTCTTGCAGAACACACCTTCGAACGGAATGTGACTGAATATCTCGTGCCCGCAGACGGGACACCAGAGGAACTCGAACAGTGCTTCGCTGTGGCGGTCGATGACTTCCAGACTCATCTGTGAATCTGGCCCGATTGAGACGGGCCACCCATTCCGGCCCAAAATAAACGTCACCGCAGATACGCTCCTATCAATCAGCGCTCGGCGCCGTACACGATTCGCGAGGATGTTTCGTACCCACAGTTCCGACACTCGACCCAGCGCTGAACCTTCGCACCGTCAGCCGTTTTCCCACCGATTGCTATATCGCTGTTCGGACACTCGGGACAACTCAGTTCGGGCGCTGGCCGGTCACGGAGCTCGTCACGGAACGATTTCGCGTCCTTCGTCTCGTACCCCCGCGACCACACTGGGTAGCCGTCGACGAGGATTACGCCACGCCACTTGTAGCGGTATGAATCCGGCGCTCGGTGTAAGACCGCCCGAGCGCCGGTCTCGGTATTCCGGTATGCGAGTGTGGGCGTGCGGCTCTCGCGCTTCCAGTTTGTGATCCGGGACATCTGTTAGAAGTGGACGTCGGCGGGCACGATCCAGAGCTCCTCGCTCTCCTCCAGCACTCGATCCAGCTGCTCACGGTGACGGATCCCGTTCGCATATTCGTTGTACAGGAAGATCGTTGGCCCGTCGTAGGCGCCAACCTGGTGGAAGGCGTGCCGAGCGAGATCTTCGTCGCGCATGATCTCCTCATCGGAGAGCTCGTCGATGGCCTCTTTCACCCGGTCGAGATTCCGCTCGAACTCCTCTTTCGTCGCCTCCCAGCCACGCTCAAGCAGGTCTTGGCCGGCATCGGAGTCGACGGGGGCTGCAGTCGGCAATTCACCCCATCGCGCCTTCCCCGCAACGGACGTGTCCTCCTCATCGAACGTCACGTGGTAGTCGAAGACTGCGCCGGCGTGTGGGTCCGCGCCGACCAGGCGGTCGAACACCGACTTTCCGCTGGCCAGTGCGTCGTCGTGGGTCGATTCTTCTACCAGAGCGTAAATTACCATGTGCATCTCGAACACCTCGAAACGCCGACGCACCGGGAGTGGTTGATCGTTCGCTCCTGCTGCGCCGGCACCCATCGCCGGCGCTCGAAAAACCCTGATCTAGCGGTCGATTCTTAGGACTCGTTCGTTCGATCGACTGTGATGGTCAGGTTTCCGGACTCGTAGTCAGCTTCGAAGTCGACGGTGAACGCATCCGAGTCATATGCGGCGTGGTAGGCGCGGTGACGCCTTAGCGAGCCCGTCGCCTTGAAGTGGAAGAACGCAGCCGACGTGTAGGGCTTACTCTGCGTCTCGATTTGCGTCTCAACTGACGCCGGAAGTGCAATCTGTGGCGTGTCGGTGTCAATACTCGCAGCGAACTCCTTCGCTTCCTCGACGGTCGCCTGTGAATGTGCGGGCGTCTCGCCAGTGAGCACGTTCACCGGTGTCTCCGTCTCATCGGTGAACAGGACATCGTGGAAGGTGCGCGTCCCGAGGACTGCGTCGGGATCTAACTCGCAATCGTGGAATGGATCGTCGTCTGAATTCTCGGGCATCAAATCACGAGCCAACGGTGGGGCTCAGTCCTTTCTGCCCCAGACAAACCACAACTAGTCTCGATGTAGCGGAGGTAAGTCCCGAAAGAAGAGCGTCCTGCCCGCACTTCCCGCCGCAGAATCAGGCGTCGATGATTCGATCGGGCTCGATTCGTGACAACCGCATCGCGTTCCCGGTGACGCCGAGGCTCATCCCCATATCTCCGACAACGACTGCCAGCGCAACGCTGACCAGGCCCAGCGGCACGCCTAACGCGAGCAGAAGCTTCACGCCGAGGCTCGCCCAGATGTTCTGCCGGATCACGCCGTTGGCCGTATGCGACAGGTCGTACAGGTACGGGAGTTTCCCGATGTCGTCGCCCATCAACGCAATATCAGCCGTTTCGAGGGCGGTGTCGGTGCCCGCCGCGCCCATCGCGATGCCGACCTCCGCAGTGGCCAGCGCGGGGGCGTCATTGATGCCGTCGCCGACCATCGCGACCTCCCCGTACTCCGCCTGTAACTCCTCGACTGCGTCGACCTTCTCGTCGGGTAGGAGTTCGGCGCGATATTCATCGACACCGACCTGCTCGGCGATGGCGCGGGCGGTGCCCTCGTTGTCCCCGGTCAGCATCACCACGCGCTCGACGCCCAGCTCGTGCAGGCGTTCGACAGCCCGCTTCGAGGCCGGGCGCACCTCGTCGGCGATGGCGATTGCACCCAGCAGTTCCGACTCCGTCCCGACGATAACGACCGTCTTGCCCTCCCGCTCCAGTGAGGTGAGCGCGTCCTCGGCGAACGCCCCGTCGTCGGCCTCGGTCGCCTCTTCCGCCACGACGCCGCCGTCTGTCTCGCGGCGTGCTCGAGCGAGGTCGAAGCCCAGCTCCTCGAAGAGCGCGGGCTTGCCCGCATAGTACGTCTCGCCGTCGATCTCGCCCCGGATGCCCTTCCCCGTGAGGCTCTCGAAGCCACTCGGGTCGGGCAGGTCGCCCACGCCCGCCTCCTCAGCACGGGCGAGAATCGCCGCAGCGATGGGGTGCTCACTGCGCCGCTCCAGCCCGGCGGCGCGACGGAGCAGATCATCCTCAGTGGTGTCGCCGACCGGGACGACATCGGTGACGGCGAGTTCGCCCTTCGTGAGCGTCCCCGTCTTGTCGAGCGCGACGGCATCGACTTCGCCCATCGCTTCGAGGTAGTTGCCGCCCTTGATCAGGACGCCGTTCTTCGCGGCGCTGGTGATGCCCGACACCACCGAGACGGGTGTGGAGATGACGAACGCACAGGGGCAGGCGATTACCAGCAGGGTGAGCCCGCGGATGAACCAGGTCTGCCAGTCGCCGGCGAAAGTGAACCCGTACCCGGCCACGTCCACCGAGATGGGGTCGGCGATAACCAGCGGCGGGATAGCGGCGGTCAGGATTGCCAGCACGACGACGAGGGGTGTGTAGTAGCCGGAGAAGCGGTCGACGAACTGCTCAGACTCGGTCTTCTTCGCCTGTGCGCCCTGTACCATCTCGATGATGCGCGAGAGCGTCGAATCGCCAGCGGTCGAGGTGACCTCTACCTCGAGGTACCCCTCTTCGTTGATCGCGCCGGCGTAGACCTCGTCGCCGGCAGTCTTGTCGACGGGGACGCTCTCGCCCGTGATCGGCGACTGGTCGACTGCACTCTCGCCGTCGATGACCGTTCCGTCGAGCGGAATCTTGTCGCCGGGGCGGACGACGACGGTCTCGCCAACGTCGACCTCCTCGGCGGGAACGGTCACTTCCTCACCATCGCGAAGGACGGTCGCCTCGTCGGGCGAGAGTTCCATCAGCTCGCGCAGGGAGTCCCGTGCCCTGTCCATCGCGTAGTCCTCGAGCAGCTCGGCGATGCTGAATAGGACGGCCAGCGTGGCGGCCTCGACGAAGTAGCCGATACCGGTCGCCGCGATGATCGCCGTCCCCATCAGCAGGTCGATGTCGAGGCTTCGGTTCTTCGCGGAGTAGTACCCGCTACGGACGACGGGGATGCCGCTGGCGGCGACGGCGCCGAGGAACAGGACATCTGCGATGTGGAGCGGGTACTCGAGGACGCTCGCCACCGTGACGTTCTGTCCGGTGAGGAGGAATTCGAAGAGGAGGCCGAGCGTGACGAACGCCGCGCCGAGCCACGTCTTCTTCGCGCGAGGACTCGTCCAGACCTCCGATGGTGGCGCGATGTCGACGCCGTCGGTCGCCTGGTTGTCCTCATCATCGCCCTCAGCGTCCGAGCCCCCGACGACCTCGTAGCCGGCGCCTTCAATCGCCTTGATTACGTCGGCTTCGCTAGTCCGATCAGGGTCGTACGTGACGTTGGCCGTGCCGGTGGTCGGCTGGAGCGTGGCGTCAGTAATGCCGTCGACACGCTGGAGGCTCTTGTCCACCTTTTGGGCGCAAGAGGGACAGTCCATCTCGGGAACGGCGAGGCGGGCGGTCAGCTCACGTCGCTGTCCGCCGCCGCTCGTTTCTCCTGCTGCGTCCGGATTCTCTGTCATTACCTCACGGTAGGAGTGGGAGTTCCATATGTCTTTGTTGGAATATTCCAACTGCGGCCCTCAGTGCGATGCCAGCCGTTCTTCCGCTACCCGCTCGCCGGCGACATGTTGCTTCGCCAAATGTTCTTCCGCCCGACGGAGTCGGTAGGTGAGTGTTGACCGTGGCACGTCGAGATGCTCGGCGAGTTCGCCGACGTCGACCTCGCGGGGTGACTCGTAGTAGCCGTGTTCGACAGCGGCCTGGAGTGCGGCCTCCTGTGCTGGCGGCAGGCCGCTCGGTGTCCCGTCGCCTCCCCCAGCTGATGTCGTCGTATCCGCGGTGCGGAGCATCTCCATCTGGGCGCATTCCCCGACGGCAACCCCGAGGGAATCGAAGAACGCCGCCACATCGCCCTCGTCGGAGTGAATGAGCCGCCACGTGTAGTGGCGGCCCTCGTGACGGGTCTCGAACAGCACACCGTCGCCGAGGTGGTCGCGGGCGATGTGGGGGACTGAGGCACAGGCAGGGGTCCGCTCCCAGTCGGAGTAGAGGATGAGCGTGTCGTCCGTGCGGTCGAGGACACGGGTGGTCTGGGTTGCGCCGCAGTCCTCGGTGGCGAGACAGTCGGCGTAGTAGTCGCTGTTGCGAAACGCGTCCTCGATGGCGTCGAGTGCGTCCGGAGTGCCGGTGGCATGGTCGACTCGCCAGAGCTGGTCGGCAGTGGCGTGCAGCGAGAGTGAACGAACGCGAGCGTCGGGGTGGTCTGCGAGGGCGTCCGCCACCCTGTTGCAGCCGGGCTCGTATTCGAGAGCGAAGACGAGTTCGCGCATACCCCGACTAAGGCCTGCCACGACATAACCCATGGCTTGGGGCGATGTCTACTGGCGGGTATCAGATCACGTCGTCCGGGTCGTGAACCTCCTGCATTCGCTGTGCTTCGGCCGCGTATTGCTCCTGGAGGTCGGGGTCATCGACCATGCCAAGATTGCCGGGTTCAGCATCGACTGCTGCTGTCGTATCTCGGACGTCGGTGAAGGACGTGAGTGCGCGTTCCTTCCGATAGTACTGTTCTCCATCGGGTGTTGCGTAGGTGAGGATGATCAGGTTCTGCTCGTCATCGGAGTACGTCCGTTCGACAAGCCAAACACGAACGTCATCTTCAGACTGATTTGACATACTTAGACGTCCCCCGATATCCACTAAGGGATTGGTGTTACGGCTTGCCGAGACTCGCTGTCTCGAAGGGTGATTCTCCGGTCGGAATGAGCAGCTCCTGTCGGTCTCCGACCCGCTCAGCGAGCTTCCGTTTCAGATACTGTATCGCCGTTGACGGCGTGAAGACGCCCTTATCGAGCATGTCGCCGACGACGTCTTTGAGGGCCGCGAACTGTCCCTGTAGGTGGCCGTCGCCGACCGGCTTGCCGTCGTACCAGCGCACCGTCGCGAGCGCGCCGTTCCCGACGGTCTCTCCCTGTTCGACCGTCTCCGAGTCGTACTGCAGCCCGAACCACAGCGTCCGATAGGCGGTCACCTCGAAGGTGGGTGACACCACGAAGATCGCCTCGTGGTGGAGATAGTCGAGGTGGTCCGCGACGATCTCGTCGAGGGTGAGCCCGGTGGCACGGGGCTTCGGCTTGACGACCGACGACGGACGATCCTCGCCGGCGAGGTAGCCGTCGACGCCATCTGCTTCGAGGCCATCGGCCAGTTCCGCCAGCAGCTGTTTCGCCCACTTCGAGTCGGTGTCGTCGCCACCGAACGGCGACTCAGCCGAAATTCGGTGCTTGAGCTTGAGATTCGCTGCACCCCAATGAGAGTAGTGGAGCGTGTACTGTCCGTCAGTTCGTTCGTACGCAACGAGTGCGCGGTGGCCCATTGAACAATCACCTCGCAGGACGACCCACGACTGGATCGCCCCGCACCCCTCCCGGGGGACGAACAACGCTACTCGTCGATCAGGTCGGGGGAACTGAGGTCCGCGTACAGCACCTCACCGTCGCGGACGACGTACCGTTTCGCCAGCACGGGAAATCGGCACTTGGTAAATCCGGCTGTCTGGATGTCGAATTCTTCGTCCGGTTCGAGATACTCCGCGAGCGACCGGAGGAACTCGTGAGTGACGATGCCACCGTCGTAGTCAGGAAGACCGTTCTCACGGGCCTCGTACACTTCGAAGCTGTCGTAGCCCCAGATAACGAGTTCGCCGTCGTCGTCCACTTCCCAGTTGAGCGTCCCGAAGCAGTGGTTCTCACAGAGCTCGCGGACTGCCTGTGGATCCGATACGAGCGCGCCGGTCGATGTCGTTGCGGCTTGCAATGTTGCCATGGATTGTTCTCGGGAGCGGTCTCGCGCCCCCGCACCCTTTCAGGGGGCGAGCAACTGCTCACGCTGTGACGGCCACATGACGTTGCGCTGCCGATGCGTCGAGCTGTCAGGATTCTCTGTTGATGTCACCGTCCCTCGTCGTATTCGGTTGGGTGAGAAAATCTACCTGCTCGAGGAGCGTCGTCGCGGTGCTAATTCGCTCTCGATCAGCGGGCTCCAATTGGTCGCTGTCGATACTGGTGAGGCTACTGAGCGCGCGGTGGAGTCGATAGCCGGGGGTGTCTCGTGGATCCATGTGTGCGCCTCCGCCAATTCTCGGCGCCGAAAAACACCGGCGGGCAGTCAGCAGGTGTGGTATCGTCGGGTGGTCGCGAGCTGGCTTCTGTTAACCAACAACTCCGAGCCGACACCAGAATTGTTGGTTAATTTGACGTCGTCTTTACTGATCGGCTTCGGGTTCGGGCCCGTAGCGTGGCGTGCCGCACCGCTGACAGCCCCACATTGGCTGCCCGGTCCACTCGTCATCGGGGACAGCCTCGAATTCGCGGAATCGATGCTTAGTCTCCCGATCACACTCTCGACACTCGAGGTGAGTTCTGTTTGGGCGCTCGCGTCGTGGCTGTTCGGTATCGGTCTTGTCAACGGATTTCTGGAGCGCAATCGCTGGCACCAGCCAGAGGTCGTTGTCTGCGTCCTCACGTAGGCTTGCAAGACGAGCTTCGGTGCGAACCTCGCTCCCGGTTTCCTCATAGAGAAACGTCGTGTGCTCGCCGTCGTGACGGGGCTGCGTCGTCTCTGTCCACGCCGTCCGCTCACGAGCAGCCGCGAGCAGCTGATTACCACATTCAGACGTGACTCGTGTCGCCGAGGGGAGCGAGGGCCACTGATCGACAAGCTGTGGGGCCGGTTCCTCGTCGAGATCGTAGATTAGCTTGCAGTCATCGACTACTGGGTCATCGTCTGCCTTCGCGAGGAGGGTGGCCGCAGCAGATCCCTTCGCGACGGCGCCGTAGAACGTCGACGCCTCAACGACTATGTGGATGATATGGAGGAGAGTCTGTTCGGCAGTCGATGTGTCCTGATCGTCGGCTGCTTCGAGATGGTTCGTGAGACAGAACCGGCACTTCGACTGGCCAGCGGGGATCGACGCTCCACAGGAATCGCACTCGGTCTCACCTTCTGTCGGGTCGTCTGGATAGCCCGCGTCGACGCCACCAGAGCGTTGCCGCCGGGGCTCGCCACTACTACTGGCGAGTTGATCGTCGGGAACGTGGGTCGCTTCGCCGAGCGGTCGGAGGGCTTCGTAGTCGGCGTACTGGTCGGTCATAGAGTGATCTGGCCGTATCATGCTTCGTCTTCGGGTTTAAATAATGGCTCTCACATCAATCAGCCTACAGACATACAATCGAAAATCAGCAGTGTGGGCGTTAGACAGCCAGTTCGTCCAGTGTGTCGCGGTGGGTCCGCACGGTGACCACCGAGACGTTCGCAACGTCAGCGACGTCCGACTGGGTGAGCCATTGCCCGTCTTCGCGTCCGGCTTTGTACAGACAGGCTGCAGCGAACCCGGACGGCCGAACCCCGGTGGTTGCCCCAGTCGATTCGGATGCTTCCGCCAACTGCCGAGCCCGCTGCCGGATTTGATCGGAGACGTCGAGCTCCGAGGCCAACCGCGGAACGAACGCACTGGGCGTCACGGGTTGGGCTGGCAGGCCAAGTTCCGTATTCAGCGTCGTGTATGCGTTCGTCACCCGCGATTGCTCGACGCGCGCCGACTCGGTGATGTCGTCGAGCGTTCGTGGTCGCCCGTTACACCGACACGCTCCGTAGACACTCGCGGCGGCCATCGCCTCAATCGACCGGCCCTGCAGGAGTTCCTCGTTCTGAGCGCTGCGGAAGAGCTGGCAGGCCTGGTCACGGATCGTCTCGGATAGTTCGAGCGTACTACTGATCCGGCGGACTTCACTAAGCCCGTGTGCGAGGTTGCGTTCGGCTTTCGACTGAAACCGCCCACGCGTCTGTTCACGGCGCATCCGAGCGAGCCGCCGTCGCTTCTGTCCTGAGAGTTCGTTCCCGTTCGCATCGGTCCCGTGGCCGATCTCCGTCGACAACCCACGATCGTGCCGCGCCGCTGTCAACGGAGCACCCGTGCGCTCCCGTTCGTCTTCGTCGAACCCTCGCCACTCTGGCCCGTGGTCGATCCGCTGCTCGTCGACGACGAGTCCACAGTCCTCGCAGACGGTTTCAACCGCGTTGGTTGTAACTTGCCCGTTACACTCGGGACACTGCGTAGCATTCGAGTCGGTCTGGACGTCTTCGTCGAACGTCGTTTCGTAGATCTCTCTGGTTGCCATGGATACTCACGAGGGGACTCACGCGGATCGCGTCTCTCGGAGTGCCCCTCACCCATCAGGGGCACATACACACCACACGGAACAGCGCTGACACTGGAGGGCTGCGGTGGCGAAAGCCCGGCCGCGAAACGGCGCGTGAGCGCCGTGAGCAGCCCGGACCGTGGAGGTGGTGGGAGGTGGCGGTGACCGCGTACACACCAGCAAAAAAGGGGTGCGCCGACCGGCTATTCCCACCACCGACCGCGCTCAGGGAACATAATGGTGCTCCACCCAGTGACAGCCAGTGAGACGCGCCCCTCGTACCAGTTCCGGGCTACCTTGTGAATACGCACCTGCTCGCCCTCTTCAATCCACGGCGCATCTGATTTCTCCCAGATCGTCACCTTCGTTTTTCCACTGTCGTCTGCGATCAGCCCGACTTGAGCGATGGCCGGCGAGTCCGCATCCCAGAGTACTTCGACTCGACCCTCGATGCTCACCTCTTTGCGATTGACGTCCTCGAGCTTCCCAATGGGGATCACCGTCCCAGGCGCCGTCTGCAACTCCTCGAACACCCCGACGACTGCACTCGTTAGGTCTTTCCCACCGACGACGGCTTCACCCAACCGCCGGCCAATCGCTGCTCGCGACCAGCCATCCAGTTTTTCCGCCAACCGCATCGACTGCTTGTTCACCGCCGCCAACTGCTCCTGCGTGAGCTCTGCACGAGGATCGTCTCGCTCCGGGTCAGCCATCGGATTCACGCTCGCTGCCCGCTTCTGGAACTTCACACGCCGCTCAGCGCTTCGCTTCGCTGCGATGTCTCGCGTCCGCTTCGCACGCCCCTCCTGCTGACTGAGTTCTGCCTGGGCACTGATGTGTTCCAACTCGGCCTCTCGTGCCTTGATGCGCTCTTCCTGTTCGAGGGTCTTCCCGAACAGGTGATCCGGGCCTTCCTCGACGCGCGCGTCTGGGTGGTTGGAATCGACTTTGGCCTGGACTTCCATGTCGACCGTCGCCCGGAACTCCGGGGTCTCGTCGACGACTTCGAAGCCATCCTCGTCGACCTCGCCTTCATCGTGTTTCTCGAAAGCCTGTTCATCGACCGAAACTACATCCGTGGTGACGTTGTTACTAGACATTGGAATCTACCCTGATTCCTGAAGGCGCTCAGCGCCCGACACCGCGATGCTACAACATCGCGGATTTCCTCGACGACAACGACCGACAGACTCGTCTGCGCGCTCTCGCTCGCGCCTTCGCGAGCGCCCCTTGGGGCGCGAGCGAGAGCGCGCCATAGGGAGGCCACTCAACCAGCACCGCGCGCCGACCCGCCCGGAGCGAGCGGCCAGCGGGATATGCCCGCTCGTGTCCGGCCCGATGTGCGGGTCCGTGTCCAGGGCGACTGTCGCCGAGAACGCGCGCCGCGGTGTGGCGCGCGACAGCGCAGGCGGCACCAAGCGCTGGAACGCGAAAGCCCGCAAGGGGCGCAACCGACGGGGATACCCGCTGGCGCCGAGGGCACATGCACTTTAGCCCGGAACGGGCGCGGGCGGTGCGGAGAGCGCCCGCACGCCCGGAATGGTCGGTCGCGAGCGACGCGGAGGGCGGCAGCGGCGAGCGGGGCGGGCCGATACGCACACACCTGTCCAGCCGGCCACATCGCTCGGTGAGTCATCTACAGTCCTGGCGGACTCAGAAAGGGCGAGGCCGCCTCGGCCGTCCCCCGACCCCGCAAGCACCGCAGCCCCGAGGCGCGCAGCGGCGGTCGCGGGACGACGAGCGGCCGAGGGCTTTCGAGTGTTCTCTCCACCCGAATCAGACTAGCAATCAGTCAGCTGTCGCCGGCGACTAGGTCCTCGATGAACCCGAAGCCGTTCACGAACGTCACCGAGTCACCGTACCCCTCACTCGCGAGGACAGTTTCGGCGCCTTCGCCGGCCGCGATATCGGTCGTGTAGATGTACACCTCGGTTGCCGCCCCCGCGCTGAGATGCTGGGCAGCGAGGGCGGCGAGGGCGGCGTCGGCACGCTCGACTTCGTCGGCAGGGCGATTATCGGCGTTCGCGATGTACCGCTGGACGCCATCCATCACCCGCGAGACGACCGGCTCGGAGAACTCGAGCGGCGCCACAACCGTCGCCCATCCCTCGTCGATCGCGGTGTCGACGGGTGGCGCCTCGACGTCGGACTCGTCGACAGTCAGCTCCTCGTACACCCGTTCCGGGAGGACGAAGGTGACGTCGTTGCGGCGAGCGAATCGCCGAACAGCCTTGTACCGGCTGTTCGACGGCTGTCCCATCGCGACGAACAGGCCGGTGTCAGCAATGTGGAGCCGGCTCACGCGTCGTTAGCGCCGTCGCCGTCGATATCCAACTCGTCGAGTCCCGCCCCAGCTTCCTCGATGTCGTAGTGCTCGTGGACGACGGGCCGGAGCGCCTGGAGGATCATCTCTGCAGCCAGCGGCGAAATGTCGAGGTCTTCGGCCATCAGCCGGTGGGTCACTTCCCCACGCTCCCGAGCGACGGCGTAGGTGAGCGCCGTCGCGAGGCCGGCGACGCCGTGGCGGTCGATGTAGGTGTCGATGTCGGCGTCCGTCTCGCGGCGGCCGACGGCGTCGATCAGCGCCGGCGTGATCGTGTACTCGCGGTCACCGGCGGCCGTCGTCACGGTCAGGTCGATCTCCCGAGCAGCGTACCGGCGCGGCTGCTCGTCGTCGGTGACGTCGACGACGCCGGCGTCGACGAGCCGGTTGACGTAGCTGTAGGCGGTTCCCTGTGCGAGCTCGAGGTCGTCCATCACGTCCTGGACGGTCGCCTCCCCCTCCCGGGCGAGGTACGCGTACAGCTGAGCCAGCTGTGGCTCCTCGAGGAGATCGGCGACCGAGAGGAAGTCCTGGACGATGTCGCCGTCGGCGCGATTTGAAGTGCGTGACACGGGTCGTTCTTGATTACAGTTTACAGCGAATCAGTAAAGAGTGTTGGGGTCACTCCGCCGGCGCCGCGACGAGATGCTCCTCGAGGTCACGCGTCCAGTAGGTGGCTAGGCCACCGGGGTTACAGCGGGCGCAAAACTGCAACGGGCCTTCCAGATGCCCCAGTTCGACCCGGAATCGCGTGAGCGCTGCGAGCGTGTCGACGACCAGCCCACAGCCGTCACAGGCGACGTGATCGCGCTCGTCGGGATCCGGCTCCGTCTGAATCGCGCAGTCGACACAGATTGGGTGGGTGACCCGCTCGTCCTGCCCCCAGGTGTGGGCCTCGCCAGTCTCGGTACCGGGCGGGGCGTCGAAGAAAGCACATCCGTTGAGTTCTTGGCAGGTCCATGCAGGAATGTTCGCTTGCTTCCCCGACATCTTGCTTTCAGCGTCGCTCCGGTTCCTACTCCTGCCAGAAACGAAGGCTACCGCGCGAAACGGTTAGTGTGACAGCACACTAATCATCCCGCTCTCCCCGACCGAACAGCTCTGGAAGGGAAGACTACTGCCGCCGGAACACCCTATAGCGACCTCTCATCCGGGCCGGACTACTGTGTATCGAGTAGCCGTACCGGATGTGCGGGCCGGCGCGTGAGGAGTGCGTCGAGTTGCTCGAGACACGACGTCCCGCTGGCGACGACAGTACGGTCCGCGGTGTCTTCCGTGGTGAATTGATCGACGAGTGTCTCGCCAACGTCCACGCTGAGCTCGTAGTACTCGGACTTGTAGCCGAAGCTTCCAGCCATTCCACAACACTCCACGTCCGAGGTCGTCACGTCGAACCCGCAGTCTTCGAGCACCGCCACCGTGTACGGTTCGAGATCGAGCGTCCGCTGCTGACAGTGGCTGTGGTAAGCGATCCGCTCGTCGCCGCCGCCAGGGAGTACATCGATGTCCGCCCCGTTCTCTAGCAGGCCGTAGACGTACTCCATGAGTTCGTAGCTGTGCTCCTGCAGCGCGGCGTAGTCGTCTTCCGGAAGGAGCCGTTCGTACTCGCGGTGGAACATCGCGAGATCTGACGGCTCGATGACGACGACGTCGTGACCTGCCGCGATGGCGGGCGCGATCGCGTCGTAGACGGCGTTGGCGTTGGACTGGGCCGTCGACACCATCCCCTGTGAGAGCGGGGCGCGCCCGCTCTCGCCTGCGGGCGGAACGTCGACGCGGATGTCGAGCGCCTCGAGGACGCGGACGGCAGCCTTCCCGCGCTCCGTGCGCACGTAGTTCGTGTACGCGTCGGGGTAGAGCGCGACCTGTCGGCGTGCCTCGTCGCGACCGACGCGTGGCCCCCGCTTCTCGAACCACTCCACGAGTGATTCACGTTCGAACTCCGGGAGTTCGCGGCGGCTGTCGACGCCGAGAGTTCGCTCCAGCAGCGAGCGCGCGGGACCGGTCCGTGCGGCCCAGTTCGAGAGCGGTGCGAACGCCGACCCGAGTTTCGCCAGCGTGTCGAAGTTCCCGAACAGCCGTTTCTGGAGGTCGACCCCACCAGGCTCCTCGTCCGGGGTGAGCCCCTCCACGAGGAAGTCGAGGTCGCCGTCCTTCCCGCGATTGATGCGGTCTCGGACGACCGTGTTGATCCACGGGATGTCGATGTTCACCGGACACTGGTTCACACACCGACTACAACCCGTACAGAGGTCGTTGAACTCGGCGGCGCTGTCCTCGCCGTGGACGCCGGCCTCCCAGCCGGTGGCGATGCCGCCGGAGTACGTCTCGCCACCGAAGGCGTGGCCGCCGACGTGCTGGAAGTTCGCACAGGAGTTCGCACACGCCGAACACCGGATGCAGTACAGCGTCTCACGGAGCTGATCGTCCTCGCGCATCTCCATCCGCCCGTTGTCGATGAGCACGAGGTGGAACTCGCGGTCGTCGCCGGATTCGAGTTCGTTCCCGCCGAACGTGGGGGAGTCACTCGGCGGGGTGAACAGCGAGACGTAGGAGGTGATGTCCTGGCCGGTCCCGGACCGCCCGATCAGTTCGACGAACGGCTGGAGATCCTCGACACTCGGGACGAGTTTCTCGACACCCGCGACTGCGACGTGGGTGTCCGTCGCTTGCACGCACTTGCGGGCGTTCCCCTCACTCGTGACGAGCGCGAGCGTGCCGGTGTCCGCGGTAACGAAGTTCGCGCCCGTCATCCCGACCTCGGCGTCCAGGATCTTCTCGCCGAGGTACTCACGAGCGAATCGCGTCAGCTCCTCGGCAGTCTCCAAGGGTTCCTCGGGGTCGAACACCTCGTTGAACAGGGTTGCGATCTCCTCGCGGGACTTGTGGATCGCCGGGGCGACGATGTGTGAGGGGGCCTCGTCGGCGACCTGGAGGACGAACTCTGCGAGGTCGGTCTCCCAGACGTCCCCGCCGCGTGCCTCAAGCGACTCGTTGACCTCGATCTCCTCACTGGTCATCGACTTTGACTTCACCACGTCGCGGCCGTCGACGACCTCCTCCATGTATCGGTTCGCGTCGGCGGCGTCGTCGGCGACGTAGACGCTGCCGCCGTTGGCTTCGACGGCCTCGGTGACCTGGTCGATCAGTTCAGGGAGGCGTTCGATGGCGTCTTCCTTGATGGCACGAGCCTCGTTTTTCAACTCGTCGTAGTCATCGAGATTCGCGGTGGACTCGTACCGGCCCTCGTTGAAGACCTGGGTGTTCTCGTGGACGGCGTCGCCCTCGGTGTCGAGGAGATGGCGGATGCGCTCGGCCTTCTGCCGGCGGGTGTCGGCGCTCATCTACTTGCCCTCCAGAAGTACGACCGTCACATCCATCGGGCCGTGAGCGCCCGTCACGAGCGCGCCCATGTCTGCGGTTGCGCTCGGCCCCGTCGCGATGATGGACTGTCCGACGCCGTTCCGGATGTCCTCGGCGAGCTGGTCGAACGTCGCGTCCATGTCCGGGAGTACGTCGCTGGCGGCGACGACGGCGACGTGTTCGTCCGCGTAGAGACTCACCGGCTCCTCACCGTCGGTACCGCCCTGGATGATCACCGAACCGTAGTCGGCGATGCCGTAGCCGGCAGCAGTGACGCCGGTCGCCGCGGCCTCGAGGTCCGCGATCGACGGATCGGTCTCGACGCTGTCCGGCAGCGAGACGGTCTCGAAGGGGAGTGAGGTGCCGACTGTGGGCGCGTCGAGCAGGGGTGAAAGCGTCGACGCGAACTCGTCGGCCGTGGTTCGCACGAGTTCGACGCCGACTTCGTCGAGTGACGACTCGAAGGTCGCAATTGGCTCGGCTGACATGTCCCAAAAAATTGTACCAACAGTTAATGGGTGTTTCCTCTCCGGCCCGACCATGATTTTCTTTCGTTATGGATAATCGCCCGATCCGGCCGTATTTGCAGGTACATATCATACAGAAAGTAAGTTACATATGGATGGTTATGCGATGGCCCAATAGTGGAGAGTTCCAACCATGCCTAATGTTCTCATACTGGCTCTCGTCGGCGTCGTCCCGATCGGCGTCGCGTTCGTACTGCTCGCTGGGCTCCGGTGGTCCGCTGCCCGCGCAATGGGTGTCGGGTGGCTGCTCGCGGCCGGAATCGGACTCACGTACTGGAGTATGGAGCCCACCTGGTTGGTGGCCTCGGCCGTCTACGGCGCGCTGCAGGCCGTCGACATCATCCTCATCGTCTTCGGGGCGATCCTCCTGATGAACTACCTCGAGGGGAGTGGCGCCATTGCTACGATCAGGTGGTACTTCGGGCAGATCGAAGAAGACCGGCGCATCCAGGTGCTGCTCATCGGTCTCGGGTTCATGACCATCATCGAAGGTGCAGCCGGGTTCGGGACACCGGGAGCACTCGCCGCACCGCTGTTCATCGGCCTCGGATTCCCCCCGTTGGCCGCTGCGGTGTTCGGGCTTTATTTCAACGCCCCGAACCCGCCGTTCGGTGCCGCCGGCACGCCTGTCATCGGCGGCACCGGTGCCGTCATCGACCCAGCGCTGTCCGGGTCGGTGAGTGTATCCGAGTTCCTCTCGATGGTCTCCGCATGGACTGGCGTCGTCACGGGAGTGACGTACGTGTTCTGGGGACTGCTCGGCGTGTTCTTCCTGACGTACTGGTTCGGGAACGGTGACGGTGAACGCAGCATCGGAACCGCCGTGCGTAGCACTCTCCCCATCGCGCCGTTCGCGCTCCTGCTCGGCGTCGTCACTGGTGGCACACAGCTGGTAATCGCGTGGTTCGTCGGGCCTGCACTCCCCGATATCGCCGCAGGGTTCGTGGTGCTCGGCATCGGTCTCCTGCTCGCAAAAAACGATATCCTCATCCCTGATGACCAGTGGGACTTCCCCGAGGAATCGACATGGAGCGACACGTGGCTCGGCGGCCTCGATCTTGACGAGGTGTCCCGTGACCAACCCAAAAAGGAGATGTCTGTGCTGTTGGCGTGGACCCCGTACCTGCTCGTTGCGCTCGCACTGCTCGTCACGCGGTGGCCGGACCTCACGGTCGCCGGCGTCGCCGTCCTCGACTGGATCCAGAGTTTTTCCGTCGGACTCGACTCGATCCTCGGTACTGAACTCGGATACACTCTTCAGTACCTCTATCTCCCCGGAACGATGCCGTTCATCCCCATCGCGATCCTCACTGGCTTCCTTCACAAGATGGACACCACACAGATGGGGGAAGCGTGGCGACGGTCGATCCAGCAGATCGCTCCGGCCGCCCTCACGCTCATTATCGCCGTCTCGATGACGCAGATAATGATTCAGTCGCAGACGAACACCGCCGACCTCCTCGGCATGATGGAGGCACTCAGCCGCGCGCTCGCGATGGGCGCCGGCGGCCTGCTCCCGCTCATCTCGCCGTGGATCGGCGCTATCGGCTCGTTCATGACGGGGAGCAACACGTCCTCAAACATCCTCTTCAGCGTACTCCAGTACAACGCCGCCGAGACGGTCGGCGTCTCCCGGGTGATCGCCGTCAGCCTGCAGAACGTCGGCGGCGGCCTCGGAAACATGGTCTCGGTGTTGAACGTGGCCGCTATCTGTGGTGTCGTTGGAATCACTGGGCGTGAAGGCGACCTCCTGCGGAAAGCGATCATCCCGATGGCGCTGTTCGCTGTCTTCGCCGGCCTGTTCGGGATGCTGCTGACGTACGTTCTGGTTCCCGGCCTGTTCTGACCCCGGTCGACGACGTACCGGGGCTCCGCCGCTTCCGGAATCGAAACGAGGTGAACGAATAGAACGAGCCAAAACGAACTCACCGAACTCGTACTGCTCGGTCTAAACGAACTCCGTGAGCGCCCCGTTCTCCCGGTTCGGTATCTGCTCGAACGCGGAGTTCGTAGTCGCGATCGGCCGATCGTTCGGCCTGATGTCCGCGAGTTCGCCGTCGGGGACGGTTGCAAGGCGACCGACGGTCAGCGGCATCAACGCCAGATAGACGCCGGTCGCCATGCTCGTCGGCGCCGCGGCGACAATCGCGTCGTCGAGACCGCGGCATCACGGATCACTGTTCCGTCACTGTCGGCAGGAGCATGGTGAGTCACGCCGCGCTTACTGTCGCGCGCCGCACGCCTCCCAGCGCCGACAGACACGCCACGCGAACCCGGGGCCTTTACGATGTCTGCGTCGATCAGGTTGGTTGCTACGCTGATTCCGGTCGGAAGCGCGTAATCGGTACGTCGTCAACGTCGTCATAATCGTCATCGGCACCGACGAGTAGCATGCCGCTGACTTGGTTCGCGGTTGCGAGCGCGAACGCATCGCCAAGTGCTGGCGAGTAGCGCAATTTGAAGTCGGCTGCACTGGGCCACGTCTCCTCGGTATCGACTTGCCGTATCCCGGTTTCTTCAAGGACGTTGACGATGGCGTCGGCACGGGCTTCACTGTCGATAGCGCGGACGACATAATGGACCTCAGCGAGGTTGATCGCGGAGATATAGCCATCAGCCGATCCTTCTACCGCTTCGATGTAGGTTTCGACGGTGTCACTACCCGGCTCATCACAGAAGTACGCAACTAGCGGTTCCGTGTCGAAAACGATAGTGTCGGGATGCTCACGTGCTGCTGTCATTTCGTATCCTCAGTATCGCGACCGACATACCGCTCCTGCAGCTCCTCGTCACTAGCTTTGTCCTGTTTTCGTTCCTCACGCAGCCGTTCGACTGCCGAGTTCCCTTGGTCGTCGGTCTTTCCCGCCAAGATGCCGCGAAGGTCCGTGGCCGACTGAATGGGACGAACGATGACCTCCCCTTCGTCGGTGCGAACGAACTTTACCCGGCCGGGAGTATCGATCCCTAGTTCCTCGCGAAACTCTTTCGGGATCGTCGCCTGTCCGCGAGAGGATACCGAGACGACTTTTTCAGACTCTGATTCACTCATACTTTCTCTACCCATTACTTTACCACACTCATATATGGGCTTGACGGGCAACCTAACGGCTATACGAGCTCTCTATTCTACGATGGAGAGCAGCCGATCGCGATGGCTCCTGATCGTCTCGACGGTCACCCCGGCGGCCGCCGCGGCATCGGCTTGCGTCAACGGCGCGTCGTGGACACACGCCGCCATGTACAGGCAGGCGGCGGCGAATCCGGATGGATGCACGCCGGTCGTGATGCCGGCGTCGACGGCCTGCACAACGAGCTCCTCTGCCCGGCGTCGAACAACGTCCGTGCAGCCGAGGTCGGACGCGAGTCGCGGGACGAACTGGTCCAGGCTGACTGGTGGGGTCGGCAGCCCCAACTCTTCGTTGAGCACCGTGTAGGCGTTCTCGACGCGGTTCTGTCCGACCTGCGCCATCGGCGCCACATCGTCGATGAGCCACGACTCCCCGTTGCACCGGCAGGCGCCGAAGACGCTCGCGGCCGCCATCGCCTCGATGGACCGCCCTTTGAGGAGTCGTTCGTTCTGTGCCGTCCGGAACAGCTGGCACGCCTGGTCACGTACGGAATCCGCGAGCCCGAGTGCGCTCGCGATCCGCCGGATCTCCGTGAGGCCGTGCCCGAGGTTGCGCTCCTGTTTGGACCGCCAGCGCGCACGGGACTGCTCGCGACGCATCCGCGCGAGGCGTCGACGCTTCTGGCCCGACAGGTCGGTACCCGTTGCGTCCTGTCCGCTGCCGATCACCGTCGATAGGCCGCGGTCGTGCCGTGCTGGGGTGAGTGGTGCACCCGTTCGCTTTGCTGTATCGGCGTCGTCGCGGTGCCACTCCGGTCCACGGTCGATCGACTGCTCGTCGATGATGAGTCCGCAATCTGCACAAACTGTTTCGGCTGAATTCGTTCGCACCGGGCCCCCACACTCGGGACACGGCTCAGTTGTACCACGCTGGATGTCTTCGTCGAACGCACGCTCGTAGGGTTCACTCGTCGTCATCGGTCTCACCTGATTGAGGTCACGCCGATTCGGCGCGCCCCGCACCCCTCTTCGGGGGGTGACAAACTCGGCGGGAGACGCACGCCCGATCGATCGGTGCCGACGCGTCGAGGACGCCGTCGACGGTGTAGGCGGGTGAGTAGGGCCAGAACGTAGCTGTCGTCAAGTCTTAACCAACACTACAACCGAATCGATAGAGTTGTTGGTTAAAACGCTGGCGGCGACTCTCGCGTCGCCAGTTGGTGATGCGAGGCATTCAGAAGTGGACGTCAGCGGGTACGATCCAGAGCTCCTCACTCTCACAGCCGTCGTCCAGCCTCGTGTCCGGAATGTGGGACGCCTCGCCGGTCGGCCGTAGTTCCTCGAAATCCAGATGGCGATCACGCATCGGTTGGTGTGGTTTGTCCCGGATTCGTATTTCAACGTCAGGGCCAGTAGTCCGCCCTGTCTCCCGTTTGAATATGGGCCATGAACTATCTCATGCGAACATCTTATACTTCATGAACAAGTAGATGAGAGTAGCAACTGGGGTCCCTATGAGCAGCAACGACACCAAGCACGTGCAAACTGAACTGAACGAGGACGAATACGAACGCTTCCGGGAGTTCGCTCGAGAGCACGGGCTCTCGCTCAAGGAAGCCGGCCACGAGGCGCTTATCGAGTGGATCGAACGCCAGCAGCAGGCCGACCCGAACGACCCGGCGTTCACAGTCCTCGACGACCTCGAGGACGAATCGCTCCCAGCGTCGGCGGCGACGGATGCCCGCGAGGAAGACGATCTCGTCGAGGAGTGGGACGGCAGCGACGAATCGTTCACGCTCGCCGACGACCCGTCCGCGCAATCCTGAATTCGGATGGCTGAACCAGTCGAAACCCCGATCGGGACGATCACGCCCGAGCATTTTCGCCCGGGGCACGTCCGCCATCAGGTCGTCGTCGGGCCGAAGTTCCTGTACGCATTATTCAACCCACAAGATCGGATGCACGCAGTCTCGCGGGCGTTCATGACCTTTGTCCGCGACGGTGACCTCCCCTATCGTCGCCTCATCGTCAACGATCACATCGTCGACGAGGCTGCCACACGGCTGAAAAAGCAAGCGTCAATGCGGAACGCAGCCTCGTTCCTGACGACGCTCGACGAGAGTACGCTCTACCAGTTCGAATCCGTCTCCGAGGACGTTTTCGATGACGCCAAAGCAACGTTCGTCGAGTGGACGGATCTGGATGCGTCACTCACCGATTTCACTGTTGCAGCCCATATGGACGCCTCAGGGGTCGATTACATCCTCACCTACGACCGGCACTACGATGCGTTCGACGTGACAACGCTTCCGTATCGCAATCAGGACTAGCGGTGCCAAGTATGTCCGAATCCCCGCAGGACGGCGTTCAGTCGTGGAGTGAGTCGATGACCGCCCGCGAACGCATTCGGGCGGTCGCCGAGACGCTTCGCGAACCGCGGTCGGTCAACTGGATCAGCGAGCAGGCTGACGCCGCCTGGAGTACGACTAACGAGGAACTCCAAGATCTCGTCAACCAAGGCCAGCTGCGCCGCGTTGAGGCCGGCGAAACCACGCGCTATCTACCGGACTACACGCGCCTGCTCTTCGAAGAGATCCGGACGCTCATCGAGGAAAACACCCGCGAGGAGCTGCGGAGCGAATTGGCCGCAATCACCGAGGAGATCGAGGCGTGGCAGGCGACCTACGACGTCGAGACGTGGGAGGAGCTCGAACAGTCGCTTGCCGACGGCGACCTCTCAAGTGACGAGCTTCACGAACGCCGTGACGTGATCACGCGCTGGGAGGAGAATCTGGAAGACCGTCGCCTCATCAAGCACGCGCTGGCGCTCTACTCGGATGTCGAAGCCGCTCGCGAACAGCGGATCAATGTGGCTGACCGCGCCGCAAACTAATTCTCGTGATCTTCGAACATACGGGTGTCATCGAAGGGGACACAACTACTCGCAGGACTGCTCGCCAAGCTTCTCTCGAAGCTCGACTGCTGCCTTTTCGAAGTGTTCCGCGAGGAACGGCGTTCCCGATGTCGCCCGCTCCTCGAGGAATGCGACGGCGTCAGTGACCGCATCAGCGTCCCGTTCTGCGGTCGCGACACAGTCGACATACTCGTCGATTGCCCGACTGAACGCACGCGAGAAGTGGTCGTACGCGCCGTCGACGCGCTCCATGTTGTCGTCGAGCGACTCGACGAGTGCCCGGTAGACGGTCGCCGCCGACGCGTCCCGCCCCTGTTCGCGGTACTCGTTCGCGAGATCGAACCACTGCGTGAAGTCGATCGGCTCGAAGACGACGTGGTACTCGGGATTCGTCTCTTCGAACCGCCGATCGATCGCGGTGCGAAGCTCGTCGACCGACTGTCTCGTCGGCTCGCCGACGCGGGCGAGAAACCGATCGCGGAGATTCGCATCGGCCACGAGTTCGTCACGCAGGAACGCGCGGAGTTCGTCGGCGTCGACGCCGTCGAGTGCGGCGTCGAGTCGATCGCCTTCGTTTGGCGGTGGGTCGTCGACACACCGAAGCAACACGGCGACGACGTGCTTGCACGCTCCCGGCCCGTCGTACGGACAATCGCACCACGGGGTAAACCCGTCGGTGGCGAGGTCAACACGAACATCGTACTGACGGCTGCCGCTCACAACGGCTATGACAGTGCTGTCGACGCGGTGAATCTCGTGGATACACCCATCAGCGAGATAACGTTCGCCACGTTCGAAGACTGCGTCCGTGCAGATGTCCCGAACTGCGTCCTCGGTTACCTCCATCCGTATGGTGGATTTGACGCACTATTCAGCCGATCCAGATCCCCAGTCTCGTATGCTGCTCGCCACATTGCATGGACGGCACGCGTCACGAGTGAGACCTCGGTCACGTCGATACATGACGGTTCGGCGGCCGATGTCGCGGCCTCGGGCGGCGGGTGGAAATGGTTCTCGGGGGAGTGTGTGTTCGGATGGCGATCGAAGCGCCAATTGACGTCCTCACTATCGACGTAGTGAAACGAATACATCTCGAGTTCGCTCCACTGGATATCGAGTCGCGCAGCGTCGGCGTCGCCGAGCCCATCGCTGAGACTGATCTGCAGTTCCGTGGGGGCGACGACATCGTCGTACCCCGTTGCGTCGACTAACGGCTCAAGGTCGAGCCAGAGGTCACGAATCCGCTGGAGCGCCGGGAGATAGATCGGGCCGAACTCGCCGGCACGATCGTCGTCACTCATACCGCGAGTTGGTGGCTGGCCTCGTCGTAGGCGAGTGCAGCTTGGGCGACCGCGAGATTCTGCCGCGTCGTTCGCCACGCGGTCAGGTCGTCCCAGCCGTCCGTTTCGCCGGCCTCGAGTTGCTGGGCGAGTTCTTCCGGGGACACCACGTTGTAGCGGTCCTCGTAGCGCCGGATCTCGGCCTTCATGTCTTGAATACTGTCGAGCAGCTCCGGGCGATCGACTTCCTCACGCAGTTCACGGATCCGGGACATCAACACCCGGTCGCTGTTGCGCTTGTACAGCGTCGTTTGGCCATCCTGTTCGGTCTCGGCGAACCCGGTGTTCACGAGCGCCTTGCAGTGTCGGCGTGCCGTCGGCTCGCTCACGAGAGCCCGGTCGGCGATCTCGGCCGCCGACTGCCCGTCGTGAGTCTGTTCGACGATTTCGTACACTCGCTCAAACGGCGTGGTGTCGTCTTGCCAGTCCGCTTTGACCTGCTCGTTGACGTCGTCCCCCGTCTCGGCCATACTGGGTGCTACGTATTGTGTCCGCAAATAGTTTTCTGAGGAAACTATTCTTTCTTTCAAACGGTTGTGGCTGCGCGCGCAGCGACGACAGGAGCGAGCACGGAGCGGAGGGTGGGGCGGTGGGGGCTGGACCGGTCCGGCACACAGCAAAAAAAGAAGGCTGCGCCGACTGGCTATTCGTCCCACCACCGACCGCGCTCAGGGAAATGCAGGGTCGACCACCCAGTGACGGCTACTGAGACACGCCCGTTGTACCAGTTCTTCGCAGCCCCGTGAATGCGAACTCGCTCGCCTTCCTCAATCCACGGGGCATCCGATGCTTTCCAACTCGTCAGCTTCGTACGACCACTTTCGTCCTCGATGAGACCGACCTGAGCGATGCTCGGACTGGATGGCTCCCACAGCTGCGTCACACGACCTTCAACACTCACCTCCTTGCGATCGATGTCCTCCAGAGCGTCGATTGGCACGGTGCCCCCCGGGGCCGTCTGCAACTCCTCGAACACCCGCACGACCGCACTCGTCAGGTCTCGGCCGTCGACGATCGCTTCGGCCAGCCGGCGACTGATCGCCGCCCGCGACCAGCCATCCAGCCGCGTCGCGAGTCGATCTGCCTCCGTGTTCACCGTCGCCAGTTCATCCTGGGAGAGCTCCGCTCGGGGATCATCCCGTTCGGGGTCGGCCATCGGCTCCACGCTCGCCGCCCGCTGCTGGAACTCCCGCCGGCGCTCCGTGCTCCCTTCAGCGGCGACCGCCCGCGTGCGCTGCTCACGACCGTCCTGCGTGCCCAGCTCGGCTTGGGCACTGATGCGCTCCAGTTCGGCTTCCCGCGCCCGAATACGCTCCTCCTGTTCGAGGGTGACACCGTGAATCCGATCCTCGCTCGTATCCGCGATCCCATCTGGGTGATTCGCATCCACCTTCGCCTGCGTCTCCTGCTCGACCTCCGCCTCGAACGCCGGCGTCTCGTCGACGACCGGGAAGCCGTCCTCATCGACCGCCTGACCGCCCGCGTTCTCGAATGCCTGTTCATCGACCGAAACTACATCCGTCGTGACGTTGTTACTTGACATTGGAACTTAGACCAGTTCCTGAAGGCGCTCACGCGCCGACTCCGCGATGCTCCTACATCGCGGATTTCTTCAACGGACGACGACCGACAGAACCGTCTGTGCGCTCTCGCTCGCGCCTTCGCGAGCGCCCTCCTGGGCGCGAGCGAGAGCGCGCCCGAGGAGGTCAACTATCCAGCACCGCGCGCCGTCCTGCCGAGCGATGCGTGGCTGACCGGCGGGAGGCCACGGGCTAGCGAGCGGGGAGCACCGCGACCCGCGAGCAGCGAGGCAGGGCTTGGAAGACGAACGGAGTGAGTCTTCCAGCGACCCGCCCGGAGCGAGGGGCCAGCGGAGAAAGCGTGGGGGGGTGAGCAGCGACGCCGCGCAATCCTCCGCGCTTTCCCGCTGGCGTCGAGGGCACATCCATTTTAGCCCGGAACGGGCGCGGGCGGTGCGGAGAGCGCCCGCACGCCCGGAATGGTCGGTCGCGAGCGACGCGAAGGGGGGAACGCGGCGAGCGGTGCGAGCCGTGACGTACACAGCAAAAAAGAGCCTGCCTGGCGACCAGGCAGACCACCCGGAGTGACATCCTCACCGCACTGGTCCCTCACACAGGAGGCGTTGCTGAGGTTTCAGGACTGCACTCGTGAGCGTCATCGCTGTGATCGGCTCTACTCTCGAGGTCCTGTGGCACTGTCACGGGTGCGCCCGCTCCGTGGCGTGTCATCGCTGGCCGGTTTTCCAGGGACAGCTCTCACCCCACGGATCGAGGCGGCCGGCGATATTGGCCGCCGCGTTGATATCGGCCTGATAGACCGACACCCAACAGTCGTCGTTTGGACAGCGGAACTCCGCCTGTTCGGGACGGGTGCCGATGTGCCCGCAGGCGTGGCAGATCTGGGACGTGTACGCTGGGTCGACGTACTGGACAGGAATCCCGGCGTCGGCGGCCTTGTCCGCGAGTCGCGTCTGTAGCCGGTCGAACGCCCACGCGTGGAGCCGCCGGCTGAGATGCGGCCCGACGTCGAGGTCCTCCTGGAGCGACTCAAGGGCCTCCAGGACGATCACCGGTTGCTCGAAGCCGGCGGCGTAGTCGACAGCCCGGCGGGTGGCCGTCTCAATCTCGTCGCCGAGCGCGTTCCGGAAATATGCGGCTCGCTCGTCGATCCGCCACGCGGCGGCGTCGCGTTCCTGCAGCCGCTGGAGTGTCGTTCGCAGCGTCTGATGGAGGTCACGGGCCCGCCCGCCGTCGACCAGTAACGGGTCGACTGGACGGCCGTTCCGGAGTGCGCAGCCGGTCAGCAGGATCGCCTCGCCGACGTCGAACCCGACCGGTGTGCAGGATTTGGAGTCAATATCTGTGTCAGGTGTCGGGAGCGTCAGCGGGACGTGGAGCTCCCAGCGGTCGTGTCGGGGTTGATGGACGAGCTGCAACTGTCCCGCGGTGGCGTCGCCGGCGAGCAGCTGGTCCCACCAATTCCGCTGGGCCGGGTTGATTGCGAGCGGGATCCAAACGTTCGTCCCGCGGCCCGGCTGGGGCACTTCCCAGCAGAACTCGTGGGTACGCTCCGCCGAGCGGTCGAACGTGGCGGCACGGTTGGTGAACCGGACCGGCTGTGCCGCGTTAAGATCCGGTGTGCCATCCTCAAGAAGCTGCGGAACGTGGCGCTTCAGCGCGTCCTTCGCCTGATACGGGAGGTCGTACGGCGTCACGATATCGTTGACCGCCGTCATCGTCGTCGCGCCGGCCTCGACGGCGGCTTCGAAAGCCTCGCGGTAGGTCGACTGGAGACGGCGAAGCTTCTGCTCCTTGTGCGCCGTTGGCTCGACGAGTGTCGCAACGACTGTCCGGATACGTTCATCTGACATGGAACTGAAGAGCTAGTGAATCAGTGGTCGGACTCGCCCCACATTCGGGGCACGTAGCCGAGGTGTTCGATGTCGTCCGCGTAGTCTCGGAGGAGCCCGATCAGGACGATTTCCGGAACGCCGTTCTCGGCCTGTTCGACTAACCACTCCTCCAGTTCGACTTCGGCTTCTTCGATCTCGTTCAGTTCGACCGACATCGATCATCGCGCCTCCATCAGACGGTTCAGCTGTCGCTGGCGGTGGTAACACATCCCGAATCACCTGTGCTGTGCAGGCACGACCGAACGCGCCTGCATCCTTCGCAGGCGCTCAAAAACACTACCGGACTAAACAGTTGAACCAAATATCATAGAACCATACCAAGCTTGATTTCTCGGGTTTCTACAGCCCGTAATTAGGAGAGTAGAAAGCGCACTCCGAGTAAGAGAGACCAGTGACACTCGCCCTGACGAGACTACTTATCACCCAATCTCTGTAAGTAAATACGTGAGCAGTATGAGTGACATCCGCTATGATATCGTTGACGTCTTCGCACAAAGCCAATATACGGGGAATCAACTCGCGGTTGTCCAACCAGAAGGTGAATTGAGCGGCGAAGAAATGCAGCGGATCGCGAACGAATTCGACTACTCAGAGACAACATTCATCGACCCAGATGGAAGTCATGCGGACGGATTCGAGGTCCGCATCTTCTCGCCCACGACAGAACTACCGTTCGCCGGCCACCCCACGCTCGGTACGGCGTACGTTCTCCGAGAGCGGCTCGGACTTTCCGATGATGAACTAGTGTTACACGAACAAGTCGGCGCAATCCCCGTTTCAGTCGAAAAAACAGCTACTGGTGATGAAATCTTACTAATGGAGCACCCGGAACCAACGTTCGATGAAATAATTGAGCCTGCGAGGGCGGCGGACGCGGTTTCCCTACCAGCTGACGTTCTGGATGACCAGTTCCCAGCCCAGATTATCTCAACTGGCGTTCCGACACTAATTGTGCCAGTTGAATCGCTAAGTGCGGTGAAGGAGGCCGAGACTAATGATGAAGTGTATTCGGAATTGGTTGATCAGTACGGAGTACGGAATCTCCTCGTGTTCGCTCCGGAGACATACGAACCAGAAAACGAGCTCAACGTCCGAGTGTTTGCAGAGTTTTTCGGTATCCCTGAGGATCCTGCGACTGGTGCTTCGAATGGGTGTCTCGCTGCATACCTTACTGAGCACCAGTACTTCGACACGTCTGAGATCGACGTACGTGTCGAACAAGGATATGAAGTGAACCGACCCTCACTACTGTATCTACGTGGGCAGACAACTGCAGATTCGATTCAGGTAGAGGTCGGTGGGCGAGTAATTCCGACTGCGACTGGGACTCTCGTCGAGTCGAATAGCCTCTAAACTGGCTCCGATATCATTCTATTAGTTCGTTCGGGTTCTGCGGCAGAATTGATATCGTATGTCTATTTCCGCTGTGTCCTCAGCTAAAGATCAATCAGTAGGTGGTGAGCAGCCACGCCGCGCAACCCCTCGCGCTTACCCGCTGGCGTCGAGACCAGATTCATTTTAGCCCGGAACGGGCGCGGGCGGTGCGGAGAGCGCCCACACGCCCGGAATGGTCGGTCGCGAACGACGCGGAGGGCGGCATGCGGCAAGCGGGGCGGGCCATAGAGAAACCTCGTTCAACCGAATCCGGCGCTCGATGAACTAGCCGACAGCCCGGTGGACTCAGAAAGGGCGAGGCCGTCTCGGTCGTCTCCCGACCCCGCAAGCACCGCAGGAACGAGGCGCGCAGCGGGGTTCCCGTGAGCGGAGCGAACGGGAGCAAGCGAGACGCAGTCTCACGTGGTCGCGGGACGTCGAGCGGCCGAGGGCTTTCAGTGGAGAGGCCTCAGCTGTCTTGTTCCGAGTTTAGCTCTCGGAGGTATCCGGTGGCTGCGGTGCCGATCCAGACACCATCGACGTTGCGCATTTCGAGGTCAACTGTCGCAGTGCGGAACGGGTAGTGCTCGACGAGGATACGGCGGATCACGGTTTGAACAGTTTCTATCCCGTGTCTTTCGACGATATCTGCCATGGCCTCGTCGAAATGCGCATTCATGTGATCGTCACGGGGATCCTGGGCTCGCTTGCGAACGAGTTCACAGACGTCTTCGACGGACGCGTGGGCGGGATTCTCGGTTCGCTCCCGTACGTCGTAGAACGCCTCATCAACAGTCATGAATCGGGCTTATCATCAAAGGTGGCGTCAGTAGAGGCATTCGACGTGTT
Organism: Halostella pelagica; assembly: GCF_004762015.1. NCBI lineage: Archaea > Methanobacteriati > Methanobacteriota > Halobacteria > Halobacteriales > Natronoarchaeaceae > Halostella > Halostella pelagica. The sequence goes on from NZ_SJES01000008.1 coordinate 162,512, forward strand.
CGGTTCCAGACGGCGCTGGCGACGGACCTCTGCGAGCACATCCTCGAGCATCGTGATACGTTCGATGCCCTTTGCCTCACTCACGATCTCGTCGATGAGCGACGCGCGTTTGGCGGCCTGCTCATCGCCGTCGGTTCTCTCGATGGCCTGGATACGGATCGAGCGCTTCTCCTGCCAGCCACAGTTCCAGCAGTTTTGCGAACAGGCGATTTGGTCGTCTTCGTCAGCAGCAATCACAGCCTCTACGAGCGACATTGAGAGTGGCCGCTCTGGCCCAACCTCTATCGTGATGTCAGATCCACATTCCGGACACTGCATGGTCTTCCAGAATACCGCCAGGGCTGTCAAGATATGGTTCTCTGAGCGAAAGAGCGAGACCTAGGTTCCCGATTCTGGGTCTTGTAGTCGATCTCGGACATTTGCAAATTGGACCGGATCGGTGTCACCAGTTTCAGCGAGATCGTTCACCGACTGCAGCTGGGAGTTGATGAGTTTGTTTTGCTGGCGTGACCACTCCTCGTCACCGTGGGTCCGGATGTATTCCGCCCACTGCTTGATCATGGTACGCCGTTGCTCTGTATTCCCGCGCTGGTTTTCTTCAAATTCTTCTGAATCCAGCATTGTAGTTCGCACTACCGAGTTTTGTGAAGCATAGTTCGCGTATCCCCCTAGAAGAGATCGTCAATTGGGGATTCACTACGCTCCTCTTTGGGAGTCTCATCAGTAAACAACGACCCTTCTTGGAGCGCCGCTCTCCTATCTTCAGCGGATTCCGACTCTGTAACGTCGATCTCGTCGAATTCGAGCGCATCTGTGACCGCCTCCGGGAGGTCGGGGCGCGCAGCATTGAGGTGGCGTTCGACCTGTTCAGTCAACGCCGTGTGGTCGTGGAGCGACCGCATGATTGGGACCCCACGGAGATATTTGTACTCGTAGAGCAGTTCGACGCCGAATTCGGTAGGTCCCCAGAAGTCTGTCGGCAGGCCGCGTTCACCTTCGTTCGGCTCGTGATGGTACTTCGAGACGATGTTTCGATCCGCGAGGTTGTCGAGCTGTTCGCGAATCGTTGACCGGCTCTTCGGGATGAAGTAGTCAAGCTCCGTGATCGAGGCGAGGTGTGACGGATGGCCGAGGAGCACCTGGATAATGTGGTTTCGTGTCTCCTGCGAGAGAAACCGGTGGACGCGCCGCTGTTTCTCATAGGCGTCAGCACTACCGACGTCGAATACCGTATCAGCGTGTGCGTCTGCCGGTGCCGGCGTGTCCGTCCGTTCGCTCATATGAAGTTCTACTTCCTGAACGATTGTAACTGTTCGGGTGTACCATGACGATTTAGAGAGGAAATCCCGACGTAGTTAGCAAGACCTAACACCGTTGCCTGAGAAGCACCCACTGTGACTGAGGAGACGCGAAAGGACCGCTGGCGACGCGTGAAAGCCGCCGTGGATCGGGCACTTCACGGCGTTGCGGTTCCGCGACCGGATCGATCAGAGGTTGCCCGGTTCATCAACGAGGCTGTGCCCGCGTTCACCCAGGCGGGCATCACGACCTATCTTGTGTTCGGCAGTTATCGCGGCGACTACGAGGTTCGGCTCCGAGCGATGGCGTACGAACTCAGCAAACCCATCGACGCTGAAGCCACACTCATCGGTGACACCGCTGATCCAGACACGCGTGTCGTGCCGTCGTTCCTCATCAAGTTTCACGCGCTCGCCGAGTTCGCGGACCACCTCGTTGGCGTCTACGAGAAGGAGAGTGGCGGTGAAAGCCCCGAATTGGGGCTGCTCGATCAGCGTCCCTACTTCGAGAAAGGTTGGATGTTCCCCCGGGATTATACGGGCTTGACGCGAGATGCCCTTGAGTCGAAGGCGGACGTGATCGACGCTGCCATTCAGATATACTATGCACCAGACGCTGACGATGAGACGAAACGACGAGAGCTGAAAGCACTCGTCAGTGAAGCGCAAACCTTTGATATCGATATCACCGAACAGGAGGTCGTTGATGCGCTTCGCGACCGTGACCGGGATGCTCTCGGAGAAATCGCATCCTACAGTTGGGTCCACCTGAATCTGTTTCGGAAATACGAACTCCACGACCGCTGTTTCCCCTGGTTTTCGGAGCAGGAACTTCGGACTCTCGCGACGGAAGTGCCGGGGCCGGCCCGTCCGCAGTGGGAAGAGGAATTCGAATCCACAGACCTTGGAAACACAGAGTCTGATGAGTCGGACTAACCGCCTGCGAAAATGGCCGCATACTCTTATCTCCGGACACCGGAGATGAAATTGAATACCATGCGTGAGGATGCTGCTGGGCTCTACGAACGAGGCGTCGAAGCGGACTGTAGTGCCGAGGAAGCCTGGGAGCAAATTCAGGTCCGCAACGAGAAGACCGAATGGGATATCGAGGCCATGTTGGACTGAGCCCTTTCGGGATCTCGACAACCGGATTGAGTTCCCTCGTAGGGCTGGATGCATATCCCCGAATCTATTTTCCGGACGTACTGAACCAGTGGAGCGCACTGGGGCAGGCCTATTCGGAGTTTATGTCAGCAACGAGATGCTCTTCGAGGTCGCGCGTCCAGTACGTCGCGGGCCCACCAGGACTACAGCGGACACAGAGGTGTACTGTTCCGTCGAGGTGGCCGAGTTCGACGTGGAAGGACGTGAGTGCCGGCAGCGTATCGACGATGCGTCCACAGCCGTCGTAGGCATGGTGGTCGAGGTCGTTGGAATCAGGGCGCTCCTGAATAGCGCAGTCGACGCAGATCGGGTGGGTGACCCAGTCGTCTTTCCCCCAAGTGCGGGCGTCGTCGAGTTCCGAGCCGGGGAGCGCATCGCAGAACACAGCCGGAGAGTATTTGCTGCAGTTACGCGTCCTCTTCGTCGGCGTCGCAAGCGGCCGTCCACCCGCGATGGAAGACAGCCAACTGTCTGATCGAATCGAAGGCCGCGTTACTGGGCTCGTGGACGAGCACCCGTTCCTCGGCGACAGGGGTAACTACACCCGCCTCGACGAGGTCCGCGGCGAGGTGCCGCGCGCCGGTCTCATCGATGTCCTCGGTCGCAACCTGTGTGGCGTCCTGGTCTTGGGCTACCAGTTCGTCTTCGAATCGCTCATGATCGTGTGATGCGTCGTCGTATCTGTTCGGGCCATTCATATGGAAATCAGCTCTAGGCACGCTCACCTGCGCGCCTCGGCCCTCACGGCGCCGAAAAAACTACTGACGGCACTGTGCTCGCTGTGACCGACGTCGGGGAGAGATGACGCTGCTCACTTATTAACCAACACTCCGGCCCTTGTCGCGGCGAGTGTTGGTTAAGATATCACCTGCTTCGCGTCTCGTGCTGTAACTCTTGGAGGCCCTTCACCGCGAATGTATCAGGCTCGTCGACGGATGCTCCGTGGCTCTGATTCGTCGCGAGGGAAGATGGGCGTGAGAGACGGTTCACTAGCTCCTCCCGGACGTCCTCGCGACTGATTCTCTGCTCGTGCCAGCCAAGGCGTCCGTCGTAGTGACGTTTCTGGAACGTCTCGCCGACGTCGTCGGCTACGATGAACTGCGTCCGCTTCATCCCCCAGACATTCGAGGAGATGTACTCGGCACCGACGTCTTCGTGGGTGAGTTCGACGAGAGTGCATTCGACGAACGAGACGATCGCTTCACTGTTACGAGTGTTTGGAACGGACAGGCGGAGATCCGACCAGGGCGATCTCGACGCGTTGAGATGGGCTGGCACTCGGTCAATACCACGGTCTCGCTGGTGCTGTCGCTCAGAATGCATGCGTTGTTTCGGGGTAGTTCGAAACCCCGTCACCCGTCTCGGGGGTGAGAAACGCTACGTCGCGGTCTCGACGTTACTTCGAGTCACTTCCGAACAACCGTTTCGTCCGGCCCCATACGGACGCTGTCTCGGACTCGTTATCGCCTTCACCAGTATCGGCAGGGGTCGATTCTTGGGGATCCCCTGGCTCTCGGTCACGGGTTGCCAGCTCCTCAGTGAGTCGCTCGACTTCTGCTTCGAGGGTGTCGATCCGCTCGGTTTTCTCCGCTAGTGTCGCCTCGAGTTCGTCGATACGCTCGCCCAAGAGCCGGTTCTTCTCGGCTAGATACGCACGGCTTCGCTCCGAGTCACCGGCGTCGACACCTGGAGACGAGTCGGCAGCTGGGTCGTGGGCGTCCGCGGTGTCGTCGCCGGCGTCCGGCTCGTAGAACTCGGAGGTGGTCGCAATCGATCGCTCGATGGTCTTCTCACCGTACGTCGACCCGTCAGCGTAGTGGACCTCGTCCCATTTCTCGCGGTGGAGTTCCGACTGGCGGAACAGTTGGTCCATCTGCGTCTGGTCACCGCCGGTCCAGAACGCCAGCAAACAGCACAGCGCCATATCTGCCTCGGAGTGGCTGTCGTAGCCGCCCGTGTCTCCGTTCCAGAGCCGCTCGAACTTCTCGCCGTTCGACGCATTCCGTGCTTTCTCGAGGAGTTCCTCATCCTCGAGGTCGACGTCAACGCCAGCGTCGACCGTATCGGTCTCCGTTGACTGGTCGTCAGTGCCATCACGCTGCTCGGACTCGGAGGCTGTGGCACGCTCGGTGTCCTGGACGTACTCACGATGAATCGCTGTGAGCGCGTCCTGCCGGCGTGCTACACGATTCGGTTGCCGCTCGACGTGGTCGCCAGTGACGGTGAAAAAGCGGGCCGTATCGTACAGTTCGACGCTCCCGCGACGGTTCCGCCCCTCGGGGAGTTCCCCCTTGATGAGCACGTGGAAGCCGGTGCCCGACGGCGACACCTCCGTGTAGGAATCCAATCGGTCGATGATGTCCCGCGCGGCATCGTCGACGTCGCCGGTCTCCGGATCGCGACAGTCGTCCAGATCGACGCCGACAATGGGATCGTCGTCGGTGAACACGAACCCGACGCCGTCCGCGTGCTCCGTCTCGGTGTACTCGAGTGCCGTCTCGAAATCACTCCAGGTATCGGATTCCGTCGACGACGCGAACCCACCAGCCCCCGGCGTCACCGGAATCTTCGTCGGTTTCCCATCCCGATCCTCTTCGCGCCAGCATACCCACTGCTCGCGTTCGCACAACGTCTCCGGAATCGCCTCCGGCTCGTTGACGATCGGTTCACTCACCTTCACATAGCACCTCGCATGGCTCTCACTGTCTCTGAGCCAGAACAGAACTCTCTCTGCGTTACGTCTCGATCCAATCCCTTGGTCCCAACGGGGATCCCCCGTTCTATCCTAGTTGGTTGTTGGGTGGAACACTCGCTATAGCTGGTTGCAAATCGCTGGACGTGAGTGTGTTCCACCCATTTCGGTCGTTTCGTTGGTGTTCCACCCATTGAGGATTTAGGTGGAACATGCCGCCGTCGGGTGATTCTCGACCAGAGGGTCTGATCGGGTAGGGTCATGATTCAGTTTGGGTGGAACACCTCCCGAGAACTCGCGATGAAGCTGGGAATTGGACCGTGTACATCCATTTCATGGTTGAGAATCCTCCTCAGAGCGGAGGCGGACACCAGTGTAATGCCGGACGGGTTCCCCGTTGATTCGCTTCTTTGTGGAGTCCACCTCGATGTGGGTGTTGAGCTTCCGTGTGAACCAGCTCTTGTTCAGCGGATCCTCGATGTCATGAGCCTCTGCCCAGTCGTTGTAGAGGCCGAATACGTCATCTTTCGGTACGGCTCCATCTGCGTCTTCGATAAGATATTCGTCGACGAACGATTCGAACGATGGTGGCGATGAGATTTCCTGCTGTTCCTCGACTGTGCTATCTGGTTGAGGAGTCTGGCCAGGTTCTTCAGCGGCCGCTGAACCAGATGATACTGGGTGGAGCGACCCATCGGTGATTGCCGAGAGTGGCCGCTTCTCACCGTCTTCATACACGACCGATTCCGCCTCATCGTGAAGGATAATGATGCCGTACGTCGAACGTGTGTAGTCTGGTACGGGGAGTTCGGCTTCGGGGACGAATGGCTTCTTGATACGCACCCAGTCGTCCTCGAACGCCGATTTCGTCTCGTAGATGTGTTGCTCACCGTGCTCGTATACGACGTACTCGTCGGCAGCGTGGTCGTAGCTGTAGATGGCTGGCACACGGTCCTTCGAGAGGTTTTCAAGCGACGGGAGGCGGATGTGTTCCGTCCCGCTGGTATCACGGAGGACGATCTCGTCGCCATCACGCTGCCAGATATTCTGGGTCCCATTCTCGTCGCCGTTCGCCGGTCGCACGGCCGTCACCCCACCTTCTTCGGTTGCTCCGCCGTTGAACGTGAGATTCGAGTCGGTCATGTAGAACCGCGTCTCACCATTCTGGAGGGTGCGAACGGGTGGCGTGAGAATGCCATCGACACGCTCGGCCCACTCCGTTTTGTCGTTTCCTGGTCGAACGACAAACAGCGGGATGTCCCCTGCCTCTTGGGCTTTCCGGAGGTTCGTGAGTACCTTTGCGGGATTTTCGGGTGTCGTCGTTTCGACTTCGATGGCGAATCGGTCGTCAACGTCGGGATGGCTCGCCCTCGCGTCAGGTTTCTCGCTGCCATCCTGTGCGAGAATCGAGACAGTGAAACCGAGTGCAGTGAGCTCTTCTTCGATCTGGCGGAGTGCTGCGTCGTGGGCACTCCCACCGGCGGCCTGCACGTCACCAGTATCGGGCCTCGCGACCTTTTCTCCGGATTCAGTGAGCCGGATGCGGAGCTCGTCGGCGTCGATATCGACGGTCGTATCGAGGTATCGTGATCGTTCTCGAATATCCGCGAGTGCATCATACGATGGCGGCTCGGCGTCGACGTCGTCAAAGAGTCGTCTGAGTTCGTCGTCAACTGCTTCAACGGCTACCCAGCCGTTCTCCTCGCGGCACCCCTCTCGAAGCTGCAGACTCCGGACCACCGTCGCAATCGCGACGTCCAGGTCATCGCTCCCGATATCGAGCACCTCGTGTCCGTCGGTCGGTGTTCTCGTTGTTGAGGCGTCTGTTGCGGCCGGCACGCCGTGTTCGTCACTGATGTGCTCGTGCATCAAGGAGAGCGTCTCAGTGAACTGCTCCTCTTCACGCGCTGTGAGTGGGGATTCGCTTTCGGGGTGGCCCGGTGGAATCGGGAGTGGTTCGAGACTGAACGGATACGGCCCCGTTTCACCGAACGTCGGGCTTGGCAGGCTGGCGATCCACTCTCCGCGCGGCAACGAACGAATTCGATTGGCGAAATCCGCGGGGTCCATTTCTTCGTGGGCCATCGCTCGTGCCAGTTCCCGGTCGACGTTGATTTTCCCGATGAGTGAACTGCCGATGTTGTTCAGAGCATTCAGGTAGATCTTCCGCCCACCTTCAGCCTCCATCTGTTCGGGGAACTGCATCGACAGGCCAACAGAGAGCCGGAATCCCCGCCCTTTCTCGAGGAGATCATTCATGATGTCGGAGACCACGACCGACGCTGCCTCGTCGACGAGCAAGTTCACCACGTAGTCGTCCGAGTGCTGGGAGAGGGCCTGTTTGCGGTCCTTGAGAGCTGCATCGAGATTGGTCAGGATCACACCGGTCATGATCCGGGCAGCGTCGTCGCGGAGGTCTCCGAGGTCGAAGAGGATGACCGTATCCTCGTCGAGGACATCCCGAAAGTGGAACTGGTTTTCGGTATTGTTGAAGATCTGCCGTAGGTGTGTATCCTGTGAAATGTACGCAAGGCGGTTTCCGACACCGCCCATCACGTTCGCGAAGGTGTTTGGATCTAACTGGAGCTGCCGTCGAATCGTCCGCGTGACTTCCTCGTCGCTCGACCGTGGGGCGTCGGCGATGTTTTCGTTCGGTGGCCCGGCCTCCCAGAGCTGGTCGACGACGTGTTCGAGCTGTCGGTGGGCGAAGTAGTCCGTCGACGCTCGGTACAGTCCGTTCTCACGCCCGTATTCGTCGTCGAACAGTGCCTTGATGAGTGTCTTGATGAGAGTCGGGGCCACAGTCGCCCGCTCGTAGCGGTCGGTTCCCATCACGAGCTTCAAAATCTCTTCGTAGTGGTCGGCCTTCCGTTGGACGGCGTCTTCGCGGCGCCGTCCGCTCTCCATTGACGGTTCGAGATCGAAAAACGAGAACCCGGGGAGGACGTCCGGGATTGGGAAGTGGACGACATTCTCTTCGAGGTCGGTCATTCCGAACCGACGCGCGTGAGCCCGCATGTAATTCTGGGCCATATCGTCGTTCTTCGGGATGATGAGGATCGTCGGACCCTCGGTGTTGTCGTACAGCGACAGCATATCGTTGATGAGGGCTTTCGATTTCCCAGAGCCGGTTGTTCCGAACCGGCCGTAATGAGTGGGCAACAGTCCGGGTGGAATGTGTGTCGGCTCGTCTTCGGCCTCACCGGTGTCGTCGAGGGCATACCCGATTGCCATCCCGTCTCGGAATTCACTCATGAGGTCTTGGTGTGGACGGGGCAACGGATTCCGACTCTGCTGTTCCGCACGCGTCCCCCGTGTCCCCTCGACAGTAAGCTGTTCCGAGGAGGGGACGAGTACGAAGTGCGCGAGTTCTCGGCCACTCAGGACGAACTCCGGTCGGGTCGTCCCACGGCCGGTCGTGATCTCACGATCCAAGAGCCGCTGCAGCGCCGCTCGTGCGTTCCGTTCTTTCGTGGCTGCCCGGAAGCCGCTGTCACGTAACCGCTCGGCTTCAACCTGGTAGTACGGCCCGTCAAGCGGGTCGAATACCGGGACAAGTGACTGTATCCGCTCATCGAGATCATCGCGACCGTCACCACCGGATGGAATCCCGATTGCTCGGATGTTCGCGGTGAACGAGCGCTTCGGATTTTTCGCCTCGATTGCCGCGACACGTTTTGCAACGGCGTCGCTCAGCTGGTTTCTGTCCCGGCTCTCCGACTGATCGTCGAGTTCGAAAAGGGAGCCAATAATTTCCTGAGCGAGTGTGTCTCGTCCGTCGATGACGTCCTCCTTGCGAAGGTCGGCATCGGACTGCCAGCTCTCGCGTCGTTGGAAGACGACCTGGAACGCTACTGGTGCTGTCGCCTCCATCAGATGGTCGACGAGTGACGCGAGCGCACCTCCTGGCTGATCGACGGCTGGGAGTTCCGCTTCGTCGTCGGCAGTAAATGGCGAGAGTGAGGTCATCCAGTCCTGCTTCCGAGTCGCCGACCCTTGCCACCGCACGCCGAGTGGGGAGACGGATTCGGTCGCTGGCCGGGCGAGTATCGTCCCCTCCGATGTTACCGTTGGTTTGGCAAGTGTCGTGAGTGGCTCATCCTCGGGAATCGCATCTGGTGGAGCGAGTTCGAGGGCAGTATCGCCGATCTCGATGAAGTGGTCGGGAGACTGGTTGCCGACTGTTCCTCCATCCGCGACTGATTCGGCGTCTGCTGGCCCCGCTTGACTGTTGTCGTCAGTGCCACGTTCGTATTGCTCGTCAGGGCCGAATTCGTACTGGAGGTCGCCCGACTCATAGTGTTCGACGAATGTCTCGCGGTCGAATTCGACAGGCTGTACGAGTCGGGATGCGATGTCGACCTCGGTACGCTCGATGTCGAACGTCTCGGGATAGATCGACTGGAGCCGTTTCTCCAGGGTATCCAGATGGTCGTCGGCACCGTAGTAGAATTCGACGGGGTCATCCGTCCCCTCGCTCAGCGCGAGAAATTCGAATCGTAGCGGTATGTCGCTATGTAGCGGATTAAGTTTGTCAACTAGCCCTGCCGAGTCCGCTGAGGTCAGTTTGTGAAGACTCTCCAGTGCCTGCGGCAGACGCTCCGGATTGAGCCGTTCGGAGGTTGGCGTCACGCGAAGGTACTCACGCATCGTCGTCACCTCCCGTTTCACCGCCATCAGTCTCTGTTGGCGTCCGCTCAGGTGTGTGTTGTCCGTTGTCGGTCGCTCGGCTTTCAATATCGTCTTGGAACGCCTGCACCTCCGCGTCCACAGCATTCTCACCAGTCCCGGGGAGTGAGTCTCGCCGTTGCTCGGTTGGCTCGAAGTCGATGACCTGCTTCTCCTTGGGCATCGCTTTGACCTGGATCCCACGCCACTCGCCGTCGACGCCAACCAGTGCTTCGGAGAACCCGGCGTCCTCGTTGCCGGGCACGGCGTCCTGAACGAACCGCATCTGCGCGTAGTTCAACCCGAACTCGTCGGCCCACTCCTTGTCCATCCCATCGAGGCGGTGGAACTGCTTGACGGCACACTGATCGAGGATCGCCTCACTCTCGGCGTGCTCGAAGAACTCGTCGACGGTCTGCGTGACCAGCCGAATCGAGAGGTCGTGGTGGCGGTGGTGCCGGAACACCGTCTCGAGGAACGCCAGACTCGCGGCGTCCTGCATGATGTAGCGCGCCTCGTCGATGTAGAACACGACCTCCTTCTCCGAGACCTTCGCCCGTTCGTACACCAGCGAGATGAGTAGCTGCATCGTCAGTGCCGTGCTGCTGTCGACGCTGCCCTCCTGCTGGGCGAGGTCGAGGTAGATGACCTTCTCGTCCCGGATGTCGAAGTCGGATTTTTGGCCGAGGTTGGCGTGGCGACCGTCGTCCTCGAAGGGGCGGAGTTGATCGAGCAGCCACGTCGCATCCTCCTTGATCTTCCCTGCCTCTTCGTCGGACCGGACGACGAACTCCTCGGGGTCGTCGACCATATCCTCGAACACGTCCATCATATTACGAATGGTCGGACTCGGATTGTCGTGCGTCGAGATGTCGTCAGTGATGCCCTGACGCTTGTAGGCACGTTTGAGGGCGAGTTCGAGCGTGGTGCGCCGATCTCCCAGTGAGATACCCCGGAGGGCGAAGAAGTTCGTGAGAAAGCTCATCGCGTCGTCGAGCTTCTCGTTGAACGGGCTCGCGTCCTCGCCCATTGCCCGCTGTACGTGTTCGGGCGTCTCGCGGATCTCCAAGGGGTTCAGCCCGAGCGTCCCGCCGACGGTGATTCGCTTGGCGTCGAGTGCCTCTGAGACCCCCGCCCAGTTGTTCAACGGCTCGAGGATGATGCCGATACGGTCCTTGCTCTGCTCGATGGAGCGGATGAAGTTCTGCTTGGAACTGAACGACTTCCCCGAGCCGGTATCGCCCACGGTGAACATCGCGTACCCGTTGTCCCGGGCGAACGGGTCGATGACCACGGGGCTTTGATTGTCTTTGTGAATCCCGAACTCGACGCCGCCCTCCTCGAGGATCGTCGCGTTGTGAGGCGAGGAGAGTAACGCGCCGACGGCGCCGCCGAGCGCAATCGATGTCCGCCCGAACTCGTTGTCGCCGATGGGTGCGGCGGACTGGAGAGCGAGATCCTGCCGACAGATTGCGGTCTTCGGCGTGAGGTTCGCCGGGTCGTCGCGGAGCGCGCTCTTGACCGTCTGGACGGCATCTCTGAGCTCGTCTTTCTCGTCGGCCCGGACGGTGATGAACATCCCTTGATCGAAGACGTTCGCGCCGCTCTCGACGGCCTTGTACGTCGCTGCGGCCTCGTTGGCGCGCTCTTGGAGATACGCACTCCGGATACTCTGTTCGAGGTCAGCATCGACCTGGAGGTCGTCAGCGATGTCTTGCAGTTCGTTCCGGGCCCGCTCCTGATTTTTCGGCGTGATGTGGGCCGTCAGATCGAACTGGACGTCGGTCATCTCGAAGAGGTCACTCAGATATCCGTCGTTGGGATAGTCAGCATAATTAGCGATGTACAGTGTCGTTGTCCACTGCTCGCCGACCCGTGCCGCTCGCGTCTCCCACTCGACAGCTCCGGGCGCGGTGACGGTCTTGTGCGACTCGGAGATGTCGTCGAGGAGCTTGCGTTCGGCCTCGCCTTCTTCGAGTGTCTCCTCATCGAGGACATCGGTGAAGTTTACCTCTGGTTCATCATCCGCAGTGAAGCGGTCCCAGAGGTACTTACTGCCGACGCCAAGGCCGAGACCCACTGCAAGGGCAAGTACTGCACTCTCTGCTGGCGTCAGATTCTGGAGCCACCCGGCGACGGAGCCAAGCGCGCCACCACCAGTCTGGAGGATCACGTTACGCATCGTGTGGGTCCTCCCGGCGCGAGTGGCCGATGATCGATTGGTCGCGAACGACACGTTCTGCCTCGTCGTAGTCGTGTTCGCGGCCGTTCCAAAAGTCCATATTCAGAACGAACAGCTCGACCGTGCTGAGTCGACGTGCGGACCACCCCGACGCCTGCTGGATGAACTCGGATCGCACGTCGTTGACGCGACTGTCGAGCTTCTCGAACATCTGCGCACGACGTTCGACGTCGGTAAGGTCCTCGCGGCGGGTGACAAACGGGTTGAACAGGAAGCCGATGACCGGGAACTGGGTCAGCTTCTCTGCGGGGGTGCCCTCGTCGCGGAAGCGGTCGTAGACCTCTATCGGGCTAACTTCAACGCCGATGTAGTACCGGACCTGCTGGATGCCCCGGTCACGCATCTCCTTCGGCCGTGTCTCCCGGTACTCTTCGAGGAGTTCCCGGAAAATCGGGTTCTCCGTGACGTCTTCGTCCGTGAGCCGATCTTCGATGGTCTCGGTGATCTGCTCGACCGGGAAGGAACGGGTTGTGGCGTGGAGTTTGAGCTTCGAGTCCAGCTCTTTGTTGGCGAACTCTTCGCCGGCGTCCTGGAGCTGAGCCCAGTCGTCGGACATCGCGAAGTCCATGTTGGCCGGATCGATCTCGATGAACGCCTCCATCGCGCCGTCTTCACGCTGGATGGCACCAGCGCCCGGCCACGCCCGCTTGATGTTCGTGAGGTCTTGCGTTCGCTCGTCAGGCTTGAACGGCGTGTAGTTCGCGAGTCCGCCCTGGTTGCGCTCTGTCTCGTTGGTACTCGTGTCGGCGTCGGCGGGCGCACTGAACGTGACCTGAGGACGTTTGAGGTACCGATAGACGTCTTTCGTCCACGTCCAGGCGTTCAGGTGGGTTGGTGAGACGTAGATGACGGCGACGCCAAAGCCCAGCCCGCCAGCGACGAACGGGAGGGCAAGCGACTCGATCCCGGTGAGGCCAGCGATAAACAGCCCAATAATGGGGAAGGCGATGAGCATGCCGACGTCCCCTTCCTCGATATTGAGATACGGGATGTGGCTCTCCTCGCCGAACTGATCCATGATGCGCCGTGCGGCCGCGTCTTGATCTGCTGACATTGTTAGTGGATTCCTCGATCAAACTCCATCCCACGGTCGTCACTCGCTGATTCCGCTGTCGCTCCACCTGGGTCGTTCTCTGTTCGACGGTATGATGGCGTCCCGCCATCGTCTCCTCCATGCCCACCGCGGGCAGCCGCTTTTTGCGCGACGGCGTGGCCAGCGGCGGCTTTCGGCCCCCACCGAGCGGCGGTCGTCGCGACGCCGGCGCCACCGACGTAGGCTCCAGCGGCGACACCGCCAACGAGTGCTGCGCCTTTCGTTGCACCGCCGACGACTTTGGCCGTCAGCGGAGTCGCGTATTTGAACGTCTTCCACGTGATGTAGAGGGCGACCAGCGGGAGGGACGCAGCGACGAGATATTTGAGGAACGCTGTTCCTGGCGTGAGCGTCCCACCGCCGTAGATCAAGTCGTACCCCTTGAGGACCATCGCTGCCGGGAGCGGGAGGACAGCCAACGGGACAAACCGTTTGCAAAACCCCATCGCGATATCGGATACGACCGGAATATTTCCGTAGGCCAGTGCAAATGCAATCGGCATTCCGTACAGGTAGACATACAGCAGAATCATCCGGATGTAGAACAGCGCCTCCAACGCCCACATCGAGATTCCACCAATCACGGCGAACAATAATCCCAGCCCTGGGTTTGTGATAGATACTTCCAAGAATCCAATCATCGCCTCCGTAACCGAGGAAAGCTCCGGCATCAGGGCGATAGTGAATCCGTCAACGAGGTAGAGCGCGAGAGTCCCAATCCAGTACCACGTAATGATTAGAAAAGCACCGACCCAGGCCGTTTTCTTCGTTTTTCGGGCTTCGTAGGTACTTCCAATATTGGGGCGCGTTTAGATGCCAGAATCCGGCCTGCTTAGAGACTCACGGGCTAGTATCCCCCACCTAGTAGCTGTCGCTAAATGTCTAACTTACTAGGAAGTGAAGCGGGTAGGTTCGGTTGGTGCAGACGAAACTAGCCCGCTTCACTAGGCGCGTCGTCACGCTCGCTCAAAAAGCCGTCGTCGGGAACCCGAAACCTGCGGTACAGCGCGGCGAAAACGGCTACGCCGACTGGGTGATCGTCTCAATTCACGGCCTCAAAACGTATCTCGATCTCCCATATCGGCGGTTGCTAGACGTGCTGTACGAGATGCCTCGAATCGCTCGAATTCTCGGCTTAGAACCGATAGATCTACCCGATTTTACCACCGTTTGTTCGCGGATGCAGGAGCTGAAAATGCCGATCTGGCGGCGGCTGCTGCAGCTCTCGTCGGATCTTCATGAGACCGGTGAGATCCAGGCGATCGACGCAACCGGGTTCGATCGGCGCGGAGCGAGTCGCCGCTACGCCAGACGGACGAATTACACATTCAACGCAGTCAAAACGACGGTTCTCGTCGATTGTCAAAGTAGTACAATACTAGATATACACTGTTCGATGAAACGACCACACGACACGCAGATCGGCGAACAGGTGCTCTCACGAAATCTCGAACAGGTCGAAACGATCACCGCCGACAAAGGCTACGACTGGGACGAATTACGCGGAAAACTTCGGGAGGCGGGCGTGAGGCCGGTGATTAAGCACCGCGAATTTTCGTCGCTAGACGCAGCGCACAATGCCAGACTCGACGACGAAACGTATCACCGCAGATCGGTCGTCGAGTCAGTTATTCGCACGTTGAAACGTCGATTTGGCGATACGCTCCGAGCGCGAACCTGGTTCGGCCAGTTCCGCGAACTCGCGCTCAAAGCCGCCGTCAAAAATATCGAAGCCGCGCTAAGCCGCTAAACCGCACGATTACGAACCTCTAAACACGCCCCGAAATTCCTGACAGCGTTGCCACTCAGAAATCCGCACTGGCCCCGACAGAGTACCTCCTTATCCGATTCCAGTCTCCTTCTTCAGCAGCGTGAGCGTATTGTCGGCCGTCACAATCGGCGCGTGTTCGTACTCACCAGTCAACTCGACTTGGACAAGTAAATCGACTGCTCGCCAAATCGAGTACAACAGACACGCAAACGCGAAGTAGAAGAATCGGAGCCCGAAATCCGTCGACGTCGTCGCAGCCATGAATCGCTTGATCGACCGATAGCCACTCTCAATCTCCCACCGGTAGCCGTACTCACTGAGAAAACCACCACCCCGGTTGGACATGAACACCGAGTACTGTCGATGGTCGTCGTGCTCAGAGTCTTCTTTCCGGCGATAGATCAGCGTCGTCTCGTGCCACTCGTTCTTGCCAAGATGGAGCTTGCGGTCGGTCTCGTACCGGTCTTGATCGCGTTGGAGGAGTCGTTTGGCCTGAGCTTTCTCACTCGTTTGCATCCGTTTCGGCACGACGTAGGACAGTCCACGCTGGCTGATCATCTCTAGAATGTGCTGGCTGTCGAACTCCCGATCCATCAGCACGTTATCGACGTGAACGAGGTCCTCAGCGGAGTCGAGCAGGTCCTTGACGATCTCCTTGCGTGACTCGCCTCGTCGAACTGGGCGGGCATCAAGCACGAGTGGAACAGCGTTGCCGACCAGCTGGACTGTCGCCCACTGGTAGGCGTATTCGTCATTCTTCTCCTTCGTTCCGATTATCTCGTCCTCGTGGCCGGTACGGTCGCCGGTAAAGGGGTCGTCCTCGGTGATGTCGATCGCGACGATTCCAGCTCGAAAGAACTCCTCTGTCCCCGCGAGCTCGTTGATGAGCTGACGGAGTGCCTGTCGGTACATCTCGCGAATCTGATTGATGGGGAGGTCACGAATCTGGTCGCGATGACCGTGCCCGAGTGGCGTTCGATCACGCGTCGACTCGTGGATGAAACTGCGAGCGCCCTCGTTAGCCGCTAGGTTCTCACGCAGGCCCAGATAGGTCTGTAAGCCCCAGTAGGCGTTCTCAGGAATCTCACAGCCCTCACCACGATCGAGCGAGAACGCGGGGTATACGACGCGACTGATGTGGTCGGTGACCCTCTCAGCCTTGTCGAGGATGGCCTGATCGTTTGGGACAGATTCGTCTGCGTCGTCGCCTTGATCCGGGAGGTTTCGTTCTGGGTCGCGTGGTACAGCGACACCCGCGTTCTGCGCTTTGATCAGGATTGTTCGAGCCGCTTCCTGGATCGTCTCACGGAAATCGCGCGTGAAGCGCTCGTTCCAGCCGCGCCACAATGTCGATTGATCGGGCACCGTCTCCAACTCGAGGCGTTCACAAAGTTCGGGGTGGCTATCGAGGTACTCGACGAGAGATGTTTCGTGCTGCCATCCGTGGAGTTCTTTCAGCAAGAACATGCGAAAGAGGGTGTCCATCTCGTAGCGTGTTGACCTTCCGTAGCAGTCGTGGGCCTCGAAGCGGAAGTAGGCCAGCGGAAGTTCGCAGACGCACTGTTCGAGTGAGTTATGATTTGGGTGCGTGAACCAGACACTCGAGACGACTCGAACGTCCGATTCTAACCCACCGAGTGAGGAGCGATCGTACAGCGGTGTCGAGTCATATGCGGGCCACTCGATATGTTGGTGTGCGATTCGTCGAAAGACGCTGCGCCGAGACTCGCGAGTCGCGACCACTACAGAAGAATAGCCCGGAGACGCTCAAGAGTTCGTCCAACCGACCAGTATAGAGAGTTCTGTGGCTCTGCTGGATTCCTCAATCGCGAGCAGGGGTGATGCAGCTAATCGTTAGATGTAGGTGAGCTACTAATTGCTCATTGGAATCCCAGGACGGAATATGTTCAAACGCCAGGGTGGTACGTATCGGTATGACTACTGAGCTATCTCGGGCAGAAAGTGAAACCTTACTTTGCGAGTCAGGCGTTGGTGTCTTAGCGCTCACTGACGGCACAGAAGCGTATTCGATTCCAGAATCATTCGGCTACGACGGTGAGACACTGTACTTCCAGTTCGTCTATACACCGGAGAGCAAGAAGATGGCGTTTCTGGAAACAACGGAGACAGCGACGTTCACCGTCTACGAGGAACAGCCAGCAAAGAGCGTCATTGTAAGTGGAACACTCGAACCGGTCCCAGAAGACGAAGAACCCAAAGCCGCGACAGCAATCACAGAAAACGCCTCCATCCCTACGCTGAACGTCTATCCCGATACGACACCTGATGAGTTCACAATGGACTACTATCGCTTAACACCGAACTCAATCACTGGCCGACAGTTCAACGCATTCACCCCCAGACCCAACGACCAATAAGCACACCTACTGAACGGTTATTTCACGACGAATTCGCTGGTGAGAACCCGCCTCGTTGTGGTGCGTAGTTCGGTAAGTACAGGTTGGACAGATATCGGAGTCGGCTCTCTCTTTCCCGCTGTTGTTCTATCCGTCCTGCTGAGACTGGGGAATCCGGGACTACTCGCTACTGGTTCGTTGTTCCACGTACTCGCGCGTCTTTCCGTGCAACACGTACTCCACCTGCTGGAGCTCGTCGATCGACCCCGAGCCGGTGACGAACATCGCTGTTCGCAGCTCGGCGATCAGGTCCCCGACGCGTTCGATGACAGCGTCTGGCCCGTCTGTAGCTGGTTTCAGGAATGGTTTCGCCAACCCGCCGGCGCGGGCACCCAGGGCAATCGCTTTTGCCACGTCCAATCCCGTTCGGACACCACCACTCGCAATGACGCAGTCGTGTTCGGCAACACACTCGATCGTGCTTGCAGCGGTTGGAATGCCCCATTCTCGGAACAGGGTGCCGATTTGTTTCTGTCGCGGCGCGTTCGCGGCTGCTGCGCGATAGGCTTCGATCCCGGACCACGTCGTTCCGCCTTTGCCAGCGACGTCGAGAGCGTCAACGCCTGCCGCAGTTAGCTCTCGGGCAGTCTCCCCGGAGATGCCGTTGCCCGTTTCCTTGACGATAATCGGCACCGAGAGTGCCTCGGACACTCGTTCGATCGCAGCTACACAGTTCCGGCCATCGACGTCGCCTTCTGGTTGGGTGGCTTCCTGGAGGAAGTTCAGGTGGACCGCGAGCGCGTCGGCGTCGATCATCTCGACTGCCTGCTCGACCATTTCGATGTCGTACTCTCGGAGCTGTGCAGCGCCGAGGTTCCCGTAGATGAACGCATCGGGTGCGGCATCGCGGACGACGGTGTACGATTCGAGGACGCGTTCGTCGTCGAGTTCGAGGCCTGCTCGCTGGCTACCGAGACCCATGGCGATACCGGTTTCGCTGGCGGCCCGGGCCAGCGCCCGATTGATCTCCGTCGTGTTGTGGTGCCCGCCAGTCATGCTCTCGATGAAGATTGGGGCAGAGAGGTCGTGACCCAGGAAGTCGATGGAGGGGTCGATCGCGTCGTAATCGAGTTCCGGAAGCGCGTTGTGGACGAGGTGGACGTCGTCGAAGCCCGTGCCTGTCGTTTCGACGTCCCGCTCTTGGACGATTTGAAGGTGGTCGTCTTTTCGGTCTTCAGTCTGCGTGGAGTCCTGCGCCGTCATTAGTCGGGTTTGTACAAGAGATGGGAAAACAATACTGTTGTATCGACTCTCCCCCATCCTAACTATTCTTGAAATGATAATATTCAGGGGTCGCTATGTGTCTGTATTCAGCATTGCGCTGCTATACGACGTAAATTGACAGAGATACCAGTGATAAGTTCGCGTCTCTACTTAATGGGCGTTGTGGGCGAGAGTAGTGTGTAATTAAGGCACGTAACAAAGCTATCCTCTGCGGTCGGGCCCGTTTGTAAACACTACAGTGACCCGGTTCCGTGGCAAACATTTATGGTTTCCAGTTTCGTAACTCTACACAAGATGAGTTACGATACAGAACACGTGCGAAACGCGGGGGACACTCCAGGAACCATCACTGGAATTCCGACGTTCGCAGAATTACTTGAGAACCCGTCCCTCGCGGACCTCTATACATCGATTAGACAGGCAGAGACTGCAACAGGTCCCGAACTCGTCGAAACAACGACCGTCTCCAAAAAGACGGTGTACGACTACTTGCATAAACTGGAGCAGGCGGGCCTGATCAGCAAGGTTGGCGACGAGACCGGGACTGCCGTATACACCGCTCAGGAGTTCGAGCTAACGTTGACGGTCCGTGAGACGGAAGTCTCGATCACTCCCAAAATCATCGAGGTAATCGCCCAGAAAAACGAGTACCCAGCGATCGAACGAGTCCTCGAAGACTACGGCATCGTCACGTTCGCGCTCGCATACGATCTCGTGAACGCACACAGTGAGGGCGAGGTCACAATCCGGCAAATCGCGAGCCTCACAGATCTCTCTCCTGGAACTACGTATGATCTCGTCGAAGCGCTCTATTCGGTTCTCGACCTCGGTGATGACGATTCGACCCCGACGACGTACACACCGGATGAGTTCGATGCGGAGGGGGGCGATCTCCTCGAGGAATACGCCGATAAGTGAACCGAGCGAGGATGTATACTGCGAACATTGCGGACACGGTGATGTTTCGGAACTTGGGGAAGCACCCCAGTCCACACCTACAATCGCTCAAGAGTGCCGTAGAGGAAGCTGGAACTGAAGTTTGGGTGCCAGCAGCGGTCTACCACGAGCTGGCGGATACCGGGAGTGCCGACTCACCGACGAATCCATACCTCGATACGGCTATCGAAGAAGGGTGGCTTCGGGTAGCCACACCGCTACCAGGTGATCGTACAGCGGGATTCGAGAGTAGTGCTGGACCGGTTGAGAAAGCACGGTTCGTTGCAGATGAGTTTCTCAACCAGCAGAGCAAGTATCCAGAGACGAACAACTGGCAGGACGCGGCGGTGGTCGCGTTGGCAGTTCGATTGTTCGATGCGAATGCTCGAATCCGTGTGATCACTCACACAGCGGACGAAAATCTGGCAAAGGCGTGCGCTCGTATCCCTCCGGAATTCGGATACTACGATATCAAGTCCCGATACTACAACCCACCCCAAACAGCGAAGGTTGAGTTTCCAACCGTTGGCCAGCTCACGTGGAGTGAGTAGAGAGCATTTTGGCGGTTAGACCAGTATTAGCACGTTTACGACTTTAATGTCAACGTCAGCGCGATGTACTGGTCGCCTTGGAATGGGTAGCTTCCCGGCTTTCTGTGATTAGAAGTAAAATCGACGAAAATGTCGAAGGATCACCTTGTCCATAGCCACAAACCAGTCCGAGAACCGTATGCATTGAGAAGGCCGGTCTCATCTTCTGCCATCATCTGTCTTTGTATAGCGACATATGATATATCCAATACTGAGGCAATACAGCATCTATTTTCGGTGTTCACACAGACTCCAGCAGTCAGTGAGTCCCCAAAACCTATAACGAAGTTGTGAGAAACGCGCTATTGCCCGAACATGCCGGACTTAGAATCGGAAACCCACTCAGCAAGGTCTCTACGCCGCTTCCCAGCGCACCGAATACTGGAAACGGTGGGGTGTCCCCCGTGAGTGACGCGACGACGCCGGCAACAAACGCCGATTGGGAAGACGTCGACGATGTTTCCTGGACGCTGCTCGACCGCGAGGAACTCG
Source organism: Halostella pelagica (assembly GCF_004762015.1). Taxonomy (NCBI): domain Archaea; kingdom Methanobacteriati; phylum Methanobacteriota; class Halobacteria; order Halobacteriales; family Natronoarchaeaceae; genus Halostella; species Halostella pelagica. Next base: position 183,099 of record NZ_SJES01000008.1, read on the forward strand.
TCGACGCGTACTGGGCGGTCGTCGCTCCCGCGATGGAAGCCGACGGTCTCGATCCCGACCAGGAGAAGCCGACGCACAGCTGGCTCCGCGACCACGACTTCCGCCCGCTCCTCTACGCGCTACGGGAGCACCACGACGTGACGTTCGGGGAGTTCTGGACGACCGACCTCGGGCTCGAAGCCGAAGCGACAGGCTACGACTGGGCGACCGACCACGATCGAACCATCGAGGCGCTCGAATCGTTCCTCACCTCCCGTCGAGAGCGAAAGGGCCTCGCGGACTCGTCGATCGACACGCTCCGCTACCGATTGAATCGCTACGTCGCCGCCTACTGCGGCGAGAACGACACAGACGACCTCGTGACGGCCGTCGCTCGCGATGGCGACGTCCCGGCCTACAAAGCGGTCGATGCGTGCTGGGCAGCGTTCGACCGCCTGCACGAGGATCTCAATGGCGGGCAGACCAAACGCCGCATTCATCTCGCCGTCTCGAACTGGTACGCCCATCTGGTCCGGCGCAAATGGGCCGCCGTCAACCCGGCTGACGGCCTCGACGAGGAATTCGACTGGTCGAACGACACCGATGACGATGCCGACACACCGTGTCTCGCCACCGAGCACGTCCGCGCGCTCTACCAAGCGGCCGACGATCAAGAAGACCGCCTCCTGGTCCTCGCACTGTGCGCGTGGGGGCTTCGCCCGAACGAGGTCGCTCGCCTCCACACGCGCCAGTTCGTCCTCGACATCGCCGCCGACGAAGTCCCGTATATCTCCTTCGAGGAGCGAAAGAACGGCCCCGGCCAGGTGTCGCTCCTCTACGGTCGGGAGGTCCTCGAGGACCGACTCGCGACGTTCGCCGACCACGACGACTGGGACGGCTACCTGTTCCCGTCACCTCATGCCTCGGGCGGGCCAATTTCACGGTGGACGGTCTGGAACCGATTTTCACAGCTCGCTGACCGTGCGGGGCTGCCCGACGAGATTGACGGAGTGGCACCGGCGCCGAAAATGGGGCGGCGGTACTGGTACGACGCATACTCTGCATCGCTCGACGTTGTCCTCGGTAGCCTCGACGAGATCGCGGCCGAACAGGGAAGCGCGAGCGCCGACGTCGTCCTGCAGAACTATCTCTCGGATTCGCGGGCCCGGATGCTCCGCCGGGAGTATATGCGCGAGCAGCTGGCTGCTGCCTTCGAACCAAGCGAAGAGTGATACTTGGACACCTCCGACTACGGTCACAACCCAAGCGTTATTACTCAGTGCACGAATTATGTATTGTATGTCGAAAGCGACGGGGGACCCCGAACGCGCCATTAATGGCCTAATGTCAGTGGCACAGCTACTCGAAGAGCCACGGCTCGCTCGCCTCTACACGTATATTCTCCGTGAAGGCGAAGTGACGATTGATGAAATCGTCGCCGACATCGACACACCCCGCACGACCGCGTACGCGGATACGGGAACGCTCGTCGAGCTCGGGGTACTCACGCGGGATGAAGCGCAGAAAACCCACACCTACACGGGCATCCCGATCACGCTCACTGCGAACCTCGATGGCGACACGTACACGATCACGCCCACGCTCGTCGAGGCGATCGGCCGGTCGCCCCAGGATCAGGATCTCGACCTGCTGATCGAGAAGCATGGCATGGGCAAGCTCGCTGCAGCGCTCACGTACGCGATTCCGTACGTGGAGGGCGGCATGACCGAACGCCTCGCAGCACGCGAACTCAACCTTCAACCTGCGTTCGGGATTGCGGTACTCCAGGCGCTCCGCGAAGTGATTCTCGACATGCGGGAGTACGATCCATATTTCGACCAAATTCGGAATGCGCGTGACAAGCCGGTCGACGAGGAAGCGTAGGAATTCTCTCATACATGCAAGGGACGACCGAGTCGATACCTGAGAACGCGGTATGGATTGCTGATTCAGGCGTTTTCATTGCCTGTGGCCGCCAACAGCGGAACAAGTATACAGCGCTGGAACGGTTCGCCCAGCGGAACGAGATTACGTTCGTGATTCCACAGCGGGTGTATGAGGAACTTGGCGGTGCGCCAGACCGCAGTACGCCCGGCCAGACACCGATTAACAGTGCGATTGATACTGGATGGGTGACCGTCGCTGATGAATTAGATTACACGAATCCGACGGTATCTAGCGTTATGGACGGTGTGCGTGGCTTCATTGCACGTGAGTCGAATCGCTCCGAGGACAACATCGAAAAAGCGGATACCGCACTTGGTGGCGTCGCAGCCCACCTCTTAGAGAGCGGGAAGGCCGCGTCTATCTGCGTCCTCACGACGGATGACGATGCAGGGAACGGCGTCGTCACTGCAATCGAAGCTCATGGGTTCGACGGGCAAATCACGTTCAAAGACGGCTTTGAGCTGATTGCAGAGATCACGTAATATCGAGTCTCTTGACCGTTAGTGACTCCGTCTATTGAGTGAGAATGTATAGATAGCCACTCCAAGCCTCTAATCCGCTCTCGATGATGTTTCCGATGAAACATCGCAATCGAGCACGTCAGATTAACCAACACATCCAGCACGATCGGCGTTGAAGTTGGTTAATATTGAAGGCGATCCGCCCCCATATCAGCAACGGTGCCACCATTTCTAATATTGGGAACGTAGATTATGCTCCTACTGTTGGTAACATCCCCAACATAGGAAATATTTCTAATGGAAGGGATGCAAGTGATAGACGAAATTGAGTAAGCGGGTACTGTATTTCTAATATTAGAAATGTTATTCCTATAAGTACCATTAGAAACACAAGAATGGATTTGCTTGTCAGTGCTAGAATTGCAGTGTATGGGCAGTATCACGCCACGGAACGCTATTTCTAACGTTAGAAACGCTGCCAATCGTCTGACGTAGATTTTTAACGTTAGAAACAGCAGTACTGTTCGAGGCGTTAGTAATGGCGGATTCAATCCCAGAGGTGATCGCGGTGTCGTTTCAGAAAGGAGGGACCGGAAAGACGTTTACAGCGATGAATCTCGCAGGCGGTCTCGCTGCCAGAGGTTTTGAGGTTCTCCTAGTCGATATGGACCCTCAGGGAACGCTTACTGCAAACCTCGGTCATCGTGAACTGTTCGATGATCTCGACAGGCTCTCACTTGACGAAGTGCTGCTTGACGTCAACAAGTGGGACCAGATCACCGATCTCGTAATCGAACACGACGAGTTCGATGTGATCCCCGCGAACTCGACATACACAGGTAACAAGACCCCACTGGATTCTGCTGACGCCGGAGAGAAGCGACTCGGGAAGATACTCACGCGACTGGAAACTGACTATCACTACGTAGTCTGTGACTGTCCGCCCGATTTCTCCGCCTTTGCAAAGAATGCCGTCACTGCCGGTGAAAACGTGGTCGTCCCGATGGTGCCACGGTCGGAGATGGTTCACTCGACGAACCTCCTGTTCGACATGTACGACACCCTCGGGATGATGCACGATCTCGACATTGAGTATCTCGCCTTCACGATGACGTACACCTCGACAAAGGAAACGAAGCAAATGCGCGAGGTACTGGACTGGTTCGACGATACCTTCGGTGAGAAAGGAGTGAAAATCGACGACCGCGCCGCGTTCGATCGCGCAAAATGGGAAGCTGGCTCCATCTATGTCCACGACGAATCACTCCAAAACGACCAGTTCCCACAGTTCGATACGGTGGTCAAGCGCGTGTTAGATCAAACGTCACCGCCTGATTTCAACGGCGACGTCGAGGCGATGCGTCAGAAATCCACCGATGAAATCCGATCACGAGAGATCGAAGCATGAGCGACCTCGAAGACGAAATGGAGCGAACAAAAGAGCGAGCAGCTGCGTTCGGCGTGAGTGGTGAGACGGACGACCAGGACGAGGAAGACGTTGATACCGAGGAAGACGCGAGCGAAAGCGTCACCGAGCAATCCACTACCGAAGAAGGGGATGAGAGATCAGAAGCAGATGAAGCATTAGAAACGTCAGAAACATCCCCAACAGTAGAAGGAGACCGTACGCCAGAAATAGAAGAGAGAGACGGGTCAGCGGAACAAGAGCAGACTGGCGAAGATGTACCGGCAGATACTGAAGGGGAGTACGAGTCAACTGAGGACAACGCTACCACGAGTAGCGAGGATTCGTCTCGTGGTCGTCTCGTCGACGAATACGACAATGTAAATATCTACATCCCGCCTGAGCTGAAGCGGGATCTCAACGATCTCTTCAAACTCATGGACCTCGAGTACTCCCGATCGAAAAGCGATGATTTAGAGAAGCACTGGGATTTCTATCCGGCGGTCGTTCGAACAGTGCTTGAGAATGAAGAGGACCTCCGAGCTGAACTCGGAATTGACGAGTGAGTTATATCCCGACGCCTGGCCTACTTCAAAATCGAAAGTTCTACTCGCTCGATTGGACAGGTCCTTTATACTCCGATTTGATCGAATCTCCTTCACGCCACTGCCAGTAATAGTAGCGGTTGTCGTTGATTTCCTTGACTGTAATCGTGGCCTTCGAGGGGACATCGTCTGGGAGGTCCTCAGGTCGCTCCTCGACCTGGTCCTCCTCGTCCTCGTGTTCAGCAAGGCGTGCTTCGCGCTCCCGATACTCGGCAAGTTCCTCGGCGTAACGTCCGATGTACCGGAGTAGATCGGGTGAACACTCATCTAGCGTCTCGACGACGTCGTCGGGGAGTTCCTCCGGTGGGGTCGGTGGAGAGTAGGACATGGAACACGGCCGTATTAACCAACACCGACGTCAAATACCATAGTGTTGTTGGTTAAGTCAGTTGAACGGAGCACACTCATAGGAAATCCTGAGGAAAACAGAGAGTTCCTCCACCTATATCGTTGCGAACTCTTCACCGGAATCAGGAAGATAGTCGACAATACTCCGGTGAGCACCGAATTCACTAATTGTAGTCTGGAGAGCGTCGACGACGGTCGCGATGTCGCGGTTGATCTCGTGTTCACGGTACGTACCCCCGTCTTGGCCACGGTGTTCCTTGTGGGAGAGTGTGAGATTGAGGATCTCGAAGTCAGAAAGGAAGCTCCGCATCCGACGGGCTGTACGGGGATCCCGAGCCTGGAACTCGCAGAGTTCCTTGTATCGCTGGTAGACGATACGTGACCGCGCCGGGGTTTCGTCCTCGGCGGCGAGCGTTGTGAGCGCGTACAGTGTGAGTTGTTCGTGTTCGGTGAGATCACGCATGATATCCATGCTTTGCTGGGCCTCAAGTTTCTCTTGGGCGCGTTCGACGAGATCAGTCGTGACTGTGGATGCGTTCTCTGTTCGGGCGAGATCGCCGGCTTTCCGGAGAAGCGTGATTGCCCGTCGAGCATCACCGCCATCCTGTCGGCCGAGTGCAGCACAGAGTGGAATTACATCTTCCTCAAGTGCGTTTTGGTGAAACGCGATTTCGGCCCGCTGTTCAAGCACCTTCTGGAGTTCTTCTGTTCCATATGGCGGGAACGAAATCTCGGTTTCACAGAGCGATGACTGAACCTTTGCATCGAGCTGTTCTCGAAATGTCGAATCGTTGCTAATGCCGATGAGACCGAGCTGGATGTTGTCGATGTATCCGTTGTTGTCGGCACGCGTGATCTGATAGAGGAACGTATCGTCAGAGATATGATCGATCTCGTCGAGGACGATGATGACTGTCCCGGAGAGTTTGTTGAGTTCGTCCCAGAGAAGACGATAGACTTTGGACTGGGGGTGCCCGGTCTCGGCGATGTGGTTCTCGGGGTCACGGAGATTGTTGACGAGATTGATTGCGGCCTGGTAACTCGTGCTCAGGCCGTCACAGTTGAGAGTAACGAAGGTCGTGTCGACAGCGAAGTGTTCTGCGGAGTCCTGGAGTTCATTGAGGAGGAAGTTCGTGACGGCAGTCTTCCCGACACCAGTCTTCCCGTAGATGAAGATATTGTCGGGGTACTCCCCATTGATGATTGGCTGCAGGGCAGCCTCGTACTCTTCGATCTCGTTATCCCGTCCGACGATGTCATCCGGGACGTACTCTACCTTGAGCGTGTTACGTCGTTTATAGAGCGTATCGTCCGGTTGGAATCGAGGACCCATGATGTTCTCGATGATTCATTGTGGCATGATAATGGTTACGACCGCCGTTTCCACTATTTCCAGTATAACCACCGTGGGGGACGCATTCCGGTATCGGATCAAGACCCCGTTGTTTCCGATAAAGAGAGGGCTGTCACTGGCTTTGGTATTGAAGAGGAGGAGCGAAATGATCCAGATTATGTTCTCGTGAGGAGACACACCCCACCGTTTCCAGTAAAGGACGAGGTCGTACTGCTGGCCGCCACACCCCATGATTTCCAGTAAATCACAGTTCTCTTGGACCACGGAACGGATGAGAATAGAAACCAGCGGGTTCCAGTATTTCCAGTAAACGATTCTTTATAAAATGACCACACACCACCGTTTCCACTAAATGGCTAACAGAATGTAATCGGGGGAAGGCGGATAGTAGTAGTGAAGAAGGGTATCGTAACACCCCCTCCCCACTATTTCCAGTAATAGGACGTAGAGGTATCCGACCAATTCAAAAAGAATACTGAACTAGTGGAAAGTTTTATCACCCTTATCTTCTAATTGGTCCGTAGCCTCGAAAACACAACAATTTACTAGAGAAGGAATCTAGTGAAATTAGCTTTAGCGAGTGCCGCTTCCGCTCTGATTCTAGGTTTACTGGAAACGATGGGGGGAGAGTGTCGGGTCGTAACTCTTCATCTGAATCCTGTCAATGTATTAGTGGAAATACTGGGGTCTGACGAGCGTCTGACTTAGCTCCGTACTTCCGATGAGGGATTAACCAACGTTCCACGGATGTAATCACTTTCGTTGGTTAACCGCATTTCTCCGTTCCTTAGTTCGAATACTCTTCGAGAACCTCCAGTGCTGTCTGGAGCTCTCGACGTTTCGCTTCCCGCTCTTCTATCTCTCGGTCAAGATCGTGAACTGCTTCTGCGAGTTGTTCCACCACGCCTACTGTCGCCGGAAGCCGACCATCTGGCCGTGGGACGCTTCCACTCCGAATCTCGATGTCGACCCGCCGCAGATGCTTACAGCCACCGCTCGGCTGGCGCTTCGTGAAATCTGGACACGTACACGTCTTGCTCGCGACGTCGACCTCGTAGGTGTTCCCCGATGCCGACTCCACCTCGTACATACCACCTTTCCTGAGTAACGAGACGTCCATCTCCTCTGTTCGAGCACGCTCGGTACGAGGATCGCTGTCCTCCTGGTGTTCGTCATCGCCAACCGTCGGCTGCTGCACATCTCCTCCGAGGGTCGTGGTCGTTGGAACAGTAGCGACAACGCCGCCATCAGGGGCGTATCCATCTCGTTCGTGTTCGCCTCGGTCTGTCTCTTCTGCCTCGATTGAATTCCGTCCGGACATGGATTAGTCTGAGTCTGTCCGACGTGACGAGTGCAGTCACGCCGCCACCCTTCGCGGCGAGAAAAACAACTCCTGAAACGCACTACCGCGGAAACCTCTGCTACTTCGTCTGCCGGTAAGGCACAGGTTCGTTACTCGTCGACGGTTTCGATGAGCTCCTCAGCAGTCGACCCGATTCGACCAAGCCGCTCTTGAATCACGTCTGCGTCGTCGTTCTTCCACGCGGCCAGGTAGAACGCGGACCCGCTCGTATCCAGCCCGAAATACCGCCCGACGATGTACGCGACTGCCTCGGCCTCAACCTCGCGTTTCGACCGCTCGGTCTCGTCGGTGACATCGACGTGGAGTAGGGCGTGAGCGAACTCGTGGATGAGTGTCACGGCGAGGTCGGCCTGATTCGAGCGGGCTTTCGCCTCGACGACTGGTTGGAGATCACGCTGACTCCGGTATTTGCAGACGCCCTTGGCGTCGCCATGCCCC
>NZ_SJES01000009.1:0-134583 GCF_004762015.1 Halostella pelagica
GGAGCTATTCGCCACGAGTCTAAACTCGTGCGACTAGCATGGCTAAATCGGACCCCGATAGCAATGGCCTCCGGCAGGATCAACCGGAATGTACCTGGCCACTAAGGGCCAGGGGGCGTGGCGGGTACACTCAGACGAGTGTACACCATCTTGCGTGGTCCGTGTCCGGTGACCGCCAGACCGTTGAACGGCCGGGTGTCACCGAACTACCAAGGCTAACATCAGATCCCATCGTGTACGGCGGACCGCAGGGGTGGAATCCTCATGTCCTTCGGACTTCATTGTAAGGCTGGAAGGGTTCATAAACCCTTCGAACTGCCTTCGAAGTCCGGTACGACGGAGCGAGTTGAACGCCCCGCCAATCGCGTCGTGTGCTTTCCGCATTACAACCGAACACCCTTACACACTTAAGGGCATCGGAACGGGTCGGTCGCCGGAGAGTTCCGGCGGCCGACCGCTCGATAACCCTGTGCGGGCGTCGGCAGGTCCCGACCGGAACCGGTCGGGCCTTCACATTACATTCGGATGGCCGGGTTACATAAAAGGCCGTCGAACCGAACCGGCACCGAAACCCGTTACCGTGCCACGGTTTTCCACAGTTGCTCGTTGGTGCTGTGGTCGCATATAGTAGCTGATGACTTGCAAGTCATCACACACTCAGTCCTACGCACTCGTGCGATCGGATATGTAAACAGTTGCAAGCGTTACTGTAGCTGTCCGATTATCGAATGTCGCACGGCAGGAGGCCGGCCGATCATCCCACGCCACTGGCGCCTGGTCGGACCGGGCGTCACCGTGCATCTGACGCTGAGAACCCGAGACTAATAGTATTTTACTTACCAACTATCGCGTACGCGTGTTAAAAAGGAATCAGTTCTGAGCGACCGATGTCACTCGTCGAGATGTTCGATGCCTTTCTTCGAGACGTTTGCCTCGGTTATCTCCTGTGGCATCCAGTCCGGCTTGTCAGAGGGAGCCTCTTCTTCCCAGGCCCAGCCGTCGTAGATGTGGACTTTGTCCGTCCCTTTCTCCCGTAGCCGGAGCTCTGTTCGGTCCGCCGCGTCCTCGCTAGACGCCGGACTGAGTCGGCGCGCCGCCTTCAGTGCGGCCTGCCTGGGCGTGTTCCCGGAGAACACGCTCGGTTCGTCACCGCTGTCTCGAAGCGCGAAATTTCGTTTACCGTCTTCACGTACCATGGTTTTGCCTCCGTGTCAAATCAGCACATGCCTCATTATAAATATATCCCCGACGGAAGGGGGATTGGACCACTGTCTTATAAAGGACTCCGAGCCAGATGCCGAAAACGAAGGGGATTCACCGGTCGAGCGGGGGATATCAGTGGGTTGTGACGTCGCGCGCGGACGAATCGAGCGACAGAGACGGATATCGTAGGGCTCTGGGTTCGGGATCGTAGAAAACACTTAAGTATGTCGTGTGGCGACTGTCGAGATAGAATACCGCGATGGTACGGAAAAAGAAGCTCAGCCCGAGTGGTGCGAAAGACGAAAACGGCGAGTACCACAACGTCCACATCAACCTACACGAGGACGAACTGGCGGTGGCTGGCATGGAAATCGGGGACGAGGTGTTCGTCCGCGTCCGCGAGGACAAGATAATCATCCAAAAAGCAGACAAAGACGAGGTCGAACACGAGTTCTAACGGGGTCCGTACCCGTCGCGGTGGCATCACTGGGCGCTTCGCGGGGTTTATACTGGTTCTATCCCCAGGATACGAACAATGAACCTGTACGACGTAGCGAAACCGCTTCTGTTTCGTCTCCCGGCAGAAACCGCACACGGCCTCGTCTACCGCGGGCTACGGGGTGTTTTAGGGACTCCCGTCGAAAAGGGCCTCTCCAGACGGTACACCGTCGACGACGACCGACTCGCGGTGTCAGCGTTCGGCTGTTCCTTCTCGAACCCCGTGGGCGTGGCTGCTGGATTCGACAAGAACGCGGAGATCCCGAACGCTCTCGCCAGCCTGGGGTTCGGACACGTTGAAGTCGGGGGCGTCACTGCCGAACCGCAGGAAGGGAACCCGCGTCCGCGGATGTTCCGACTGCGGGAGGACGGCGCGCTCATCAACCGTATGGGTTTGAACAACGAGGGGGCCGCCATCGTCGGCGAGCGCCTGAGCGAGACCGCCGCCGACGTGCCCATCGGCGTCAACATCGCAAAGAGCGAACGCGTCGACAGCGAGAACGCGCCCGAGGACTACCGCAAGACGTACGAACGCGTCGCCGACGGCGGCGATTTCTTCGTCGTCAACGTCTCGTGCCCGAACTCGGAGGGGTTTCGGGAACTCCAGAACCGCGAGTCCATGGAGGCCATTCTGGGCGAACTCGTCGATGCCGGCGCGAGCCCCCTCCTCGTGAAACTCTCGCCGGACCTTCCCGGTCCCGCGGTGGAGGACGCACTGGATATCGTCAACGACCTCGGTCTGGACGGCGTCGTCGCCACGAACACGACGACCGACCGTCCGGCGTCCCTCCGTAGCCCAAACCGCGCCGAGGGGGGCGGTCTCTCGGGCAAGCCCATCGAACACGAGGCCACTGCGATGGTTCGGTTCGTCGCCGACCGCGTCGACGTGCCCGTTATCGGCGTCGGCGGCGTCTCCGGCCCCGAGAGCGCCTACCGGAAGATCCGGGCCGGCGCGTCGCTCGTTCAACTGTACACCGGCCTCGTGTACGAAGGCCCATCGCTGGCCCGAGAGATCAACGAGGGGCTACTCGAACTGCTGGAGGAAGACGGGTTCAACAGCGTGGAGGACGCTGTCGGGGCGGACCTGGAGTAACGCAAAAACGGGCGGGCGAAAAGGCGGAGAGCTATTCTAACGCGTCCATCCGGAACTCGAACCCGGCCACGGGCAGTTCCAGATCGTGTTCGACGAGCACCGACGGGTGGACCTCGCCGATGACGCCTACCGACTCGCCGTCGATCACCACGGCGGCCGTGCGACCGTCGACGAACGTCGGGTGGTCGGTCGGCGGCGTTTCGAGGTCGACGTCGAAGTTCCGCGCGACCGCCTGCAGACGTGCCTTGGCGTCCTCGTAGGACGCGTCGTGTCGCGCGAGAACGCCGGCGACGGTGCGTCGCTCGGCGACGCCCGTGTTCTCGGAGTCGTCCACGTGCGCGGCGAGACCGATCTCAGCCAGGTCCTGCGGGTACGACCGGTGCGTGTTGTTCTCCAGTACCATCAGCAGCGAGGGGAGCGCCCACGTGCGAAGCATCGTGTAGTCCTCGCTGTACGGTTCGCGGATGGTCGCCGGGTCGGCCGCCCCCACTGCGTCGTCGTCCGGGTCGATCCGCATCCGCTCGAAGTTCTCCGTTTCGCTGATCATGTGGAAGTTCAGCAGGTCCTCGAAGCCGAGACCGACCAGCAGGTCCCGGACGGCGTCTTCGAGTTGCGAGCGGTCGTGGCGACCGCCGACGGTGCTAACGTCAGGATAGCTCGGTTCGAGGTCGTTGAAGCCGTACGCGCGTCCAACGTCGTCCACGAGGTCGAGCGGGTGGAGCACGTCAACGCGATACGACGGGACATCGACCTCATAGACGGGGCTGTCGGCGGGCTCCGACCGGCGATCCGACGACTGCGACCCGACGCCGCCCTCCGCCGTCTCCGCGTCGAGTCCGGACCGCTCGAACAGGTCGACGACCTCCTCGGGGTCGAAGTCGACGCCGATGAGGCCCTCGATGCGGTCGTGGGAGACGGATTTCTCCCGCGTAGAGAGGTCGGGACGGACGAGTTCCCGGTCGGGATACTCGACGGTGACCGTCTCGACGGTCGCTCCGCGGGCGTCGAGCGCGTAGCAGACGATAGAGAGCATCCGGTCGACGGTCCACTGGTCGGTACCAGTCATCTCGACGAGCAGTTCGCGGGAGTCCGTCGACACCTCGGTCCGCTTGCCGTTGATAACGGGCGGGAACGAGAACAGGCCGATGTCGTCGTAGATAGCGGGGTAACGCTCGTACTCGCCGACGAGGTCGGCGTACGTCTCGCCTGTCGGGTGGTCGGTGAGCACGTCCGCTGGCGTCATCTCGCTGTTGCTGTCGAGCGGGACGAACCGGTCGCCGTCGGGTTCGATCCCGGTGTAACGGATCGAGTTGCCCTCGCCTTTCCGTGCGGGTGCGCCTTTGAGCATCGCCAGATCGTGGATACCGATGGCACCTTTCGCGCGCTTGCGGCCCATCGTCGCGTGGAGTTTCTCCTGCAACTGGATCAGCGATTCGAGGGCCTCCTCGTCCAGGTCTACGCCCCGTATCACGGCCCCGGTGACGTACGGCCGCTCGTCCGGAACGTCCTCGTCGACCTCGATGGTCCACTCGGCGTCGTTCGTGTTCGGCACGTACACGCCGCGGTCGTCACCGTACTGGTAGCGCAGCGAGCGGGCGATCCCCTCGACGGAGAGGCGGTCCAGGCGGTCCGGCGCGAACTCTAACTGGAACTCGCCTTCTTCCGTGCGGCCCTCGAACTCTAAACCGAGACCGAACAGGTCCGTCTTCAGTTCCTCGTCGTCTTTCTCGTCGTGGCCGGTCAACTCGCGCAGTTCTTCGGGGTCGACGTCGACGACTGGCATCAGTGAATCACCTCGGTGTTCCGCAGCAGTTCGAGGTCAGCGAGCGTCCCGTGGACGTCCCGAATGTCCTCGAAGCCGTACATCAGCATGAGCAGGCGCTCCAGCGAGAGCCCCCAGGCCATCACGTCGCAGTCGACGCCCAGCGGCCGGAGCACTTCCTCGCGGAACATCCCGCTGTTGCCGACCTCGACGAGTTCGCCCGTCGTGGGGTGGGTACCGAACAGCTCGAACGACGGTTCCGTGTAGGGGTTGTAGTGCGGCTTGAACTCCAGGTCGGTGATGCCGAACTGCTCGTAGAACTCCGTGAACGTCCCCATCAGGTCGCGAACGGAAAGGTCGTCGGCCATCACCCAGCCCTCGATCTGGAAGAACTCCAGCAGGTGCGTCGGGTCGAGGGTGTCGTTGCGGTACACCTTCTCGACGCTGAAGAAGCGCTCGGGGGGCTCCAGGTCGCCCTGCGCGTACCCCGAGAGATAGCGCATTGACAGCGACGTTGTGTGGCCGCGCAGGTCGATCCCCTTCGCGACCTCCTCGGTCCACGGCGAGTGGTAGCCCTCGCCGTCCTCGCCGACGCCGTTTAGGTGCGCGTCGCGGACGCGCTCGACCAGGTCCTCGGGGAGCTCCGCGATCTCAGATGGGTTCTCCAGCGCGAACTGGTCCCAGTGGGTCCGCGCCGGATGGTCCTGGGGCATGAACAGACAGTCGTTGATCCAGAACTCGGCGTCGGCGTGCGGCCCTTCCATCTCCTCGAACCCCATGCCGACGAGCGTGTCTTTCACGCGGTTCGCGGTCTGTCGAAGGATATGCTCTTTCCCGCCGTTTATCTCGGCGGCGTCGGCCTCGACGTTGTACTCGGCGAACTCGACGTCTTCCCACTCGCCGGACGTGAGCAGTTCCGGCGTTATCCGGTCGACCGTCTCGGCCGTCTCGACGCCTTCCATCATCGCAGTGACGCCGTCACCGGTCAACGTTACCGAGCGAACGGTCGACTCGCTCCGGTCGACGAGGTCGCGGCGTTCCAACTGGTCGAGAACGCCGTCCTCGTCGACTGATTCGTCCGCAGACAGCGTGGACAGTGCCGCGGCCTCGGGGTCGCTGTCGGGGTCCGCGTCGGGGTCGGCCGTTATTTCACCGTTCTCTATGCTTCCGTACCCCTTGCGGGCGTAGTTCGAGAGCGCGATGTCGACCGCCGCGCCCTCCAGACCGGACTGTCCGATGACGCGACCCATCTCTACCGCCGCTTCGTCCGCGCCGGCGTCGAGGGCCGCCTCGTACAGGCGGATCTCGGGCAGGCCTCCGTCGACGTACGTCGCGCCCTCGTCGGTCAGCGAGACGCTCTCCTCGGTGGCCTCCTCGACGGAGACGAGCTCTGCGTCTGCCAGTTCGAAGACGGCACCCGTGACCGTCTCGGGTGGGAGGTCGGTCGCCTCGGCCAGTTGCTCGACTGTCTGTGCCTCGTTCGCGCTCGCGGTCTCTAACACCGCGACCTGTGATGCTGGTAGCTTCATTCGCTCGTTGGTACACGTACTCTGGGGTCGTCAGTTACCGATTCCGGTTCGACGTGGGCGGTTTCGTCCGCGGCGGCCGGGTTCCCGGCGCGTCGCCGCGCAGTCCACAGCCCGTGATCACCCGGAAAGGAAAAAGCCGAACCCCGGAGCGACCTGCGGCTGGCGGGCGAGACGCCGGCAGTGGGGTTCGGATGCCATAGTGAGGGATAGTCGCACGCGGAGTAAAAACGTTGCGAGGGCAGTTCGGTACCGACGCGGAAGCGGGCGACCCGTTTCGTGACCCCCTAACTGCGCGGCGCTCAGCTGGAACCCGCTCCGTTCGTCGCCGGGACCGGACGTTTTAATCGCTCCCGCGGCGAACCGCCGGCGATGGACTGGGACGAGTTCTACCGCGAGGCCGAGTACGACCGCTGCGCGTATCTGGCGGGGGAGGAGATGGCCGACCTGCTCGCGCTGTTTCTGGAGACGGTCGCCGGAGACGACGGAGCGATGCCCCGGGATCTGTCCTCCGTCGGCTGCGGACCCGCGGTCGTGCCGTTCGAACTGGCCGAGCGCTACCCGGAGATGGACGTTTACGGGTACGACCTCTCGGAGACGGTCGTCCGCGACAACCGTCTCCTCGCCGCGGAGCGGGGACTGGAGAACCTCCACTTCGCCGTCGACGAACTCCCCGACCTGGCGACAGACCGGGAGTTCGACGTGGTCTACTGCGTCGCCACGCTGTATTTCGTCGCGGACCCGGAATCAGCTCTGCGGGCACTGTTCGACCTCGTCTGCGAGGGCGGGCACCTGGTCGTCAACTACCCGACCGACCGACTTCAGCGAGCCGTCCGCGAGGAGTTCGACGAGCGAAAGCGCGAGGCGTTTCACCTCGTCCGGGACGGCGAGAACCTGATCACGCGCGAGCGCGTGAGAGAGGTGCTGGGCGCAGAACCGCACGATTACTGGAGCGCGGTCGACGCGACGGCTGTCCTCGAAGAGAACCCCGAGTGGCCGACGGTGTACGTCGAGAAGTAGCCGCGAGCGCGGTGGACGGTTCGACCGCGCCGTGGTCTCCGGCGGCCGGAGCGGACCGTTTCGGCTGCGGAACGGTTACACCCGCTTACGGGCGGAGTTCAGGTCGATATCGACCTCGTCTAGCTTCTCCGCCCACTCCTCGCGCTTGTCCTGGTGGTCTTCTAAGAACTCCTCCATCAGTTCGGCGGCCTGCTCCTTGCAGCCGCCGCAGAGGCGCTCGCCGGTGACGCATTCGTCGTACACCTCCTTGGCGAACTCGTCGTCGTCGCCGGAGAGCAGGTACGCGTACAGTTCGTACACGGGACATTCGTCTGCTTTCCCGCCGAGTTCGCGCTGCTTTTCGGCGGTCTCGCGGCCGCCGGTCGTCGCGGACTTGACCTTGTCGTAACCCTCCTCGGGGTCGTCGAGCAACGAGATGTGGCTCGCCGGAACGGAAGAGGACATCTTCCCGCCGGTGAGGCCGGTCATGAAGCGGTGGTAGATGGACGAGGGCGGGACGAAACCGTAGCCGCCGTTGTCGAGTTCGACATCGCGGGCGAGCTCCTCCGCCACGTCGCGGTCGAGGTCGAACGAGTCGGCGTGCTCGTCGTAGACGCGCTTCTCGCCGTCGATCGCTTCGATCAGGGCGTCGAACGCCTCGTCGTCCGCGTGCTGTGCGACGAAGCGTGTTCGGCGTTGGAGGGGCTCTTTCCCACCAGAATGAAGCTTATCCAGCGTCGATTCGATGGTTTCATCGTCAGTCTGGCGGAGTGTCTTGGCGTCAAGCGGAAGCAACGCGTCGATGATTTCTGACCATTCGTTCTCGGACAGGTCGTACCCGGCTCGTTCGATCTCAACCACGTCGACGTTCACATCGGACAGGTCTACGGTCGTATCGTCCGCGTTCGCTACGGCGTCACGAAGTTCGCTGATTAGGATTGCCGCCTGTTCGCAAGTGACGTTCCCGAGATCCGCCTCGTCGGCGTCGACACGTTTCGTTTCCATCCCGAGTCCGGACTCGATCGCCGTCTCGACCGCATCGTAGAACCACCCGACGAGCGCCCGCTCCCGCTCGTCCGCAAGTTCGAAGCTGGCGAACGCCTCGGTGACCTTGAAAAAGCGCATCCGGGCGGCGAGGTCGCGAGCGAGGCGGACGTGCGGGTCCTGGTCCGGGCCGACCGGGATGACGGTCGGCTTCGGCTCGTCGAGTTGCGGGTAGAGGATGTCGGCCATCTGCGTGACGACGCTTTGCATGTGCGAGACGTCCGTCTCGCCGTCGAAGCCGTAGATCCCCTGGAACTCCGAGAAGCGCGCCTCGCTGCCGAGTTCGAACGCCAGGTCCTGCACCTCGCGGTTGGTCGACTGGCGGTACAACGTCCCGTCCTCGGGGTCGAAGCCGAGCGCCAGCAGCGAGAGCACGTAGTCCCGCGCGTGCTCGTCTATCTCTTTCCACGTCAGGCCGCGGGCGCTGTGGGCTTCGAGGTCGGCGATCAGCGCGTGGGCGTCGCCGCCCTGTTGCTGGTGCCAGATGATCTCGTCGAAGACTAGCTTGTGGCCGATGTGGGGGTCGCCCGTCGGCATGAACCCCGAGAGCGCGGCGAACGGCTCGTCGTTGCGCATCGCCTCCGCCACGGGCCGGTAGTCGCGGTGACCGAAGATGACGCCGCGGCGCATCAGGTAGTGCGGAGCGGGCACTTCGGGGAGCACCTCGTCGAACTCCTCGATGCCGAACTCCTCGAACAGCTTGCGGTAGTCGGAAACGCTGGAGGAGCCCCACGGGTCGAGAGCCACGTCGTCGACGGTTCCACCGTCTGCTCGAGGCGTCTTCGACGCCTCGGTGTCGGCCCCCGCCGCCTCCGTTCCGCCGTCGTCCTGGCGGACCGTCTCGTCGGCGTCGCGAGTCTCGTCAGTCATTACCGTAGCATCGCGGCGACATGGGCAAAAGGGGTTCGCTTCGGAGCGTTACGGGCGGTCGCCGAGCGTGTCGGCGACCAGTTGCGACTCCGCGCGCCGAAGCAACGCCGAGGCCGTCGAGACGGCGCAGTCGAGTTCGGCGGCTATGGCTTCGACGCCGCCCTCCCGGGGAATCTCGTAATATCCGACCGACTGGGCGGCCTCCAGTGCCTCCCGTTGTCTGTCGGTAAGAGACGGGCCGAAACCGCGGGTGAACGGACCGACCGAGAGGATATCGACGCTCAGCTCAGACGGGATCGCGTCCAGTAGCTCTCGCAGGTCCGTGCCGTGGCCGACGGCGGTCAGACGCATCGTCCGGTCGGCACGGAACTCGACCGGCGGGACGACCACGACGGTGTCCCGGCTGAATGCGTCGAGCAGCAACTCCTCGCCCTCGCCGTTCGGCGCACGGATGTACAGGAAGAACCCGCCGTCGCCGTCGGGCCGGATATCGTACTCGGTGATCGAATCCCGCGCGGAGAGCATCGCTTCGTAGACCCGGGGGTCGCCCTCGACGTAGAACAGCAGTGTCCGCTTGCCGCCCTCTGTCTTCCCCTCTAGCATCACCTCCTGCTCGACTGCAGGGGATTCGCAGACGAACGCGTGCATCGGATGGATCGTCTCGGCCGTGTATTCGATGACGAGTTCCAGCGACTTCACAGCGGGCGTACTGCGGGTGAATACTTAAACCTCCGAAAAGTATCGGGGATAGAACCCTCCCGCTCGCCGTTCGATAACAGAGTATGAGCGAAACGACACGACCGGCGGGTGAGAGCAGGAGCGACCCGGACGGAGGACATCTGGAACGGAGCCGCCGCGTCTGGAACTGGTGGAGCGACCACTACGAACGAAGCGAGTCGGACTACGAGCCGATGCGTGAAACCACGGTCCGCTATCTCGACCTCGAACCGGGGGATGCCGTGCTCGATATCGGCTGTGGGCCGGGCGTGAACTTCGAACTGCTCCGGGAGGCTGTCGGTCCCGAAGGGCGCATCGTCGCGATCGATTACAGTCCGAAGATGGTCGACCGGGCCCGCAAGCGGGTCACCGAGCGTGGCTGGGAGAACGTGGAGGTCCGTCGCGCGGATGCGACGAGGGCGGACCTCGAACCGTCGGCGTACGACGCGGCGATAGCGACCCTCTCGCTCAGCGTGATGCCGTCGCCGGAAGAGGCCGTCGAGCGGGTCTGCGACGCGCTCGTCCCCGGGGGACGGTTCGCGGTCTTCGACATCCGACGAGTCCCGTCCGGTCCGCTCCGGATCGTCAACCCGCTTCTCGCGCGGGCCTTGCATCTGGTCGCGAACTGGAACGTCGATTCGAACGTCACGACCGCCGTCGAGCGCACGTTCGGCGACTGCGACGTCGTGGAGACGTACTTCGCGGGAGTGAACTACACCGCTGTCGCGACTCGTCGGCCCGCGGAGTGAGTCCTCAGGGCGTCAGCCGTTCGACCGACCGCCACTGCACCGTTTCGCCGTCGACCTGCGCGAACGTCATCGTCTTGCGGACGCCGTGGGCGAGGCGCACGTCGAGCGCCAAGTCCCGCGGCGCAAACGCGTACTCCGACGGCAGGACGCGAACGAGTAGTTCGGAGTGTCCCAGGTCGTCGACGCTCTCGACGTCGGCGTACGTCCGGAAGTCAGCGCCGAACTTGAAACCGGTCTTGGGGACGACGCCGCGGTCCCGAAGGTCCGCATACACCAGGAGGCGGCGGTCGAACCGTTCGCCCTCGACGGCACGGCCGCGGTCGACGACCGCCTCACGGGGGAGAGTTAGTACCTCGCGTTCCACGAGGTACGCAGCCTCGACGAGCGATAGCTGGAGCGCTTCGCGGTCGCCGTCGCGGCCGGCAAGCGGTTGTCCGTAGAATCCCTGCTCGTGGAGGTGGGCCGGCGACTCCCAGCAGACGACGCGGTCCGAGAGCAGGTCGGCGGGGACGCTATCGGGGAGGTCGATGCCGCTGGTGCCGCCGACGTCCGGCCGGCCCGTCTCGAAGTACGTTATCTCGCTTTCCTCGTCGACGATGGCGAGTACGCGGTCGCCGAGCGTCGCGGCGGGGACGGACGCACGCTCGCCCACGGCTCGCACCCGGTAGGCCACCTCGCCGTCGCCGGGACCTTTCCCGCGCGGGTAGACGTGAAAGTCGGTGTCGTCCGGGTCCGGAACCCAGTCCTCCCTGGCGGGCGAGAGGTAGAACCCGCGTTCGCGGAGGTCGGCGTACACGAGAAAGCGGACGCCGAAGCGTGGGTCGTCGACTGAGGTGAGGAACTCGCGGAAGCTCATTCCGTCGACGGCGTCGAGGTCCCCCCGGAACAGGAGGTGGGCCGCCTCGGTGCGCGCGAGGGCAATCTCGTTCCCGCCAAGCGGCCGGCCGTAGCCCCGCGAATCGTAGAACCGCTGGCGGGCGTCGCCGCCGACTCTGACGACGCCGTCCCGAAGGTGTCCGTCCATACTCGTCGGTGGACGGCGCGAGGGCAAAGGGGCTGTGGTCGGGAGCGCGGCACGAACGAAGGGAGCCACTCATGCCTCGCAGGTCCCGTCGAGACACCGCTTTCGGGTTCCCGTGTCGAACAGCGGTAGCCCGCAGTCGCACTCTCCGACGACCGTGCCCGCCGGAAGCGAGAAACTCGCGTCGCAGTCAGGATACGAGTCACAACCCGCCAGGAGACCGCCGCGGCGGAGGACACGCAGGTCGTCACCGCAGTCCGGGCAGTTCCAGACGCCGTCGAACGCCTCCTGTACGGCGGCGTCAAGTGACTCGCACTCGCGGTCGAGACAGACGTCGAACGGCTGGCCGCGTTCAACCCGAAGTCGGGGGCGACCGCAGTCGCAGCGCTCGTCTGTGACGATCGCTCCGGACGGGAGGCCGTAGCGCTCGCCGCAGTCGAGACACGACACCGCGCCGCCGGTCCGAACGAGCGTGCCGTCGCAGTCGGGACAGTCGCCGACGGGCGTCCCCGCCTCGCTGGAGGGATACCGCGCGAAACCGTCCTCGGCGTGGGCGACGACTCGAAGTCGCTGGTCGCCGGCGTGCGCGTCGACGGCGAAGCTACCGTCACGCGAGCAGGCGACGGCGTCGGCCCGGGTCAGCCACGCGACGGGCTGATAGCCGTCGGCATCGTGGACAAGGACGGTGTTGTCGGGCTTGACGACCACGGTGACGCGGCCGCGGTGTTCCTCGCGGCGGTCGCCGTCGTAGACGACGGTACAGTCGCCGGCGAGCACGCGGATCGGAGCGTCGGGGGAGTCGGTCGCGGACATGGCCCGGGCTGGTCCCGGTTTCGGCCTTAAACCTGCGGGGCAGAACATTTGACGCGTCGCGCCGTCGGTCGAGACGTGTCACCGACGGCTGTACTGTTCGATATGGACGGCGTGATCGTCAACTCCGAGGACTTCTGGGTCGAACTGGAAACCGAAGAGATACTGCCCGCGGCGGTCCCCGACGGGGATATCTCGGAGGACGAGATAACCGGGATCAACTACCGGGAGATCTACGACTATCTGGACGAGTATTACGATGTGGCGATAGACAGCGAAGAGTGGGAACGGCGGTACGAGTCCGCCGCCGAAGGGATCTACGCGGAGAAGGTTGACCTGATGCCCGGCTTCCGCGATCTAGTCGAGACGCTCCGCGACCGCGGGTGCAGGGTCGCCGTCGTGTCGTCGTCGCCGCAGGAGTGGATCAGGATGGTCACCGAGCGGTTCGGCCTGACGGATCTCTTCGAGGCAGTCGTCAGCGCCGACGACATCGACGCCGACAGCAAGCCCGCCCCGGACGTGTTCGAACACGCCGCGCGGCAGGTCGGCGTCGACCCCGCCGACTGCATCGCCGTCGAGGACTCGAAAAACGGCGTCAAATCGGCCAAGGCGGCCGGGATGACCGCCGTCGGCTACCGGACGGAGACGAACGCCGAGATGGACCTCGACGAGGCCGACGCCGTCGCGGACGGCGCGGAGGAACTGCATGACGACCTGCTTTCGCGGACGGCCTGAAGTCGGCGGCGGGCGGCGCGGTTAGATCCGCCGGGCGAGCGTCGCACGCACGTCGTACACCGCGACCAGATAGCTCGTCATAGCGGCGACCGAAACCGCCACGAGGAGCGCCTTCGCAGAGGCGATAGCGTCCGCCGGCACGAAGTTCAGGACCACGACGAGGGCGACCAGCAGCGCGACCGGAAACGTTCGCACACCACGGCCCACGGCCGCGTCGTCGAACCGGTAGTCCCGGAGCTTCGGGAAGACGACGCGGGCGACGATCGCGGCGAGGAGGACGCCGACCACCGCCTTCGTGTACGGGTCGGAGTAAAACGACAGCAGCCAAAAGCCGATGGCTCCGACGAGACTCACAGTAAGAAACGTTGCCCATAATCCTTGACGGTTCATTGCTCTCACCTCATTCCAATTCAAACTTTTATGAAGATATTCCTTGTGTGTTGAAAAAATATGAATAGTAATTTATATTTATCAGAGTCAGCCCAAATAGATGCGGATCCCTTGTACCAAAACACCCCGAGAAGTATCTCCAAGAGAGACGAAACGTCTCAAGGGTCCGGACGCGCGAGATCGACGACGTTCTCAGGTATGACGCCACGGACAACGAGATCGCGTCGGACGCGGCAACGCACGGCTGGGCCTGATCACGCTACCCGCACCGTCCGGTGCTCCTCGACCGGCAACAGCGGCAGGTCCGGAAACGCGACGCTGACGGTGAACGTCATCTCGTCGTCGCTCCCGCCGAACACGCCGACGGGCGCGGTCAGCGTGTCGTCGAGATAGCCGTCGGACGTCGTCATCTCGACGCCGTTTACCGTGACGCGGACGCCCGCCTGCGCCGCGGCACCCGAGTTCCGAACTGACACCTCGCGCATGTCGTTCTCGCCGGGGGCGACGGTCGAGGGGAAGTCGCCCCACTCGACTGCGACGGCGGGGAGGTCGCGGGCGCTCTCGACGACGCGTTCGGCGACGCCCTCGGAGAGGCCGGCGTCGGCCAGTCCAGCGACGCCGGCGTCGACCACGTCGCCGGGCGTCTCGATCCCCTCGGAGGCGAGTTTGCTCGCGCGGCCCGAGCCGACGCCGTCGATGGCGGTGAGGCCGACGGCGTCGTCGCTGACGCCGTTCTCGATGCGGGCCTCGACGCGGCGCGCGAGGTTGGCGTCGCGCGGGTCCGCGAAGCGATCGAGAAAGCCCCGGAGCGCGGAGACGAGACGCAACGCGTTCTGGCGGATGACCCAGGCGTCGCTGCGCAGTTCCGCGGGGGTCGACCCCGTCATCGACGAGCGGAGGATGGCGAGCACTTTCCGCGGGCCGTGGTCTAGGTCGCCGGCGTTCTGACTCGAAAGAACCGCCTCCACCGCGTCCCGCTCGGACTGCCGGGCGCTGACGCTGTCGAACTCAGTCGCGCTCGCCACCGCTTCGAGGATGGCGTCCGTCGGGATGGAGTCACGCACGGCGAGGTCGTGGAACCGCTCGGCGGTTTCCAGGCGGAGGTAGAACTTCGAGGCGAGCAGGCCGAGCCCCGTCGCCTCGACGCCGAGGTTCGCGTCCGTCTCGACGAAGCCGCGGTCGACCAGCCGTTCGAGTTCGGTCCGCACGCGGTCGCGGAGGTTCTCGAAGTCGTACTCGGCCGGTTTGCTCTGGGCGCGGACGTAGTAGAACGTGGTTTCGAGCCACTCCATCACGTCGTCTAAGTCCTGGATAGTGCCCATCGCGATCTCGGCGTTGAGGTGGGCGTCGAGGTCGCCGTCGGAGTTGCGCTGACGAGCGCCCGAGTCGGACGAGTCGGGGACCCCTGCAAGCCGCGATTCGATCTCCTTGCCCTCCCGGAGCAGGCGTCGGTACTTGTCGGCGTCGGAGCGGTCACAGACCACCCAGCCGTAGCCCACGTCGTCGTACCCAGGCCGCCCCGCGCGGCCGAGCATCTGGAGGACGTCGAGCGGGCTCATGTCCACCTCGCCTTCGAGGGGGTCGTGGAGCTTCGTGTCGCGGATGACGACACAGCGGGCGGGGAGGTTGACCCCCCACGCGAGCGTGGAGGTGGAAAAGAGGATCTTGATGCGGTCCTGGCGGAACCACTCCTCGATCAGGTCCTTGTCGTTTTTCGAAAGCCCCGCGTGGTGGAAGGCAACGCCGTCTAACACGGATTTCCGGAGCGTGTCGTTTTCGAGTTGCTTCGTCTCGGTGTGGAAGTCGTAGTCGCCGCGTGCGCCGACGGGAATGTCGCGTTCGCCGATCTCGTCGCGTGCCTTCTTCGCCGCCTGGACGGTGTCTTGTCGCGAGGAGACGAACACCAGCGCCTGCCCGCCGTCGCGGATGTGCGGCTCCACGAGGTCGAGCGAGCGATAGAGCCGTCGGTACTTGTCGGCGAAGGCGTTGTCACCGTGGGTGTACGTCTTCACGCCGGCGTTGAGGTCGACGGGGCGGTACTCGTCACCGAACTGGAAGGTGGCCTCGGGCGGAGCGTCGAGCCACGCGGCGACGTCCTCGACGTTCGGCATCGTCGCCGAAAGGGCGACGGTCCGCGGGTCACAGAGGCGGCGCAGGCGCGACACCGTCACTTCGAGGACGCTCCCCCGGCGGTCCGAGTCCAGCAGGTGTACCTCGTCGATGACGCAGCAGTCGACGTCCGCGATGAACGAGTACCGGGGCGTGTCGTGTTTCCGGGTCGCGGAGTCGGCCTTCTCCGGCGTCATTACGAGGATGTCCGCGCGCCGGGCGCGTCGCGGGTTCAGGTCGCGTTCGCCGGTGACGACGTACACGGAGTAGCCCATGTCCTCGAAGCGTTCCCACTCGTCTTCCTTCTCGTTGGTGAGCGCGCGCATCGGGGCGATAAACAGCGCGGTGCCGCCCTCCGCGAGCGTCTTGCAGATAGCGAGTTCCGCGAGCGCCGTCTTCCCGCTTGCGGTGGGGGCGCTGGCGACGACGTTCTCGTCGCCGTCGACGATCGCTGGCAGCGCCTCGCGTTGCATGTCGTTGAACTCCTCGAACGAGAACGCGTCGGCGAACTCCGGAACCACCTCGGCGACTTCCATCTCGTGTGGTTCGGGGGGTCCGGGGGTCAAAGGCGTTTCCGTAGCGGTCGATCGTGTAGCGGCGGGTCCACAGACCCCGAGCCGGCGGCCGGCACAGCCACACTGTCGACAGACCGTCGTAACGAGATCCGACACCCCGATGTGCCGGAGTTCGTCGCGGGACTCCGTCCGGCAGTATCAGTCGTCCGCGACGGCCTGCGTGACGGCGCGGTCTAACATCCCGGACTCGGTGCTGTAGTAGTAGTACGTGCCCAGGCCGACCGCGACGGCCACGTTCGACAGCGTCACCGCCCAGAAGACGGCGTGGACGCCCATGCCGAACAGCGCGATGCCACCGACGGCGATGGGGAGTCGCACCCCCCAGTACTGGAGGAGCGAGGCGACCATGCTGGTTCGGGTGCGCCGCGCGCCGTTGAACCCGGCTCGCAGAACGTACGTCGCCCCGATGGCCCAGTATCCGTACGCAAGGATCCGGAGGTAATCGACTGTCAGCGAGAGCGCGTCCGTCGAGATGTCGGGGACGAACAACTGCGTCAGACCGACGGGGAACACCCACTGCAGGGCACCGACGACCGAGAGCGCGCCGGCCCCGATGCCGACGCCGATCCATGTCGTCTTTCGCGCCCGCGCGGGACGCTCCGCCCCGATGTTCTGGCCGATGACGCTCTGTGCCGCCTGACTCAACCCGCTCGCCGGGATGAACGCGACGCTTGCGATACGTGCGCCGACGGTGTACGCAGCGAGGCCGGCCGCGCCGCTGACTGCCGCGACGATGCCGACTATCACCACTCTGACGCCGTCCTGTGCGATCCGACGCCCGGCCGACGGGATACCGACATCGAGCAGTTCCCGGAACTCGTCCACCCGAAACGTCACCGCGTCGCGGCTCAACGTGAACGTGTTCCGGAGGCCGAGAGCCATGGCGAGGGCGAGGGCGAACCCCGCGGTGTAACCGATCACCGTCGCCAAGGCCGCACCCCGGATCCCGTAGGCGTCGACCGGCCCCCACCCGAAGATGAGGATCGGGTCGAGACCGATGTTGACCACGACGGCGACGACATTGATGTACAGCGCCGCGCGGGAATCGCCCCAGCCGATGAACCCCCCTTCGAGCACGTCGCTCAACGCCATCGCCGGGAGGCCGATGACGTACGTCGCGAGGTACGTCGCGGCAAGCGGTGCGACGTCGTCGCCCGCGCCCAGAGCCTCGACGACGGTGTCCGCCCCAACGGCGACGACTACGCCCACGACGAGAGCGAGGACGAGCCCGACCGCTAACCCGTGAACGGCGATCCGCCGGGCGCGGGAGTACTCCTCCGCGCCGACTCGCTGCGAGACGATCACCTGGGTCCCGACGAACGGAGCCATGATTACGACCGAAGCGAGCATCGCCACCACCGGGTAGTTCAGGCCGACAGCCGCAACGGCGTCCTCGCCGATCCGGCCGAGCCAGAAGGTGTCGACGACCTGCTGAACTACCTGTACGAGGTTCTGGACGACGAGCGGTGCGGCGAGGACCACCAGTACCCGGGCGATCGACCCCTCCGTGATGTCCTCCGGGCTAGTTTCCCACATGGTCTTTTGATATTCAACCCCGAATAGAGACATCTTTTTATAGTTTTGGAGTCGGAAAAATCAACATATTGTCATTAGTGTCGGTCCAGCGACTCGTCGAACGTCGCGACGGCATCGCGCCCTCGGACGGCGTCGACGCCTCCGGACGGAGATGCCCTACGGTCGTCACTGTCGCAAAAACCCCACGTTTTTCACCCGACGAATCATCAGTACCGTCCATGAGTCGCCCGCGAAAACCCGACTGGCTGAAGATGCAACCGCCAGCGGGTCAGGAGTTCACCGGGATCAAGGAGACGCTGCGGGACCACGACTTGAACACCGTCTGCGAGGAGGCGAACTGCCCGAACCTCGGGGAGTGCTGGAGCGGTCGAAACAAGCCGTCCGGCGGGGCCTCGGGGGACCGCGGCGGCACGGCGACGTTCATGCTCATGGGGGACTCCTGTACCAGAAACTGCGGGTTCTGCGACGTCGACACCGGCGGAGGGCAACCGCTCGACCCGGACGAACCGTCGAACGTGGCGAGCGCCGTCGCGGAGATCGGTCTCGATTACGTCGTGTTGACCTCGGTCGACCGGGACGACCTGACGGGCCAGGGTGCTGGTCACTTCGCCGAAACCATCCGCGAGATAAAGCGCCGCCATCCCGGCATTCTCGTTGAGGTGCTGATCCCGGATTTCCAGGGCGAAAAACGGCTAGTTCGGAAGATTATCGAGGCAGAACCGGACGTGATCGCACACAACATCGAAACGGTCGAGCGCCTCCAGCGGCCCGTCCGAGACCCGCGCGCCGGGTACGAACAGAGCCTCGGCGTCCTCGAACAGGTCGACCGCGAGTCGGACATCTACACCAAGACGTCGATCATGCTCGGCCACGGCGAGTACGACCACGAGGTGTATCAGACCCTCGCAGACCTGCGGGAGGCGAACGTCGACGTCGTGACGCTCGGCCAGTATCTCCGACCCTCGCGGGACCACCTCCCCGTGAAGGCGTACAGCCATCCCGACAAGTACGAAACCTGGCGGCGCGTCGCCGAGGAGGAACTCGGCTTTCTCTACTGCGCCAGCGGGCCGATGGTGCGGTCCTCGTACAAGGCCGGCGAACTGTTCGTCGACGCCGTCCTGCGCGACGGGAAATCCGTCGAGCAGGCCCGCAAGCGCGCCCGCGAGAGCGTTGCGCCGGAAGCGAGCGACGACTGACCCACGGCGCGGAGATGGACGACGGCTGACATCTCACCACCCGACTATTTTGTGTTCAGTCGAAGTACCGCAGCGTATGGACGAGTGGACGCGCCGCGACGCGCTCCGGGCGACAGCAGTCGGAGCAGTCGGAGCGGTCGCCGGCTGTACGGCCGAGTCCGCGGCGTTTCGCGCCGACGCTCCTGAGTACGAGGACCGCGACCCGGACCCGTACGTCAGATTCATGGGGTCGACCGACGCGCCAGGGCGGGCGGCGTTCTATCTCGCACCGAGCAGAGTGGCGGACGTGCTCCCGTCCGTCGCCGCGCCGGTTGCCGACGGACTGCGGCAAAACACGGCGTGGACCGGTCTCCCGTTCGAAGACATCGACCACTTCGTCGCAACCGGGCGGTCGATGTTCGTCGTCGGCAACTTCCGCCGGTCGACGGCCAGGACCGCACTCGCGGATGCGCAAGGGACGCCCGAGGCGGTCAACGACGGCGAGTTCGAGGTCGTGTACGGAACGCCGATGTCGCCCGTCCTGTTCAGTGACCGCGTCATCGTCTCCGTACCTGCGGTCGCGGACGCCCGAGAGGACCGTCCGGACGAACGGGGGATCGTCCACTCGCGGTACGGGAACTGGGACGGGTCGGTCGAGGCGCTCGAACGCGACGAGTCGCTCCCGCCCGCAGTCCGGAGCGTCGCCGAGGCGGTCGGCGCGCCGCCGGTCGCCACGGTCGGCAGTCCGCTCGACAGCAACCCCGGTCTCGACCCACACCGTCCGACCGCACCGATCGGAACGCCGGCGGCGACCGGCGTCGGGTGGACCGTCGGCGAACGAGCGACCGCCGGCAGGATCGTCTTCGACTATCCGGACGGGACGCCCGAGGTCGAAGCCGTCGAAGACCGCTACGGCGACGGGTCCGGCGACAGATACGTCGGCGGCGTCGAGGAGTTCGTCGACCGCACTGTACGCGCCGACGATCGGACTCTCAGCGTCCACGGAGAGATAGCGACGGGGCAGTTCGACCTGCTCCACCACGGGAACCCAGTACAACCGGACGCGACGTTCGTCTTCGAGTACGGCGACGGGTCGGTGACGGTCACACACGACGGCGACGAGCGTATCCTGGGGACGAACCTGACCGTCACCGCCGGCGGCCGGCCGTTACCGGGCGGGTTCCACGAGACGTTCGAGCGGCGGCACGTCACCGAGGGTGACTCCGTCACCGTCGACGTAGAGCGCGCCACGACCGTCCGCGTCCGGTGGACAGCCTCCGTCGACCCGAACTCCGAGGTCACGCTCGGCGCGTTCGCCGTCCCGTGACCGCGTTCGGATGGGCCCGTTCGTCTCGGACGGGAAACTGTCGCCGAGGCGCTGACCGTCCGTCCAGAGAACGCGTTCGACGTGAGTGGCAAGTGCCGATATTTTCAGTTCTTCACCCAACAGTTATTCGTGCGTCGTGTATCTCCCGCCTCGGGCGTACGTCCTTACGAGACCGAGGCAAGAATAGAGTTGATAGTAAAGTATTTACGAAAATCATATAACCCGAGCGATTGTCCATGGGAGTATGGTACGGAGGGTCCGACCGTGAGTACGCTACAGCACGATCCCCAGGACCGCGTACAGGTGCTGGACGACACGGGCCGGGTACTTGACGACGCAGAAGTGCCCGACCTATCGGACGAAGAGTTGGTCGAGATGTACCGCGAGATGCGTCTCGCGCGGCATTTCGACCAGCGAGCGGTCAGCCTTCAACGACAGGGGCGGATGGGGACGTACCCGCCGCTGTCGGGACAGGAAGGCGCGCAGATCGGAAGCGCGCACGCCCTGGACGAAGAGGACTGGCTGTTCCCGAGTTACCGTGAACACGGGGCCGCGCTGGTTCACGGGTTTTCGCTGAAGCAGACGCTGCTGTACTGGATGGGCAGCGAGGAGGGAATGGACATTCCAGACGACGCCAACATCTTCAGCGCCGCCGTCCCCATCGCCACGCAGATACCGCACGCGACGGGTGCGGCGTGGGCGTCGAAGCTTCGGGACGAGAAGAAGTCGTTCCTCTGTTACTTCGGCGACGGAGCGACGAGCGAGGGCGACTTCCACGAAGGACTGAACTTCGCCGGCGTGTTCGACACTCCGACGGTGTTTTTCTGTAACAACAATCAGTGGGCCATCTCGGTCCCCCGCGAGCGCCAGACGGCCAGCGAGACGCTGGCGCAGAAGGCCAACGCCTACGGGTTCGAGGGCGTACAGGTCGACGGGATGGACCCGCTCGCCGTGTATAAGGTCACCCGCGAAGCGGTCGAAAAGACGAAAAACCCCGGAGACGAGGAACTGCGACCGACGCTCATCGAGGCGGTGCAGTACCGCTTCGGCGCACACACGACGGCGGACGACCCCTCGGTGTATCGCGACGAGGAAGAGGTCGAGCGCTGGAAGCAAAAGGACCCGATCCCGCGGATGGAGACGTTCCTACGGGAGTCGGGCCGTCTCGACGACGAACGGGTCAACGCTATCGAGGCGTCGATAGAGGAAGACGTCGCGGACGCTATCGACGCCGCCGAATCGGTCGAACGGCCGGACCCGGAGGAGATATTCGCACACGTCTACGCGGACATGCCGAAACGGCTCGAAGAGCAGATGCAGTGGTTACAGCGACTACGCGAAACGCACGGCGACGACGCACTACTGGAGGAGTAAACTATGGCAGCAGAATCTCAAGCTCAGGATCTTACACTCGTACAGGCGGTCAGAGACGGACTGGAGACGGAGATGGGCCAGGACGACGACGTGCTCGTCATGGGCGAGGACGTCGGGAAAAACGGCGGCGTGTTCCGCGCCACCGAAGGGTTGTACGACGAGTTCGGTGACCAGCGCGTCATCGACACCCCCCTCGCCGAATCCGGCATCATCGGCACCGCGGTCGGCATGGCCGCCTACGGCCTGCGTCCGGTGACCGAGATCCAGTTCCTCGGATTCATCTACCCCGGGTTCGACCAGATCGTCAGCCACGCCGCGCGCCTCCGCACCCGAAGCCGCGGGCGGTACACCTGCCCGATGGTCATCCGCGCGCCGTACGGCGGCGGCATCCGCGCGCCGGAACACCACTCGGAGTCGACGGAGGCCTTCTTCGTCCACCAACCGGGGCTCAAGGTCGCCATCCCCTCGACGCCGTACGACGCGAAGGGAATGCTAACCGCTGCCATCCGCGACCCCGACCCGGTGATGTTCTTCGAACCGAAGCTCATCTACCGCGCGTTCCGCGGCGAGGTGCCGGAGGAGTCGTACGAAGTACCGCTCGGCGAGGCCGCGGTCCGCCGCGAGGGCAGCGACATCTCGGTGTTTACCTGGGGTGCGATGACACGACCGACGCTGGAGGCGGCCGAGGAACTCGACGGTGACATCGACGTCGAGGTCGTCGACCTGCGCACTCTCTCCCCGCTCGACCGCGACGCCATCGTCGAGTCGTTCGAGAAAACCGGCCGCGCCGCCGTCGTCCACGAAGCGCCCAAGACGGGCGGCCTCGGCGCGGAGATAACGAGCATCATTCAGGAGGAGTCTCTCCTGTACCAGGAGGCACCGGTCGAGCGGATCACTGGCTTCGACACGCCGTTCCCGCTGTATGCGTTAGAAGACTACTACCTACCCGAACCTGCACGTATCAAAAACGGTATCCGCGACGCGGTGGAGTTCTGAACGATAGACGATAACCCAACATGGTACGCGAATTCAAGCTTCCGGACGTCGGAGAGGGCGTCAGCGAAGGCGAAATAGTACAGTGGTTAGTCGAGGAAGGCGACACCGTCGAAGAGGACCAACCGGTCGCCGAGGTCGAGACCGACAAGGCCGTCGTAGAGGTCCCGGCCCCCGTAGACGGGACCGTCCGGCAGATCCGGGCGGACGAGGGGGAGATGGTCCCCGTCGGAAACGTGATCATCACCTTCAACGTCGAGGGCGAACCGGTCGAGGAGACGACCGAGCGAGAGGCCGCGGACGCGGCCGAGGCCGACGGAGCCGACGCCGAACCCGCCGGCGACGAGGGGACGGAGACGGCGGGCGAATCGGCCGAAACGCCCGAAGGCCGTGTGTTCGCCGCACCGAGCGCACGCCGTCTGGCCCGAGAACTCGGCGTCGACATCGCCGAAGTCGACGGCAGCGGCCCGAGCGGTCGCATCTCGGAACATGACGTACGCGCCGCCGCCGACAGCGGCGGATCCGAACCGGAGACCGCGACCGCGGAAGCGAGCGAGTCCGCATCCGCGGCCGAGGCATCCGCCGAAAGCGCCGGAGCGACCAGTAGCGGCTCGACCGCCGGCGGAGCCCCGCAGCAGGTCGAATCTGCCGACAGGGAGAAGACGCTCGCCGCGCCCGCCACGCGCCGTCTCGCGGACGAGGAGGGCGTGGACCTGAATGCGGTGCCGGCGACCGAAAAACGGGACGGCGAACCGTTCGTCACGCCCGAGGCGGTCCGCGAGTACGCCCAGGCCCAGCAGGAGGCCCAGAAGGCCGACACCGAAGCGCTCGGTCTTCGGGAGGAGCCCGCGGAACGGGAAGAGCGCACGCCGTATCGCGGCATTCGCAAGTCCATCGGGGACCAGATGGAGCGCTCGAAATACTCCGCGCCGCATATCACCCACCACGACTCGGTCGAGGTGACTAACCTCGTCGAGATCCGCGAGCGGCTCAAGGGACGCGCCGAGGAACGCGGCATTCAGCTCACCTACATGCCGCTCATCATGAAGGCGGTCACGGCGGCGCTGAAGGACTTCCCGATGGTGAACTCCAGCCTCGACGAGGAGAACGAGGAGATAGTCGAGAAGAACTACTACAACATCGGCGTCGCCGCGGCGACGGACGCGGGACTGATGGTCCCCGTCGTCGACGACGTCGACCACAAGGGCCTGCTCCAGATAGCCTCCGAGATGAACGAACTGGTCCAGAAGGCCCGCGACCGCTCTATCGCCCGTGAGGAGATGCAGGGCGGGACGTTCACGGTCACGAACGTCGGCGGCATCGGCGGCGAATACGCAACGCCGATCATCAACTACCCCGAGGCCGGTATCCTCGCGCTGGGAGCCATCGAAGAGCGTCCGGTTGTCGAGGACGGAGAGGTCGTCGCGCGACACACGCTACCGCTGTCGCTGTCGGTCGACCACCGACTCGTCGACGGGGCGGACGCCGCCCGCTTTACGAATCGCGTGAAGGAATACCTGAAGGACCCGGAGCTACTGCTACTAGAATAATGGTCGTTGGAGACATCGCAACTGGAACGGACGTGCTGGTCATCGGCGCGGGGCCCGGCGGGTACACCGCCGCTATCCGCGCTGGCCAGTTAGACCTCGACGTGACGCTCGTCGAGAAGAACGCCTACGGCGGGACCTGCCTCAACCACGGCTGTATCCCCTCGAAGGCGATGATAACCGCCGCCGACGTGGCCCACGAGGCGGGCAACGCCGAGGAGATGGGGATCCACGCCGACCCCGCGGTCGACATGGCCCAGATGGTCGAGTGGAAAGACAGCGTGGTCGACCAGTTGACCGGCGGCGTCGAGAAACTGAACAAGGCAAACGGCGTCAACCTCATCGAGGGGCAGGCGGAGTTCGCCGACGAGAACAGCGTCCGCGTCGGTCACTCCGGCGAGGGACAGGGGAGCGAATCCGTCGAGTTCGAGCACGCGATCATCGCGACGGGGTCGCGCCCCATCGAGATTCCGGGCTTCTCGTTCGACGACGAACCGGTGCTGGACTCGCGGCAGGCGCTCGCTCTCGACTCGGTCCCCGAACGCCTGGTCGTCATCGGTGCGGGCTACATCGGCATGGAACTCTCGACCGTCTTCGCGAAACTCGGCACTGACGTCACCGTCGTCGAGATGCTTGATTCCGTGCTTCCGGCCTACGAATCGGACCTCACTCGGCCCGTGAAAAAGCGCGCAGAAGAACTCGGCATCGACTTCCACTTCGGCCGGACGGCGACCGGGTGGGAGGGAACCGACGACGGCATCCGCGTTTCGACGGAAGCGATGGAGGAGGAAGTCGCCGCGGAAGCCGACGGCGGCGCGGCGGAGACGTTCGACGCCGACAACGTACTCGTCGCCGTCGGCCGCCAGCCGGTGACGGACACGCTCAACCTAGAAGCAGCGGGCATCGAGACGAACGACAACGGCTTCATCGAGACGGACGACCGCGCCCGGACCGAGAAAGACCACATCTTCGCCGTCGGCGACGTCGCCGGCGAACCGATGCTCGCCCACAAGGGGAGCAAGGAGGGCGAAGTCGCCGCGGAGGTCATCGCCGGGGAACCGGCCGCGCTCGATTACCAGGCCGTCCCCGCCGCGGTGTTTACCGACCCGGAGATCGCCACCGTCGGTCTCACCGAGGAAGAGGCCGAAGCGGACGGCTTCGACCCCGTCGTCGGCGAGTTCCCGTTCCGTGCAAGCGGCCGCGCCCTGACGACAGGCGACAGCGAGGGGTTCGTCCGCGTCGTTGCCGACGAGGAGAGCGGCTTCATCCTCGGCGCGCAGATAGCGGGCCCGGAGGCCTCGGAACTGGTCGCCGAACTCGCTCTCGCGGTCGAGATGGGTGCGACGTTGGAGGACGTTGCCGCGACTATTCACACCCATCCGACGCTCGCGGAGGCCGTGATGGAGGCCTGCGAGAACGCGCTAGGACAGGCGATCCACACGCTGAACCGATAGCGCGGCTTCCGGTACTCCTGTCGGCCGGTCCGAGCGGGGCCGACGCCTGAACGACGGACGCCGCGCTGACCGTTCGCTTCTCGCGAGCAGTTCAGTAACCTACACTTGTCCGCGAATAGGGACGGTTTTGCTTCGTCACGGACCCGCTACTCCAATCATTACAATAGGGACAGTCGGGCAAGCGGGACTGCATGCAAATAAGGGCTCTACTGTACGGATCGTCCGAAAGCGCGGATCGGCAGACAGCGACGCGGGTCATCACCGTACTCGTGGTTATTGCTGCCGCGCTGTCGATGACGGTCGGGACCGTCGCGGCACAGGAGGACGAACCGTACTCCGTCGAGCAGGGCGGCGAGTGTTACACGGTTACGCCGATCGCTGGTAACGGATCGGTTGCGGAGTTCTACGACTACGGGAGTCCCGATACGACAGGGAACGATACCAACGCCTCGTACAGATCGGACGGAACGAACGACCTTCAGGAGCCGAATTCGAGTACGCTGTTCCTGTACGAAGACCCCAACGGAACTCTCAGTCTGGTGAGTATCCACGGGGCGAACAACACCACGTCTGCCGGCGGCGCGGCCACGTTCACCATCACCGGTCTGTCGGATAGCGGGGAGTGGACTGTCCAAGACGACCAGTACAACGACACAAACAACTACGACAACTGGACCACCGAGGGCGAAACTCACCGGATCGACTGGACGTGGGACGAGAGACGTACCGACGGGGGCGCGTACTCCGGCCTCGGCGACGGCTTCTCCATCACGATCGCGCCAGCGTTCAACGAGGACGCGGCGCTGTACGGCGAGTTCTACGACGGGACGGTCGAGAACTGGACGGCGCTTTCGGGCCCGCGTGACGACCCCGAGCGGATCGCGCTCTCTCTCTCCGAGACGGTCACGATCTCGGCGGGCGGATGCGGCGAGTAGGGGAGATCAGACTGCTATCGGCCAAACTACAGAGTTACGGTGCGTTCGTGCGTCTGGTCGAACGATAGTAGTCACTGAAACGGACCTCACGCTGATCGCATCGCCGTCGTGCGATCAGGTGTGCAGTGACTTTCAGTGACTACTATCTGTCGCGGGTTTCGATACGGGAGTTCGTGAGAAGTACGAGAGCGGCGAACCGCTGACGATGTTGACGGCGTACGACGCGCCCATCGCGCGACAGGTCGACGCGGGCGGCGTCGACATGATCCTCGTCGGGGACTCGGCGGGACACAACCATCTGGGGTACGAGGTCGAAATCCGGGAGTTCCCCGCGATGGAGAACGTGTACGACCCGGTCGGCGAATCCGAGTGATTCGGTCGGGACGGGCCGTCACAGGCCTCTCCAGCGATCGGCATCGCTGGAAGAAAAACAGCTATTTACTGCTCTTGTCTGTCTCGGCGTATATGAACCTGAACTGGAGCGATATCACTCACGTCACGAAAGCGGACCCGGCAAAGGAACTTCCGCCCGATATCGACGTCCTCGATCGCACGGACGCGGTGTTAGTCGGAGGGTCGGACGGCGTCACTGCGGAGAACACGCTCGATACGATCCGGGCGATCAAGCGGCGGTTCCCGGAGAAACCGGTGTTACAGGAGCCGTACAGTTCGAGTCACGTCTCCACGGACACGGTCGAGGAAGCGGACTTCGTCGCGATACCCGCGGTGTACAACGGCGACAAGGAACATTTCGTCGAAAAGCACGTCGACCTCTTCACGGAGGTCGGAAGCAAACCGGACGAGATCTTCGGGACCGGTCTGCCCGTTCTCGGGGACCTGATCGCGTCGAAAGGTCTCGACGTCGTCTCACGGATGGCCAACAAGATCATCGGCGAGGGGTACGTGATCCAGAACCTGGAATCGACGGCAGCGGCGGTGTCGGGCGTCGACGCGGCCTATTCGAGTGAGCAGGTAGCGGGGGCCGCACTGGCGACCGAATCCTTCTACGGGTTTCCCGTCTTCTATCTCGAATACTCCGGCACCTACGGCGGTCCCGCCGACGTGGAGGCGGCGGCGACGTATCTCGACGACACGGTGTTTCTCTACGGCGGTGGTATCGACAGGAAACAGCGAGCGGACGAGATCATAGACGCCGGTGCCGACGCCATCGTGGTCGGAGACTGCTTCCACGAGGACCCCGAGCGGTTCCTGGAGACGATACCCTCGCGCTCGTGAGACAAGACCAGCCTCTGGCATGAACCGGCGTCCCGGTCACATCAGAGTCCTTTTGACGGTGACGGGCGATACACCGAGCGATGAAGGCAGTTACGCTCGGACCCGAGGGGACCTACTCGCACCGCGCGGCCAGCGCCGTCGCCGACGTGGTGGAGTTCCGTGAGTCGGTCGCCGGAATCGTCGAGGCGGTGGCGGACGGGACGTATCCCCGCGGTATCGTCCCCATCGAGAACAGCATCGAGGGCAGCGTCACGGAGACGTTAGACGCGCTCGCCGCCCACGACATCGCCGTCGTAAAGGAGATAGTCACGCCGATCCGACACGCACTCCTCGCCCAGGAAACGGAGTTCTCCGTCGTCGCCAGCCACTCGCAGGCGCTGGCACAGTGTCGGGACTATCTGGAAGCGGAGTACCCGTCAGCGAAGCTAGAGGCCGTCGCCAGCACCGCTCGCGGCGTCCAGCGCGCTCGCGAGGACGCCGCTGTTGCCGCTATCGGCCACCCGGAAAACGCCGCGGGACCGAGTTCCGCGAGCAGTCAGTCGCGGTCTGATGACGCAGCAGGCGAACTGCAGGTCCTCGCCGAAGACATCCAGGACCGCACCTCTAACGCCACGCGGTTTTTCGTCCTCGCGCCGGTGGGCGACCGCTCGCCGGCCGGCGGCAAAACGTCGATCATCGTCTATCCCAACGCGAACTACCCCGGTCTCCTGCTCGAACTGCTCGAACCGTTCGCGGAGCGGGACATCAACCTCACGCGCGCCGAATCCCGACCCAGCGGCGAGCGTCTCGGGGACTACGTCTTCCACATCGACATCGCCGCCGGTCTGTACGAGGACCGCACGCAGGACGCTCTGGAAGTCATCGAAGACATCGCCGAGAACGGCTGGGTCCGCCGCCTCGGCTCCTACGACAGCGAACACGTCCTCTACTGATACTGTCGGACGGAGACCCACCGCCGACGCTCGGGCGGAGGGCCTTTTCCACTCCGGGCCGAAGACGGCGTATGACACTCGCGCCCGGCGACGACGCGCCCAAGATCGCCGCCCGCAACCAAGACGACGGAACGGTCCGCATCGACGGCGACGCTCCGACGGTGCTTTACTTCTATCCGAAAGACGCCACACCCGGCTGTACGACCGAAGCCCGGCAGTTCCAGGCCGAACTGGAGAGCTATCGCGACGCCGGAATCACGGTGTACGGCGTCTCCACTGACACCGTCGACGACCACCGCGCGTTCTGCGAGGCCGAGGGGCTCGATTTCGACCTATTAGCGGACCCCGACGGCGATGTCGCCGACGCGTTCGACGTCGACCGGACCGGCGGGGTAACCGACCGAACGACGTTCGTCCTCGCGGACGGCGAGGTGTACGCGGTCTACGAGGACGTGGCCCCGGACGGTCACGCTCGCGAGGTGCTCCGCGACCTGCTGGACGACGGTCTCGCGGCGCTCTGATAGGGACTGCTGTAAGTCATTTCGGCATCGACCGCACGAGTACGTGCGGTCGGAGCGGTACACAGTTACAGTAGTTCTTCTGGACCGGCCGGCACCGACGGCGCTTATACTGTCGGACGTAACTGTTTCAGATATTTCGCGGGAACGTCCCCGCGAAATTCGTCACTGACTTCCGTCCGTCAGTTTCACCCGTCGAATATCGGCCCGGACTCGTACGTCGAGAGGTCGAAGTGCTTGCCGCCGCGTATCCAGTCGATCCCGATGAACACGAGCGAGAGGCCGCCGACCGCCATGATCGCGTCGACGACGAGCGCGTCCCCGGGAACGCTACCGCTCCGCGTCGCGGTCCACAGGAACTGGGCGGACATGGATAGTCCTATCAGTACGTCGCCGAGGCCGGAGAGCTGATACCACTCGATGCCGCCGAGGCTCTCGGTCGTTCCTGCGAGGGCGAACAGGACGCCCGCGAGCAGAAACGGCACTGTGCCGACCAGAAACAGCGGGTCGGGGGACTGGAACGATCCGAACGCCAGAACCACGGCGGTCCAGCCAGCGACGATGAGACAGCCGAGTACGGTGAGCCACCGGCGTTTCATACGTACAGTACCGCCCAGATCGTGATAAAGCATTCTCTCGGCTTCAGAGCGGGAAAATATCTCCCGGGCGGCGTCGCAGGGACGAACTTTAAGCCCGCTAGCGTGCTACTGAATCACGAGGGGGACCATGCAACACAATCCATTCGACGACGTTCAGGAGATGCTAGACCGGATGAGTCGGCAGGCCGAGGAAGGACTGCTCCGCGGCGCAGGGGCGGAGTTACAGGGTATCGCGGTTGACGTGGCGGAGGACGACGAGGAGTTCGTCGTGACCGCAGATCTGCCAGGGTACGGCACCGACGAGATAGACCTCACCGTCGCGGGTGACCGCCTCAAACTGGAGGCGAGCACGGCACGAGAGCACGAACAGGAGAGCGAAAGCGACGGGATGCAGTACCACCGCCGCGAGCGACGCCAGAAGTCGGTCAGCCGAACGCTAACGCTGCCCGGGGAAGTGGACGAGGACGCCGTCTCGGCCTCGTACGCCAACGGCGTTCTGACGGTGAGTCTCCCCAAGCGGGAGGGGTCGACCGAGGGACGCCAGATCGATATCGAGTGACGGGTTCGAACGCCCAGTATTTAGTACGGGAGAGGTCAGTCTGAACGTATGTCGGGTGTCACTAAGTTCTCCGATACGGAGTGGGCATCGATCCTGGCGGTCGCAGTGATACTAACCGTGTTCGATTGGTTCAGCGCTTCGCTGGACCCGGTTTCGCGCGCGGTGACGGCCGTTCTCTCCGGCGTCGCGGCATTTCTCGCCGGGACGGCCACCACCTGGGCGATCAGATATCGGTGACGCGGGAGAGTTACTCCACGATGTCGATGGCGGGACGGCCCGGTTCGGCCGTGTTCGCGACGTCGTCGTCCGCCTCGTCGGCGCGGACGACGCGGGCTGAGGCGTCGAACTCGCGCTCGACGAGCCACGCCGCGGCCACGAGAGACTCGTACTCGTCCTCGGGAGCGAGCGTCATCGACAGCGCCTCACGCTCTGCCTGCAGGTCCTGCCCGTAAGAGGCCGCCGCATCGCCCTGCTCGCGGATGTGGGACTCGCCCATCAGTTCGGAGATGAGGTTGTCGGCGTCGCTCTCGACCGCGATGCCGAGTGCGTCGAACTTCCACTCGGGCGTGACGACGATGTCGATGCGCTCGGGGTTTTCGATGCCCGCGACCTCGACGATCTGACGGACATCTTCGCGGGTGTTTTCCACCAGTTGCCGGCGCTTTTCGGCCGTCTCTCGGTCGACGTCAGCGCTCGGCCACTCGGCCTCGGCGACGAACCCGTCGCCGCCGAGTTCGTCGTACAGTTCCTCGGCCAGGTGCGGCGTCACCGGGGCCAGCAATCGGACGGCGACAGCCAGTCCGCGCTCGAACGTCTCGGGGTGAGGGTCGGCGTAGTCGCGGTACTGTCGCAGCGTTCCGACCAGTTCCTGCGCCTCGCGGAGCGCGACGTTGAACGTCAGGTCGTCGTACTCCTCGGTCGCGACGGCGACGGAGGCGTCTATCTCATCGGCGACGTAGTCGGTTATCGGGTCGTCTCCCGACCCGCCGGCGTCGGGGTCGAACGACTGCACCAGGTCTTTCAGTCGGCCGAGGAACCGGTACGTCGAGCGGACGCCCTCCTCGGTCCAGTCGAAGTCGCGTTCGGGCTGGGCCGCCTGCATCATGAACAGGCGAGCGGTGTCGGCACCGTACTCCTCGACGATGCGCTGGGGCGAGACCGTGTTCCCTTTCGACTTCGACATTGCCTCACCCTCTAACTGAACCATCCCCTGCGCGAGCAGGTTGGTGAAGGGCTCGCGGTGTTCTAATCCCTCGTAGTCGGCGAGTGCCTTCGTGAAGAAGCGAGAGTAAAGCAGATGCATCACGGCGTGTTCGATGCCGCCGACGTACTGGTCGACCGGCATCCAGTCGTTGGTCCGTGCGGGGTCGAACGGCGCGTCCGGCAGGTCCGGGGAGACGTACCGCAGGAAGTACCACGAGGAGTCGACGAAGGTGTCCATCGTATCCGTCTCGCGGACCGCGTCCGCGCCGCAGTCGGGACAGGTCGTCTGTTTCCACTCCTCGGCCTCGTCGAGCGGGTTGCCGGTGGTGTTGATGAACTCCGGTAACTCCACCGGCAGGTCTTCCTCGGGCACCATCACAGGGCCGCAGTCGTCGCAGTGGATAACGGGGATCGGCGTGCCCCAGTAGCGCTGCCGGGAGATGCCCCAGTCGCGCAGGCGGTACTGGGTCGCCTCCTCGGCTCCCGCGGTGTCCGCAGTGATCGCCTCGCGGGCGCTCTCGCTGTCCAGACCGGAGTACTCCCCGGAGTTGACGAGGACGCCGTCGTCGGTGAACGCCGACTCGGAGACGTCGGGCGCTTCGGGCCCGTCGTCCTCGCCCGTATCGGGCGCAACGACGGGCGCGATGTCGACGCCCATCTTCGAGGCGAACTCGTGGTCGCGGTCGTCGTGACCGGGGACGCCCATCAGCGCGCCGGTCCCCACGTCAGAGAGGACGAAGTCGGCGACGTAGACCGGGATCTCCTCGCCCGTTACGGGGTTCGTGGCGGTGAGGTCCGTCTCGACACCGTTCGGTTCGTCGCCGTCGGGGTCTGCCTCGTGGTGGACGAACTCGTGGACGTCGTCGTCTTCCGCGACCAGTTCCTCTGTGATGGGATGGTCCGGCGCGAGCGCGAAAAACGTCGCCCCGTAGACGGTGTCGGCGCGGGTGGTAAAGGCCTCGACGGTGCCGTGGTCGTGGCCGTCAGGTCCGGTGACGTCGAACGGCAGGCGGGTCCCGTACTGGCGGCCGATCCAGTTGCGCTGCATCTGCCGAACGGAGTCGGGCCAGCCCTCCAGTTCGTCGATGTAGTCGACAAGTTCGTCCGAATAGTCCGTGATCTGCAGGAACCACTGGTCCAGTTCGCGCTGCTCGACAGGGTTGTCGCACCGCCAGCAGAGTTCCTCCTCGCCTTCGACCTGCTCGTCCGCGAGGACAGTTTCGCAAGACGGGCACCAGTTGACGTCGGCGTCGCGTCGCTCGACGAGTCCTTCCTCGTAGAACCGGGTGAAAAACCACTGGTTCCACTTGTAGTAGTCGGGCGTGCAGGTGGCTATCTCCCGCTCCCAGTCGTAGCCGAACCCCATCGACTTCATCTGCCCTTTCATCGTGTCGATGCAGTCGAACGTCCAGTCGCGGGGGTTCGTGTCCCGCTCCTTGGCGGCGTTTTCGGCCGGCAGGCCGAACGCGTCCCACCCCATCGGATGCAACACGTCGTCGCCCTGCATCCGACGGTAGCGGGCGTACGCGTCGGTGATCGTGTAGTTCCGGACGTGGCCCATGTGAAGCTTCCCGGAGGGGTACGGGTACATGCCGAGGACGTACGTCGGGTCTTCGACGTCGTCCGGCGTCCGGTACACCGCCGCGTCGTCCCACGCCTCCTGCCAGCGTGTCTCTATCGCCGCGTGGTC
Source organism: Halostella pelagica (assembly GCF_004762015.1). Taxonomy (NCBI): domain Archaea; kingdom Methanobacteriati; phylum Methanobacteriota; class Halobacteria; order Halobacteriales; family Natronoarchaeaceae; genus Halostella; species Halostella pelagica. Next base: position 33,180 of record NZ_SJES01000009.1, read on the forward strand.
GTAACTCTCGTCGCTCATTCGCTTGTACGTGTTTCGGCGGGTCGACTCCCTATACCTTTCTATCCGACAGCAGCGCCGGGATAGAGGACGCCGTCGGAAGCCGACGCTGACGGGTCGACGCGAGTTCGGACGAAGAAAATCAAACCCCGTTCCGGTGCACTGACACTGCTCGTACTGCTGCTTGCGCGTACTGGTCTCGTCCGGGGCCTGTCGGTCGGCAGCCTCCGGCACTACTACGCAACTGCAAAACCGTCCGCGGCGGGGCGTGGTTCGATGCCGACGTCTACGCCTGCACGAGGTCGAACGGCGTGCCCTCGTCGCCGTCTGTGGCCTCCTCGTAGACGACGCGGGCGGCGGCGACGTCCTGGATAGCCAGGCCCGTCGAGTCGAACACGGTTACCCCGTCCTCCGCGGTGCGACCCTCCTTCTCGCCGACGACGATCTCGCCGATCTCGCCGTAGAGGTCGTCGTCGCCGAGGGTCCCATCGTGCCAGGGGACGTTGATCTCGCCGGAGTGTGTACACTGTTCGTGGTCGTCGATGACGAGTTTCGACGACAGGAGGATCTCGTCGCTGAGTTCGTGTTTGCCCTCTGCGTCGGCGCCCATCGCGTTGACGTGGGTGTGTTCGCCCAGGTCAGAGAGCGAGACGATCGGGTCTCGGACGGGCGTCACCGTCGAGAGCACGTCGCAGGCGGCGGCGTCGGAGATAGAGCCTTCCCGGACAGTAAAGCGGTCGCCGAACTCGTCGCGGAAGGCGTCGATCCGGTCGGAGTCCTTGTCGGCGACGACGACCGTCTCGATGGGACGGACCTCCGCGATAGCCGTCAGTTGCGTGTAGGACTGGACGCCCGCGCCGACGATCCCGAGGGTGGTCGCGTCCTCGACGGCGAGGTGGTCGGTCGCCACCGCGGCGGCCGCGCCCGTCCGTTTCATCGTCAGCGTCGTCCCGTCCATCACCGAAAGCGGGTAGGCCGTCTCGGGGTCCGAGTAGATCATCGTCCCCATCACGGTCGGCAGGCCGTGGTCCGCCGGGTTGTCAGGGTGGACGTTCACCCACTTGATCCCGGCAGCGTCCCAGTCGCCGGCGTCCATGTACGCCGGCATCGACCGGAAGTCGCCGTTGTATCGTTCGAGTTCGATGTAGGACTTCGCCGGCATCTGTACGTCACCGCGCTGGTACGCTCCGAACGCCTCTTCGACGGAGCGGATTATAGCGTCCATTCGCGCGTTTTCGTCGACCGCATCGCTGTTCAGCAGCAGCGTGTCCATATATTGCAACTATCACGGTAGCTCACTTAGGTGAATCGGAACGGCTACAGATCGGCTAACGAAAGCGAAAATATCCGAAGAGAACCGTGTCGCCCGGCTACCGTACCGCCGCCGGGCGAACGCGACGCGTTAGTCGAGAACACACGTTCCCGTACGGTGATTCATCCGAGCGGTCGCGGACGGACGTGGGTTCCGGGGGGTCGACGGCGTCCGTGAAATCAGGCGTTGCCCGACTTCACATCGCGCCGCCCATGCCACCCATACCGCCCATGCCGCCCATGCCGCCGCCCATACCGCCGGGCGCGCCGCCGGGGCCGCCTGCGCCGCCGTCACCGCCGTCGTCGGGGTCGACCTGACCGCCGGAGAGGTCGCCCGCCGCGATGACGTCGTCGATTCGGAGGATCATCACGGCCGCCTCGGTGGCGGACTCGATGGCCTGCGTTTTGACTCGGAGCGGCTCGACGACGCCCTCCGATTCCATGTCGATGATGTCGCCCGAGTAGGCGTCCAGACCGGCGGCGGTGTTGCCGCCGTCGTGCTGGCTGCGCAGGTCGACGAGGGAGTCGATGGGGTCGAGACCAGCGTTCTCGGCGAGGGTGCGCGGGTTGATCTCCAGCGCGTCTGCGAACGCTTCGACTGCGAGCTGTTCGCGGCCGCCGACGCTGTCGGCGAACTGGCGAAGTTTCAGAGCGAGTTCAGTCTCGGGTGCGCCGCCACCGGGCAGAACCTTCCCGTCTTCGAGCGTGACGCGGACGACGCCGAGCGAGTCCTCGATGGCGCGCTCGACTTCGTCGACGACGTGTTCGGTGCCGCCGCGGAGGATGAGGCTGACGGACTTGGCCTCGTCGACGTCCTCGACAAAGATGCGCTGGTCGCCGCCGACGTCCTTCTGGGCGACGCTGCCGGCGAAGCCGAGGTCGTCGGCCTCGATGTCGTCGAGGTTGGCGACGGAGCGAGCGCCCGTGGCGCGCGCGAGCTTCTCAGCGTCGCTGGATTTCACGCGACGGACCGCGAGAATGCCTTCCTGGGCCAGGTAGTGCTGGGCCATGTCGTCGATGCCGTCCTCTGCGAAGACGACGTCGGCTCCGACGTCGACGAGCTGGTCGACCATCTCCTGGAGCTGCTCCTCTTCCTGGTCGAGGAACTGCTGAAGCTGGTCGGGGTCGGTGACGTTGACCTCGGTGTCGATCTCCGCTTCCTTGACTTCGAGAGCGTCGTCGAGCACCGCAACGTCCGCGTCCTCGACGAAGTAGGGCATGTTCTCGTGGACGCGTTCCTTGTCGACGATGACGCCCTCGACGAGTTCCGAGTTCTCGATGGAACCGCCGACGACCTTCTCGACCTTGATGTTGTCCGTGTCGATGTCGTCGTCGTCGGCGACCGAGCGGACGGCGTCGACGACGAGTTCGGCGAGCAGTTCGCGGGCGTTCTCGGCACCCTTGCCCGTCATCGCCGTGGAGGCGATCTGGGTGAGGATGTCGGTGTCGTCCTCGTCGACATCGATGGCGATGTCTTCGAGGATGTTCTTCGCTTCCTCGGCGGCCTGGCGGTACCCCTGAGCCAGGGTCGTCGCGTGGATGTCCTGGTCGAGGAGTTCCTCCGCCTGACTCAGGAGTTCACCGGAGACGACGACGGCGCTCGTGGTGCCGTCGCCGACCTCGTTCTCCTGGGTCTCGGCGACTTCGACGATCATGTTGGCCGCCGGGTGCTCGATATCCATCTCTTTCAGGATGGTGACGCCGTCGTTCGTGACGACGACATCGCCCGTGGAGTCCACGAGCATCTTGTCCATGCCTTTCGGACCGAGTGTGGTCCGAACGGACTCGGAAACCGCCTGCCCGGCGGTGATGTTCATCGACTGTGCGTCCTTTCCGGAGGTTCGCTGGCTGTCCTCGGAAAGTACAATAAGCGGCTGATTGCCCATCTGCTGCGCCATATACAAGCTTTAGGTTGAATGTGATTCTATATAAAAGTACCGGAAAGAGGACACAGAACCACCAAAGGGACCGCCACGGTGCGTCATGCTACGCCGTGTCAAGGACGGGGTTTATATGTCCGAGATCGGCCTATCCGGTGAACTGGTGGTACTCCATACCCTGGCGCTTGAGTTCGTTGTGCTTGCGCTCGAGGAAGGAGTAAACGGAACCGTGGGGAGCGCCCTCTAAGATCATCTCCGCGGCCTCGCGGACGATTTCGACCTGTTGGGGAGTGCCGATAGCGCCCAGCGTCGACCCGTAGATGACGACGGACGCGCCGGTGAGTTCCTCCATCAGTTCTCGGGTCCGGCCGTTCTCGCCGATGAGCCGCCCCTTCTTTCGCTTCAGGTCGGTCTTGTTTCGGGCTGCGGAGTTGATGTCTATCAGGTCGAACATCATCATCTCGTCGTCCAGCAGCGTCAGCGCTTCCTCCGGCTTGAAGCCGCGACCGATGGCTCTGACGATGTCCGGCCCTTTCAGTCCGCTGATCGGGTCGCCCGTCTTGTCGATACTCACTGAGCCGTTCTCCGAATCGATGTCGAGGCGTACTTCGGCGCGGTTCTCGATCTCTCGCATCGTCTCACCGCCCTCGCCGATGAGCACGCCGATGCGGTCCTGCGGTATCTTCACGTGCTGCATGAGAGGGTGTAGGCGATGTGCCGTTTTAAGGGTTCGGCAAGGGGGCAGTCCGAAACGGGACCGGTGTACATTCGCCCGCGGAGTTACTCGACCAGACTCGACAGCCGGTGGTGACCATCCCGAAGCGGGGGACCGTGTCCGGGACAGGCGTATTCGAAGCTCCCGGTCCGGTCGGAGAGAGACTGAATACTTTCCTCGACCTGTTTATGGTCGTAGCTCGTGATCCGGCCGGAGGGGCGGAGACTGTCTCCGAGTCCGTATGCGAGATCACCCAAAAACGAGGCGGAGAGTTCTTCGTGAACGTAGACTACGTGACCAGGTGTGTGTCCCGGCGCGTGATACGCCCGAAAGCCGCCGATCGTATCGCCGTCCTCGACGGCACGGATAGGGAGATCGGGGAGCGTGAGGCGTCGGTAGTACAGTCGATGGAGGGCTTCGAGTCCGCAGCGGGCAGTCCAAGGTGGAAGCCGGACACCGGCGACGTAAGGTACCTCCAATCGGTTGACGTACACTGGTGCGTCCAGAGCGGGCGTCAGTTTCGAGAGCGTGCCCACGTGGTCAGCATCGTAATGAGTCAACAGGACTCGGTCGATGTCCGACGGTTCAAAGCCGGCGTCACTGAGGCCGTCTCTCACGGTCACTTCGTCGCCGGGCCATCCGGCATCGACGAGCGTGATTTCCCCGTCATCGACGACGTACGCGTTCGGTTTATCCCGGGTCTGACAATCGAGCTGCCAGAGACCGTCTGGTAACTGTACTGTCATTACTGACGGTTGAACGCGGGCCGTATTATCGTTTCCCCGGCCGGGGAACCGCGATACCTCGTGCGGTCGACGCCTACCCCAGCGGGTCCGCGCGCAACCGCTCGCGCTCGTCCTCTGTCAGCCGGTACAGTTCGAGTTCCTCGGGGAGGTCACCCAGCGCCTCGCGGCGGCGCTGATGCGCGTCGAGGAAATCCGCGATGCGGTCGATGGCGCGCGCCTTCATCTCCCCGGAGAGCAACTCCCCGGAACGGTACTCGCGGGCGAGGCGCACCACCTCGGCGTCGTCGTCCTCGAAAAAGGAGTAGAGGTACTGGTAGGCAACGTCCACGTCCGGATCGCCCCCGCGTTCTCGGTGTTCGTCGAGGCTCTCCCGTCCGCCCGAGTAAGCGTGTTTCTTGATCTTCCGCTCGACCGTCTCGCGGTCGTCGGTGAGCCGTATCGACGGCGCGTCGTCGGAACTGCTCATCTTCCCCGGTCCGCCCAGTCCGGGCAGGTACTTCGAGAGTAGAGCGCCGGGTTTGCGGACCTTGTACTTCGCTTTCGCGGCGACGTCGCGACACACCCGGACGTGGGGATCCTGGTCGACGGCGATGGGAACGAGCGTGGGGTGTTCGCCGTGGACAAGTTGGGGTAACAGCAGGTGCGCAGTCTGCATCGCCGGGTAGAACGACTGCCCCACGTTCTCCGGGGTGCCGTACGTCGCGTCGACGGTGGCCTGGGTGATGTCGCCCGCGAACGAGGCCGCGTGCGGGTACAGCGCGTCGGCGTCGGCCGTGTCGATCACGATCCGCGTCCGGTCAGGGTCGAACCCGACGGCGAGCAGGTCGCGCAGGTTCTCCCGGAGATGCTTGCGGACCGCGTCGAACGTGAGGTCCCGCGTGAAGTACTTCTCGTCGTCCGAGATGGGGACGTACACGTGCGCGCCCGTCCGGTCCTGAACGTGTTTCGCGAAGTACAGCGGGACCACGTGTCCGAGGTGGAGCGGTCCGGAAGGGCCGACACCCGTCACTATCGAGTGGGTGTCACCCCGTTCGGCCGCCGCGAGGAACGGATCGAGGTCCCGTTTGGCGTAGTAGACGCCGCGGCGGACGAGCGGGTGAGGCGGGTCCGGAAACCGTTCGATCTGGTCGTCTGTCAGTGCGTCCGCGCCGAACTCGTCGAGTAGCTTGTCGTAGTCTGTGTCGTCTGGCATAGAGTCGTGGTCGGAGTCGCGGCTGGTCGAAAGCGGTGCGCGAGAGAAAGCGAGTGAGCGTCGACCGCCCGGGCGACGGGTTACGCCGCGCCGACCGAACTGCCGACACTGTCCGCTCCCGGGGTGTGCCAGCGCCAGCAGCGAACGGGAGCGGACCTCATCGAGCGGGAGTACGTACTGTTCCGTACATCACTGTTTTGGACGCCGCCCGAACGAAATCCAATTGTAGTCAAGGCAGAGACATCTCTGCATGACGACGAGCGTGGACGCGAACGACCCCGACGGGACAGTCGATCTGCCGGACGGGCGGACGGTCGCGTACGACGAATACGGTTCCCCGGACGGGGTGCCGGTGATATACCACCACGGGACGCCCGGGTCCCGGCTCCTCGGTGCCGCGTTCGAGGACATAGCGGAGTCGAACGGGGTACGGCTGATCGCCCCCGACAGGCCCGGAACCGGACAGTCCGACCCGGTAGCGAACCGGAGTCTCGGCGGTTGGGCGGACGACGCCGTTGCGCTCGCTGACGGCCTCGGCGTCGACGAGTTCGGCGTCCTCGGCTTTTCCGGCGGCGGTCCACACGCACTCGCGGTCGCCGCTCGTCACCCCGAGCGCGTCGACCGCGTCGCGCTGGTAAGCACCGTCGGTCCGCCGTCCGCGCCGAACGACGGTGCGGGACTGACGAGCAAGACGCTGGACGCGGTCGCTCGCCGGTCGGCGCTACTGACTGGCGTGCTGTTCCGGCTACAGGCGTTCGCCGTCGAGCGGTCCGACGCCGAGTCGCTGGTCGGGCAGTTCAGCGACCGGCCGCTCGCCGACTTCGAGGAACGAACCGAGCGACCGTTCGGTCCACTCGTCGAAGCCAACCTCCGCGAGGCGTATCGCCAGGGGAGCGCGGCCGCTGCTAGCGAGAGTCGACTGTTCGTCCGCGACTGGGGGTTCGACATCGACGCTGTCGCCACTCCGGTCCGTCTCTGGCACGGCGAGGCAGATACGAACGCCCCGCCAGCGGCGGCGGCACATCTCGCCGAACGGCTTCCGGACGCCAAACTGACTCGGCTCCCGAACGACGACCACCTGTCGGCGCTGGTCGAAAGTCGGGAGTCGGCAGTCGAATGGTTTTCCGACTGATCGGTGAGAGGGCTCGGCGACGGTCTACATGGGGTCGGCGACGGTCTACATAGGATCGGCGTTTACTATACCGTCGGACGGAGGCCAAGACTGTCGACACCGAGTCGAATCTCGTCACGACGGTCCGTTCGACGGTATCGGTTTTCGGGAGACTCGATCAGTTTTCGCGAGGCTCGGAGTGTTCCTGCACGTACGCGAGCAGGTCCTCGCCGGACACCGGGAGTCCTTGCCGCGAGAAGAAGTTCGCGACGTTCTCGCAGTCGCGTTCGAGGAAATCGACGGCGTTGGGGTGGTGGATCGTCACCGCCTGCCCGACGTCGATGACGACGAGATGGTCGTCGTAAACGACGACGTTGTACTCCGAGAGGTCGCCGTGGACGAGTCCGGCGTCGTAGAGGCGGCGGATGTACTCCCGGACGACCTCGTATGCCGTCTGGGGGTTCTCGACGTCGACCTCCGCGAGACGCTTCGCGCGTTCGCCGTCGTGGCCCAGGAACTCCATGACGAGGGCGTTGCGCTGGACGGCGATGGGGTTCGGGACGCGGACGCCCGCCTTCTGGGCGCGTTTGAGGTTCGCGAACTCCTTTTTCGTCCACGCGAGGACGGTCCGTTTCTTGTCGCCGCCGAGTTCCTCGATGCGGGGGTCGCCAACGAGATACTCCCGCATGTCTTTGAAGTCGCTGGCGTTGATTCGGTACACCTTGATCGCAACTTCGCCGCCGCTACCGAGCGCGGAGTAGACGTTCGCCTCCTTGCCGGTCGAGACGGGGCCGCCCAGTGCGTCGACGTAGCCGTCTTGAACAAGTTTGTACAGGGCGGCGAACGTGGCGTCGTCGAACACCGACGCTTCGACCTTGAATCGCTCGCTGTTTTTGATCTTCTTGCGAAACTCGTCGAACTCCCGGTCGCGCTGACGGGCGATCTCGTCCGCCTCGGTGTCGGAAACGTCGAGTTCTTCCCACTCGTCTCCGGGGCCGTCTGCGTTCTCCTGGTCGACCAGTGCGTACTCGTCGTTCATCGTCGCACCGGCGGATCACCCGCTAGTCGGTCGTCGGGATACGGCGTCGCCATGAGAAGAGCTACTGAATGTGTCCTTCTTCGCGGAGCTGGTCAGCTTCCTGTTTCTCGTAGCGCCAGGTGATGTCCGCCTTCTCGTCCTGCCAGTCCCACGGTTCGACCAGCACGACGTCGTCTTCGCGGATCCAGATCCGCTTTTGCATTTTGCCCGGGATACGGGCCGTCCGTTCCGTCCCGTCCGCACAGCGGACTTTGACTCGGTTCGCGCCGAGCATGTTCGTCACTGTGGCGAACACCTCGTCCTCGTCAGGCATGCGAAGGTCTTTGCGCCCCTGGTTGTCGCTCATACGCGAGATAAGGTACGGCAGACCTTTAAATGCGCGGGAGACGGCCGCAATACATCGCCGGCCTTTAAGTGTAGACTCACGTCTTCGAACCCATGATAAAGAAACTCGGCGCTGTCGGCATAGTCGGTATCGTCGTCGTGCTTGCGGGGTTAGCGCTCGTCGCGTGGGAGAGTCAGATCATCGCTGCCGGACTGGCGCTCATGCTGCTCGGCTTCGTCCTCACGGTGAAAGCACTCGTCAGCAACCTGCTCTCGTCGTTCGGCATGGGCGGGATGATGTAACACTGCGGGAGAACCGCTTCGCACCCCCTTATTTTTACGTCCCCGTCACCGCGAACGTTTTTGATCCCGCCCGTCGAAGCCGCGACCATGGAGAAAGTCTCGATCGACGACGTGGAACCGAGCACGTTCGATCCGGAGAACCGGACGCACGACCGTCGCGGCCTCACCGAGCCGCTGAACGCCGGGGACGTGGCCGTCGCGCGCTACGTCCTCGAACCCGGCGAGCGGTTCAGCGGCGCGCTCCACGCGCACATGGACCAGGAGGAGATATTCCTCGTCGTCGAAGGAGAGGCGACGTTCCGAACGAGGGAGGGCGAGGTCACCGTCAGCGAGGACGAGGCGGTCCGGTTCGCCACCGGCGAGTTCCAGACCGGCGGGAACGAGGGCGACGAGGATCTGGTGGCGTTCGCGCTCGGCGCGCCGCGGGAAACCGAGGACGTTCGCATCGCCCGAATCCCGGGCGTCGGCAACGTCGCCTGCCCCGACTGCGGACACGACAACATGCAGATTCCGGGAACCGACGGCGAACCGCTGGTCTGTCCCGAGTGCGACGGGGAGTTAACCGTGAAGTAACAGAGCGCCCGTCGGTCAGGACTGCAGTTGCTTGCGGCCCGGTTCGATCAGGCGGTCGAGGTAGTCGGCAAGCGCCGACTTCGCGTCCGCAGGGTGGAGTTCGCCGCTCTCCAGGTCGTCCGCGAGCGCTGCGTAGTCACCGTACTCGAGGTTGCCGCCGTACTGGTCAGGGCGCTCGACGACGACTTCCTCGAACCGCGGGAACACGTGGTACTCGAATATCTGAAGGACCGGGTTCTCCCGCTCGTTGCCGTCGTCGTCCGGTTCCGGGTCGCGCGTCGGCGGGCAGTACGCCGAGTTGACCTTCTCCGCTAAGTCGTCGGCTGAGTCCTCCATGGAGATGGTGACGCCCTCGCTGCTGGACATCTTCCCCTCGCCCGTCGTCAGGTCGGCGAGGATAGGCGTGTGCAGGCTGGTCGGCGAGTCGTAGCCCAGTTCCGGCAGGTTCTCGCGGGCGAGCATGTGGACCTTCCGCTGGTCTATCCCACCCACTGCGAGGTCGACATCGAGATATTCGATGTCCAACGCCTGCATCAGCGGGTAGACGACGTGGCTCACCTTTGCCGTCTCGCCGCTCTGGATCTCGGCCATCGCGCGCTGGGCGCGGTTCAGCGTCGTCTCCACCTGCATGGCGTGCAGATCGAGTTCGTACTCCTCGTCCATCTGGTACGTGGAACCGTAGACGAAGTCGGTCTTGTCCTCGTCGAGGCCGTACGCGATGAACTGCTGTTGCATCCGCTCGGCCGTATCGCGGATCTCCTCGAACGTCCCCTTGTCGTTGAGGTAGGCGTGGACGTCCGCGAGCAGGACGGTCACGTCGAAACCGGCCTCCTGCAGGTCGATGAGTTTGTTCGCGGTTAACATGTGACCGATGTGGAGGACGCCGGAGGGTTCGTAGCCGACGTATGCCCGCTTCACCTCGGGGCTCTCGGCCATCTCCTCCACCTCGTCCTCGGTGACCACCTCGGCCGCGTTCCGGGTGATCAGGTCGTACGTATCCATACCGAGAGGGTGGACGAGCGAGGGTTTCAACGCTACGGTGTTCGGCGAACGGGCGTCGGAGCCGATCATTCCGAGTTACGGCCGGCGAGCGCGGTGAGAAGCGGACGCGACGAACCGCGCGACTCTGGGGAGGGCAGGCAGGCGCGACAAGAGAAAGGTCCGCGAGCGAACGTGCGTAGCGAGTGAGCAAGCGGCCTTTTTTGATCGACATTTTTTGGAGGAGTGGTCGCCTTCGGCGACCCGACGAGAAAAAAGGTCGCGTTAGTCGGACTCGCCGCGGTCCGCCCGGTGTTCGCTGATTAGCCGGTCGAGTTCCTCGGCCTTGCGCTCCTTGCGCCGTTCCTCCGCGCGGTCCTCCCAGTCGTCGATGACGGCCTCGACCTCGCTCTCGCGGGCGACCGCGAGTTCGTCGACCTCCTGCATGGCCACGTCGTCCGCGGGGCCGACCGGGATCCCGTTCTTGAAGAGGATCTCGTCGGCGATATCGGAGATCGCGCCGCCGTTTTTGAGGACGACGCGTGGGTTCACGTCGACGAGTTTCTCGGCGGTGCTGCGGCCCGCGCCGCTTGCGTCCCGGAGGTAGATCACGTCGTCCTCCGCGAGGCCGTACGACTCGTTTGCCGCCTCTAGCGCGCCTCTGGTGAACTTCTCTACCGGTTTGACCGGAACGAGGCCCTTCTTCTCGGCCGCCACGTCGCTGAAGTTCGAGTGGTCGAGTTTCCACAGTTCCTTGAGGCGGTCGAGTTTCCCCTGGAGTTCCTCGTTGCGCCCGCGTTCTTCCTCTAATTCGCGTTCGAGGCGCTCGGTCTCGCGTTCGAGGCGGGTCACCTCGCGGTCCTTACGGACCTCGCGGCGCTCCTCGCTGCGGGCCGCGTCGAGGTTGCTCTCCAGTTCGTCGATGCGGTCGTCTTTCTCCGCGACGGTGTCGTTCAGGTCCTCGACGTGCGCTTGCAGGCGCTCGACCTGCCGTTCGAGGTCTCGGATGCGCTTTTCCTCGGCAGTGAGTTCGCGGGGGGTGTGCTCGGTGGTCTCTTCCTCCTCCTCGGGGGTTTCGGTGAGGTCGTCGATAACCGACTCGACTGACTCGTCGCCTGCGATGACGCGGGCGGTGATCTCGCCGCGGTTCATCCGCGGCGGCACTTTCCGGGCGATGCGCTCGAACTGGTCCTCGTGGTCGTCGAACGCGAACAGCGCGGCGGCCATCGCGTCCCGTTCGTGGTCGTTGTCGTAGCCGATATCGCGGGTCCGGTGCTGTTTCTCGTCGACGGGGAGGTCCGACATCGGCGACCACGCCGCGGCGTCGAAACTGCGACGGATCTTCTCGACGGTCTCGGGCATCGGCGTCACGTCCGCGGCGACGAGCAGCGGTCGGCCGCGCTCGACTATCCACTCGATGACGGCGGCGGTGTCTGCGGTCCGCGTCGAGAGGACGTCGAGGACGCCACCGTCCAGGTCGACGATGGCGACGGCGGTCGTCGTCCCGGGGTCGATGCCGACGAGAACGTGGTCCCGTCGCTTGGCGAGTGGCCGGAATTCGATGCCGTCGCGCCGGACGCGCTCGATCTCGGTCCGGGTGTCGCCGTTTCGCCGGCGGGAGACTGGGATGTCTTGCGGACGGGCCGTCACGCGGAAGACAGCGTTGGAGTAGCCGCCGTACTTCTCGGTTGCATCTTTCTCGTACTCCAGGCCAGCGTCGTCGAGGGCTGACTCAACCTCGCGGGCCCGAGTACGGACCGCCCCGTGGATCCGACGGGTGAAGCGGTCCTCGCTCCACCCGCCCTTGCCGGTCGAGCGGCCGCGAGAGACCTTCACCTCGGTCGTGTCCGTGAATGCGGACACCTCCTGCCCGACGTTGCGGGCAGCGAGGCGGGCCGAGGCTTCCGCCTCCTGCATCGGATCCTTTCCGTAGGGAACGCCGTGCCTGCCGGCGACCCGAGAGAGTGGTTCCGGCTGTTCCGCGCCCGTGACCTGAACGAGGCGCGTCTCGTCCGGGAGTTCGCCGAGGAAATGCACGAGCGCGTCCTTGTCCTCCGCGAGTTCGTACATGTTGTCGGTCGCGATGATGTCCGGGCGCTCGTCCTCGATTAGGCGTCTGAGCTTCCGGTACGTGACGACATCGCGGTCGATGTCCTCGCCGTCGAAGACGACGAGCGCGTAAGAGGGAGCGTCGCCGCGGACGTCGCCGCTTTGCACGTCGACGCCGAAGACTACCGTGTCGAGGGCACTCGTGCGGGTACTCACAGGACGGCGTAAGGGAGTCACAGATATAAAAGACCGGGCGGAAGTCGGAAGACCTCAGTAGAGCGTCCCCTCAGCGACCGTCACTCAGCGTCCGGGTACGGCACTTCGACGGTCTGTCCGTCGTCGGGAACGAACGCCTCGCCGTCGAACGTCTCCCGCGCCTGTCGTTCGTGGTCGGAAACGTCGCCCGCGTAGCGCGAGGAGATGTGCGTCATGGCGAGGCGTTTCGCGTTCGCCCGCGCTGCGATCTCCGCGGCCTGGCGCGCCGTCGAGTGGCCGGTCTGACCGGCGCGTTCGGCGAAGTCGTCAGCGAACGTTGCGTCGTGTACGAGCAGGTCAGCGTCCTCGGCCACCTCGACTGTCGCCGCGATCGGCCGGGTATCGCCGGTGTAGACGACGCGTCGGCCGGGCCGCGTATCCCCGACGACCTGTTCGGGGCGGACGACAGTTCCGTCCTCCAGTTCGACGGGTTCTCCCTCGTGAAGACGGCCGAACTTGGGGCCAACTGGGACACCCAACTCCTCCGCCTTCTCGCGGTCGAACCGGCCCTTGCGGTCGTCTTCGACGATGGCGTAGCCGATAGCCTTGGTGCGGTGGTCGGCCTCGATGACGCGCACCTCGTAGTCGGACTGTGTCAGCGCCACGTCGCCGTCGTCGACCTCGTTGACGCGAACCCTGAACGAGGGCCGCGTGTTGGCGGCGTACAGCAGGTCCTCGACCTCGGATCGCGTCCCTCGCGGCGCGTGGATCGCAAGCGGTTCCTCCCGGTCGTTGAAGTCCATCGTCTGGATCAGTCCCGGAAGGCCGAGAACGTGGTCGCCGTGGAGATGCGTGATGAAGATGTGCGAGATCGAAAACCCGGTTCCGAACCGCATCATCTGGCGCTGAGTCCCCTCTCCCACGTCGAACAGCAGGCCGTCACCCTCGCGGTTGACCATCAGGCTACTGGGGTTTCGCTCGGTCGTCGGCACGGCCCCACTGGTCCCGAGGAAGGTGACGCGAATCGACATTGACGTATCGTCGGCCGCCCTCGCCTAAACCCGCTTCGAAACGGTGACCGGAGTCGTTCCTCCACCTGCAACGCGGCCGCCGGAACCGACCGATTCTTACCCCTGACGGAACTACCAGTGGGTGATGGACGCGCCGCTGTGGACCGACACCTACGCCCCAGATCTCGCGGACCTGCCGCAGGACGACGTTCGGGAGTACCTCCAGAAGGCCGTCGACGAACCGCTGAACCTCGTCGTCCACGGCCCGAAAGGGAGCGGCAAGACCGCCGCCGTGCGAGCGCTGGCCCGCGCAGCTCACGACGACCCGGACAACGACCTCGTCGAGATAAACGTCGCGGACTTCTTCGACCGGACGAAAAAGGAGATCAAAAACGACCCGCGGTTTGCCTCCTTCCTCAACGGGCGCAGCAGCATGGCCAAACGGGACATGATAAACCACGTCCTCAAGGAATCAGCGAGCTACGCACCCGTCTCGGGGACATACAAGACGGTCGTACTCGACAACGCCGAGGGGATCCGCGTTGACTTCCAGCAGGCGCTTCGCCGCGTGATGGAGCGCCACCACCAGATGACCCAGTTCGTCATCACGACCCGTCAGCCCACCAAGCTCATCCCGCCGATCCGCTCGCGCTGTTTCCCGGTCCCGATGCGCGCACCGACCGACGACGAGGTCGTCGCCGTCCTCGAAAACATCGTCGAGACGGAGGGCGTCGACTACGACGACGACGGACTGGAGTACGTCGCCGGCTACGCCGGCGGCGACCTCCGGCGGGCGATCCTCGCCGCCCAGACCACCAGCGAAGCCGAAGGCGAGGTCACGATGAACGCCGCCTACGAAACGCTCGGCGACGTCGGCGCGGACACCCAGGTGAAAGAGATGTTAGACGACGCCGAGGCCGGGGAGTTCACCGACGCTCGGAGTACGCTCGACGACTTGCTCGTCGACGAGGGGTTCAGCGGCGAGGAGGTCCTAGACGACATCCTCCGGATCGCGCGCTCGCGCTACGGCGGCGAACATCTCGCCGAACTCCACCGCATCGCTGGCGAGATAGATATGGACCTCGCGGAGGGGACGAACGACAGACTGCACGTCTCGCACTTGCTCGCGGAGATAGGCCGGTAAGCGGGTCGACGATCGATCCGCGTCTACACCTTTTTGTACCGAACCGCGGCCAGACCCCTCGTGACCTGACCAGACGACACGGGGCGGACGAGGCGGTTGTGCGACGACTCGTCCCGTGACATGCGGTGTCGCCTGTTAGTTTCATGGGGGATACACTTATCAGAAGCATCCGCCAAGCCGAACCATGTCGAGAGAACGTCAGACCCCGCCGATCGTTCTCCCCGAGAGGGAGCATGACTGAAAACGCCGTCAGGGAGAGCTCAGAGGACGCCTCGCTTCCCGCGCGACTGGAGCGGGCCGGGGTCGTCGTCGGGGCGACGCTCCTGCTCTCCCTGCCGATGGGAGTCGTCGGGTCCCATCTTCTCGATGCCGGATAGCCTCCCTGGATAGCAGGTGTGTTGGTGTTTGCACCCGGGTTCGTCGTCGGCGTCCTCGCCTCGACGGACCGCATCCCCGTCTCGTACGGCCAGATCTGGTCATTTTCGCTGACGAGTTGGTTCGTCACGCTCCTTCTGCTCGGTGCCACCGGGTCGAACCAACTGACGGCCGACAGGACCGTCGTCCTCGGGGCCTGGCTCACCGGACTCCTCGTCGGTGCCGTCGTCGCCGGCCGAAAGTGGTTGTGCGACCGCCTACTCTAACACCAGCACGTGCCGCGTCAGCGACCGGTGGACGCGGCGCTCGAACGACGATTCGATCTCCCAGCCCACCTCGCGGGCGGTACCGGCCCACGAACGATCAGCGACCATCACCGTCCGGGGCGCGAGCCGGCGCGCCTCCGCCAGCGCGCCGGCGACCAGGTCGTCCAGGTCGTGAGCGGCGATCTTCGACTGGCGGCCGTAGGGCGCGTCGAAGACCACGCCGTCTACGGGCCAACTCCGTGAGTTCGATGAGGCATCTTCGTCGCTGTCAGTGGCGTCACCGGCAAACGGTAACCGAGTGGCGTCGCCGCGGACGACTCCGTAATCGCCGTCAGTGCCGAGAAACTGAGCCAGGTTATCGCGGGACCCTCGAACCATCCGCGCCTGCGCGTCGCTACCGAGAACGCGCGCGCCGACGAGGCCCGCTTCGACGAGGACGCCGCCAGTTCCGCACATCGGGTCGAGGATCGTCCGGCCGGGTGCCGCGCCAGCGATGTTTACGAGTGCTCTGGCGAGCAGCGGGTCCATGCTCCCGGGCTGAAAGAAGGCGCGGTCGGTCGGTTTGCGTTCGCCGTAATCCCGCCGGCTCTCGGCGGCGAGCCAGCCCAGAATCGATGTATCTGCGGGGTCGGCGTCGACGTCACCCGACGGTTCGCCGCGGGCGAACACCGCACGGATTTCGTGGTCGGGGTCGTCGAGGTCTATCGTGAACCCCCGGTCGACGAGCACGTCGCCGAGCTCGCGTTCGACGGCCTGCGTATCGATATCGGCGCTCCCGCGAACGTCTCGTGCGCGGACGGCGACGGTCCCCTGGCGGTCGAGCGTCGACGCCGAGAGCAGTGCGCGAGCGCCGTCGACCGTCGCGTCCGCGCGGCCGATCATCTCACTCGCTCGGTGCGTGTAGGCGAGCGTCCGGACGCGGTCGCGGTTGATCGCCGTCGCGGTGGCGAGACCAGGTCCGACGATCGAGACGTCAGCGGCGGCGCTCGCAGCCTCGCGGGCCGCGAACGCGTCGTCTTCACCGCCGAGTTCGAGGACGTACACGACAGAGGGTCCGGGTGGCCCGACAATGATACTGTCGGCTGATACTGGCGAGCGTACTGTTTCACACTGTCGGACGGAGACCCATGACGACTGTCGACACACCAGGGTGTCGGATCTCGTCACTGACGTACGGCCGACAGTGTAGCGTATTTGGTCGATTGGCTCGGTATAAACGGCCCATTCGGTGTGTCTCGTGGACGACCTGTCTGCGGACGGCACCAACCTTTATAAACCTTAAATACGTCTTTTAAGTCGACTCATGACTGATCCCAAGGAAACCATTAATATCGAAAACGTGGTAGCCTCGACGGGTATCGGGCAGGAACTGGATCTGCAGAGCGTCGCGATGGACCTAGAAGGGGCCGACTACGACCCCGAGCAGTTCCCCGGTCTCGTCTACCGAACGCAGGACCCCAAATCCGCCGCTCTCATCTTCCGGTCCGGCAAGATCGTCTGTACTGGCGCGAAGTCGACTGACGACGTCCACGAGAGTCTCCGTATCGTCTTCGACAAGCTCCGCGAACTGGAGATCAACGTCAACGAAGACCCCGAGATCGTCGTCCAGAACATCGTCACGAGCGCGGACCTCGGTCGTAATCTCAACCTCAACGCTATCGCGATCGGTCTCGGTCTCGAAAACATCGAGTACGAACCCGAGCAGTTCCCGGGTCTCGTCTACCGCCTCGACGAGCCCGAGGTCGTCGCGCTCCTGTTCGGCAGCGGGAAGCTCGTCATCACCGGCGGGAAAAAGCCAGAAGACGCCGAACACGCGGTCGACAAGATCGTCTCTCGACTCGAGGACCTCGGTCTGCTGGAGTAAGATCGGTACGCACTACCTGTCGGACTCCGATCGGTCGACATGGCATTCGTCGCACAGTTGGATCCGGCCGGCGGAACGCTGGTGGCATACGTCGGGACCTTTCTGATATTCGCACTCGGCTATTCAGTGACCGCGCATATCGCCGCGCGGTACGTTCTCGGGGAGGTATCGGCGCGGCGGGCCCTGCTCGTCGGACCGGTCCCCGCCGCCGCTTCCGTGCTGCTCCAGCACTACGGGCCGGCGATCACGATCGGCGTTACGATGTTCGGTGATTACCTCGCCATTCGGAGCGCGTATCGGCTGAACTACCGGCTCGCAGGACTGGTCGCCGTCATCCACTACACGGTGACCGTGATCGCCGGAATCACGCTCGTGAACCTGGTCGGCTTGCTCGGGACGGCACCGACGTGACGCTGTGCGGGCGGACCGATACCGTTCGGGTCGGCGGAGCTATTCGACCAGCCGCTCGATCTCCGTCACGAGAATACCGCTCGCGCCCTGTTCTTTCACTTCCGTGATCGTCTCGAACACGTCGCTTTCGTCGACGACGGCGTGGACAGCGACCTTCTCGCCGCCGTTCTCGTCCGCGATGTCCATCACGGTCGGGCCGCCGAGGCCCGGGATCACGTCGCGCACCTCGTCGAGGCGGTCCTGCGGGGCGTTCATCATCAGGTAGCGCTTGCCGTCCGCGGAGAGAACGGACTGGAACGCGGTCTCCGTCTGCTCGACTTTCGGGTCGTCAAGCACGTCGTCGCGCGCGATCAGGTGGACGGAACTGGAAAGCACTTCGTCGATGATGGCGAGGTTGTTCACCTTGAGCGTCGTCCCCGTCGATGTGATGTCGATAATGGCGTCGGCCATATCGACGTGCGGAGTGAGTTCCGTCGCACCGGTAACCTCGACGATGTCCGGGGAAACGCCCGTCGTCTCGAAGTACGTCCGGGCGACGTTGGGGAACTCAGTCGCGACGGTGCCGCCCTCCAGGTCGTCGACGGACTCGATCGTCCCGTCGCGCGGCGCGGCGAGGACGAGGCGACAGCGGCCGAACTCCAGGTCGAGGAGTTCGACCACGTTTCCGGGCTCTGCCTCGCGAACCTGGTCGAGGCCCGTGATGCCCACGTCGGCCGCGCCATCGCTGACGTACTCCGGGATGTCCGCGGCCCGGGCGAACAGTAGCGTCACGTCCGGGTCGACCGTATCGGCGTACAGTTTTCGGTCCGCGCCGTCGACGACGTGGAGACCGGCGCGTTCGAGCAACTCGATAGTGGGTTCGTGGAGACGACCCTTGTTCGGCACGGCGATGCGCATGGTCGGGTCAACGAGGTCCGCGTGGAACTGCTTTTCGTTCGCTACCCGTACAGCGCCTCGACCAGCCCGAAAGTGACGTATATCTCGACGAACGCGGCGACGGCGAGGACCACCCAGGCCGCCGCAACGAACCCGGCGGTCCGCCGCCACTCGTCGCCGGACATGACGGTGGAGCGTCGGCCAGCGATCCTTGCACCGGCCCGCGCGACGACGCGGAACGCGACCGCGCTGGCGGCAAACAGCGCGGGGAGTTCGAGGATCCCGTGGGGGGCAATGGCGAGGACGACGAAGCCGATACCCTCGTTGCCCGCCGCAAGCGCGCCGACGTAGCCGAGGAGGACACCGTTGACCACCAGACCGAGAACCGTGATCAGGCCAAGCGAAAGTGCGCCGACGAGAAAGACGAGAAACGCCCGCGTGTTGTTCACGAGGATGAACGAGACGGTCGGCTCCGCGGGAAACACCTGTTGGAGAGAGTCCAGTTCGAGTTCGGCCAAGAGGTCGACGCCGCGAGCGACCAGCCCGACGCCCACGACGGTCCCGAGGAGGAACAGGCCGACCGAGACCAGTAGATACCGACGGTGTTCTCGAAGCGCCAAACTGAGCCACTGGAACTGCATACGAACGACGACGGAGCCCGGGAAAATAAACCCCGGTCGCACGCGTCCGACGTTCGGTGAGCGAAACGGCCGACGCGGACCCGGTAGATTGACGCCACAGGACCGGAAACCCCACGGTATGACCACCATGCTGGTCTCGGACGGGTCAGTGCTCCGTCCAGATATGACAGTGAGGCGCGCGGACGTACTCGTCGACCGGGATGCCGGTGAAATACTGGCGGTGGGCGAGGATGTCGGCGAGGACCCCGACGACCGACTCGACGCGAGCGGCGGCCTCGTGATCCCGGGCCTGGTGAACGCTCACACGCACGTCTCGATGACGCTCCTCCGCGGGTACGCCGACGATAAACCGCTCGACGCCTGGCTGCAGGAAGACATCTGGCCGGTCGAGGGTGCCCTTCAGGCCGAGGACATCCGCGCCGGGGCGGATCTCGGCATCGTAGAGATGATCAGGTCCGGGACGACCGCCTTCGGCGACATGTACTTCGAAGTCCCGGAGATAGTCGACGCCGTCGACGAGTCGGGAATGCGCGCTCTGGTCGGCCACGGCGTGGTCACGGTGGGAAAGGACGAGGAGGTCGCCATCGCGGATTTCGAGGAGTGTCTGGACGTCGCCGAGGAGTACAACGGTGCGGCGGACGGCCGCGTTTCGACGGCCGTGATGCCCCACAGTCTGACGACGGTCGCCGACGAGTATCTGTCCGAGTACACCGACCGCGCCCGCGAGTCCGGAATTCCGCTCCACTACCACGCCAACGAGACGACTGACGAGGTCGACCCTATCGTCGAGGAGCGGGGAGAGCGACCGCTCGCCTACGCCGACGACCGCGGGATGCTCGGGCCGGAGGACTTCGTCGCCCACGGCGTCCACGTCGACGGGACGGAGATCGAACTGTTGGCGGAGCGGGGAACCGCCGTTGTCCACTGCCCGGCGTCGAACATGAAACTCGCCAGCGGGATAGCGCCCGTCCAGCGCATGGTCGACGCGGGGGTCACGGTCGCCCTCGGCACGGACGGCGCGGCCTCGAACAACGACCTCGACCTCTTCGACGAAATGCGCGACGCCGCGATGGTCGGGAAACTCGCCACTGACGACGCGAGCGCGGTGCCCGCAGAGCGGGTCGTCGAGATGGCGACCCGGGGCGGCGCGGCCGCGCTCGGCATCGACAGCGGCCGGATCGAGGCCGGCGCGAACGCCGATCTCGCGGTCGTGGACCTCTCGGCACCGCATCTGACGCCGCACCACGACCTCGTGAGCCACCTCGCGTACGCCGCGTCCGGCAGCGACGTTCGACACACGGTCTGTGACGGCGAGGTGCTCATGCGGGACCGCGACGTGCTGACCGTCGACGAGACGGCAGTCGTAGAACGGGCCGAGCGGCGAGCGTCCGCCCTCGTCGAGCGCGCAACGGAGTAAGCTGGCCGAGTCCGCCGTCCGTTTTCCGACTCATAGGGCCTGTTGGATGCCAGTTCAGTAGTTCGGCGGGCCGCGTCGGCGACTACCGGGACACAGTTACCACCGCCCCTATCAGTCCGCCTCGACCCGCGGGTCCAGAGAGAGGTGTGCGAGGTCCTGAACGAGGCTACCGACGATACCCGCGAAGGCGGTGACTATCGCGACGCCGATGATGAGCGCCATGTCGCGGTCGTTGATCGCCCGGAGACCGACGGCACCGATCCCCCCGATCGGGAGGATCTGTTCGAGGACGAAGACGTTCACGACGAGGACGCCCAGCAGTTCGACGAAAAACAGCGAGAACAGCGGGAGCGCCGCGTTCCGGAGGACGTGGCGGCCAACGCGGACGTTCGAGGCGCCTTTCGCGCGGACAAGCTTGACGAACTCCCTGTTGACGTACTCGTTCGACTCCGCCCGCGCGTACCGGAGCTGGGCGGCCATGAGACTCGTTCCCAGGATGCCGGCTGGCAAGACGATCGTTTGGAACTCGGGGATAGAAGACAGCGCGTCGCCGACAAACCGCGGCGCGACCATCGGTATCACGAGCGCCCACCAGAAGTTCGGGACGCCGTACGCGAGCGAGAGCCCGCCGGTCGAGAAGCGCTCGATGACCGTCCCGTCGTTCATCGCTGAGAACACGCCGAGTCCGACACCCCCAACGAGTGCGAACAGCATCGCCGGCAGGACGTACGCGATTGTCGCGGGAAGCGTTCGCTGTATCACGTCCGTGACGGGCGCGTTCTGCGTGGTCGAATACCCCCAGTCTAACGTCGCGATGCCGACCACCCAGCGGACGTATCGCTCCGTGATCGGGTCGTCCAGGTTGTTCCGTTCCCGGTAGTCGCTGAGGGCCTCCTCGACCGCTTCTTCTTCCTGACCCGGACTCGCCTCCTCGGTGGCTTGATGGGCGACCTGAGCCTCGTTCGGGTCCTCAGTCAACGCGACGAGGCCGAACGTAACCGACACGACGAGATACATGGCGAACGCTGCAAAGAGGACTCGTTTGGTGACGTGTTTCCAGGGCGGCATTGTGGAGGGCTCTGACAGATCGAGTGTGAGGGAGAGAATACAAAAAATTAATGAATGATTCGTGGGGAAATGCTAACATAACCATAGTAACCGCATAACTGCCGCCAGAACCCGAAATTACCCACGATGACCCCCCTCCACAGTAAACACCCGAACGCCGTCCAGTCGTCCGCCATCCAACTGTACTCCGGCCAGTCGTTCGCCATCCAACTGTACTCGGTCCGGTCGTTCGCTATCCAACAACGCGCGTTTCGATCAGGCGCTACTCGGCCGTTTTCTGCTCGGTCTCAGGGGTATATCGTCGCATGAGTTCCGAGAACGATTCGCCCCCGATAGAGTCGATCAACTGGGAGAGCCGCGACGGAGGGTGGTCGGTCCCGTGGCAGTTCGTCGGACTGGTCCTCTCGCTCGGTGCCCTCCTGGCGCTCCGCCTGCACTACGGGGAACACGGCGACGCCGTTCTCATGTTCCCGTCCCGACTGACCTGGGTGTACCGGGCGGGCCTCGTCGTGCTCGCGTTCATCGTCGTTCCGCCGCTGGTCCGGGACCCGGCGCGGACTCGCCGCTACTGGGACCGGTTCGCGTCCAACAGGGTCGCCGTCGTCTGTCTCGGCTATCTCGCTGTCGTGGTCAGTCTCGCACTGTTGGCCCCGATACTGGTCGAGCGGGCGCAACTCAACCTGTACATCGAACACCAGCCACCGGCGTTCATCACTGCACCGGCCGGGGACGACTGCGTCGGGCCGGTCGTCACGTCCGGCGGCGAGGAGTTCTGTCGAGGGACGCTTAACTACCCGCTCGGTACGGCTCATCGGGGATACAGCATGCACACGCTCCTCCTCTGGGGCCTGCGGACGAGCCTGCAGATGGCCGTGATCGCCACGGTGATCATGGTGCCGCTCGCCACGGCCGTCGGCGTCGTCGCGGGCTACGTCGGCGGGTGGGTCGACACCCTACTGATGGGGTACGTCGACGTCCAGCAGTCGGTTCCGGCCTTCGTCATCTACGTGATCCTGATCTTCATTTACGGGCGGAGTTTGCTGTTGCTCGCCGTCGTGTTCAGTCTGTTAAGCTGGGGAAGCATGGCCCGACTCGTTCGGAGCGAAACGTTACAGCGACGAGAGGAGGGGTACATCGAGGCGGCCAGAAGCGCCGGCGTCGGCCATCTCACCGTCCTCCGACGACACGTTCTCCCGAACGTGTCGAACACGGTGCTGGTTGGCGCTACCCAGAAGGTACCGCAACTGATCCTGATCGAGGCGGCGATCACGTTTCTCAGCCTCGGCGACATCGGACGGTGGTACCCATCGTTCGGCCAGACGATCCGCAACGGGTTCAGGACGGCAGGCGGGATGCTGTCGGCACCGCCGCCGATGGCGAAGTGGTGGGTCTGGCTGTTCCCGGTCGTTCTGCTCTCCTCGACCGTGATTGCGCTCAACGTCGTCGGGGACACGCTTCGAGACGTTCTCGACCCGCGGGGTGAGACGTAGATGGCCCCGCTGCTCTCGGTGTCTGACCTTTCGGTCACCTTCGACACCGACCGCGGCACCGTCACGGCCCTCGACGGGTTCGACGTGGACGTTCGCCGAGGGGAGACGGTCTGTCTGGTCGGCGAGAGCGGGTCCGGGAAAACCGTCGCTTGCGAGTCGTTCACTCGCCTCGTTCCGTCGCCGCCGGCGACGCTGGACGGGACGATCCGGTTCGACGGGCAGGACCTGCTGGCCGCGTCCGAGCGCGAACTCCGGTCGGTCAGAGGCAACCGTATCGCCCACGTGTTCCAGAACCCACAGGGCGCGCTCGACCCGGTATACACCATCGGACAGCAACTCGTCGAGTCGATCCGGATTCACCGCGATGTGTCCCGGTCGGACGCGCGGCGACGCGCGGTGCGCCTGCTCGACCGGGTGGGGATCCCGAACCCGGCGGAGCGGGTCGACGAGTACCCCCACGAGTTCTCCGGCGGCATGAAACAGCGGGCCGTCATCGCGATGGCGCTCGCGTCGGACCCCGACGTGCTGGTCGCCGACGAACCGACGACGGCGGTAGACGTGACGACGCAGGCCGGCATCCTACGACTGCTCCAGGACCTCCAGGACGAACACGGGATGGCTATCGTGTTCGTCACACACGACCTCGGCGTCGTCGCTCAGATCGCGGACCGGGTCGTCGTACTCTACGCCGGGAAGGTGATGGAGCGAGGCGACGTCGTCGACATCTTCGACCGTCCGGCACACCCGTACACCCGCGCGTTGCTTGACTGTCTCCCGCGGCGCGGCCGGGATTCGAAACCGATCGACGGGTCGTTCCCGGACCCGACGGACCCGCCGTCCGGATGCCGGTTCCATCCGCGCTGCCCGCACGCAGTCGAGGAGTGCAGTACGGACGGACAGCCCCCTCTGGAAGCGGTTGACGGGGAAGACCACACGGCGTCGTGCGTGTACTACGGCGACGGGCGCGACCCGTCCGTGCTCCGAGAGGACGCGAGCGAGTCGGATACGATGGACGGAGCCGATCTGGACGGGGAGCGCGACGCGGGGTCGACGGGCGAGGCGTCGTCGCTGGGGGTGAGCGACGATGAGTGACGCCACCGACTCGTCGGCGCTTCTGTCCGTCCGCGGCCTCGAAAAACACTACCCCGTCCGGAGCGGGTGGTTGAACCGCGAGACGAGTCGCGTCCGGGCGGTAGACGGCGTCTCCTTCGACCTCCGGCGCGGGGAGACGCTCGGACTGGTCGGCGAATCCGGCTGCGGCAAGTCGACGGTCGCGCGGACGGTGCTGTCGCTCGAATCCCCCACGGCTGGATCGGTGACGGTCGCCGGGCAAGACATCGCAGACCAATCTCGAACCCAGCGAAAGCGCTTCAGACGGCGGGTCCAGATAGTGTTTCAGGACCCCGGTTCGAGTTTCGACCCGCGAATGACTATCGGCGAGTCCGTCGCCGAACCGATGGTCGCTCACGGCCTCGACGACGCGGATCGGCGGCGCGAGCGCGTCGAATCGCTGCTGGAAGTCGTCGGCCTCGCCGCGGACGACCGCGAGCGCTACCCGCACGAACTGTCCGGCGGGCAGAAACAGCGGGCCGCACTCGCCCGGGCGCTGTCGCTGAACCCGGACGTACTCGTACTGGACGAACCCGTGAGCGCACTCGACGTTTCCGTTCAGGCGGAGATACTCGCTCTGGTTCAGGACCTTCAGGAAGCCTTCGACCTCGCCATCTTGCTCATCAGCCACGACATGAGCGTCGTCGAGCGACTCTGCGACCGGGTCGCGGTGATGTATCTGGGCGAACTCGTCGAACGCGGTCCGACGGAGAGCCTGTTCGACGACCCGAAACACCCCTACACGCGCGCGCTCCTCGCGGCGATTCCCGACCCTGACCCACACGAGCAACTCGGAGACGCCGAACTGGACGGCGAGGTTCCCGACCCCGCCTCGCCGCCCGACGGCTGCCGCTTCCACACGCGCTGTCAGGCAGTCATCCCGCCCGACGACCTCGATATCGACCAGTCGACCTTCCAGTCGGTGTTCGCGCTCCGCGTCGGCCTCCGGAACGGCGACATCGGCCTCGAATCGGTCCGCGAGCGCCTCGGCGGCGACGACGAAACACCGTCCCCGGCCGCAGTCGCGGCGGCCGTTCGCGAGGAGTACGGCGTGGCGCAGGAACTCGCCGACGAACGGGCGGAGCGGTCGCTATCGGAGGCGCTCACGGCGTTCGCCGACGGCGATGCGAGCGCCGCGTCGGAGCGGCTCGCGGAGACGTTTCCGAGCGTCTGCGAGCGTGAGCGACCGGCGCAGCACAGATCCGACGGCTGCGCCGTCACGTGTCACCGCTACCGGCCGGACGACTCGTCGAACACGAACCGAAGCGAGTGAGCCGTACTGTCGGACAGGGCGATGAGGACTGTCCACACAAAGAGGTCGAACCTCGTCACACAGGTCCGTCCGACAGTATCAGACGCGTGCTGTGCGGTGACGACGGCACCGTAATTCGCACACCCTGAAACGGGGACGACCGCCCCACTACCGCCCAATTAGTCGGATTTTAAACTCACAGATATGTTTTTAAACGCTCTAAAACGTTCTGTCCCCCTCTATCGAGTTATTGAACGAACTGAACGGGAAACGGGGTTTATGCGCAGTACCGGTCATTCTCGGAGTGAAATGAGTCAGATACGAAAGCTATCGGCGCTCGCGGTCGGCGTCGCGCTGGTGGTATCGATGGTCGCACCCGCTATGGCTGCGGGCGGAGTCGCGGCCGCGGCGAACACGGATCTCTCCGTCGATGTCGCGCAAAACAGCGATGGCACAGCTACCGTGACCGTCACGGGAGACGACGTGGATAACGGAACGGTGTCGGTCGCAGTCACCGACGACAACGCCACGTACGGCGGAGCGGGCGACTACGGGATCACGAACGGGACAGTCGAGTTGCCGGCCCCGTCCGAGACGGTGAACGTCAGCGTCACGGCCACCGTCGACGACACGTCCGCGTCTACCGAGGCGACGCTCGTCGCTGGCGGGGATGACGAACAGGGGTACGAGCAGAAGAACTTCGGCCTCTACCTGACGAGCTTCATGGGGGAGCTAAACAGCAGTGACACCGACGGCCCGCGCGGACTCCTGATCGCCGACTTCGTCGTGTCGAACAACCCCAGTAACGCGCCCGGTCAGACGGGTCCGCCGAGCCACGCGGGTCCGGACGGCGACAACGAAACTGAACGCGGCCCGCCCGAGGACCGCGGTCCCGACGAGAACGAAACGGAACGCGGCCCGCCTGAAGACCGCGGCCCCGACGGTGACGACAACGAAACGGAGCGAGGCCCGCCCGAGGACCGTGGCCCGGACAGTGACGAGAACGAAACGGAACGCGGCCCGCCCGAAGACCGCGGCCCCGACGGTGACGACAACGAAACGGATCAGGGTCCGCCGAGTCACGCTGGTCCGGACGATGACGACGACCGTGGGCCGCCTGCGGACCGCGGTAACGACGAAGATGAAAAAGAGGAGGAAGATGAGGAAGAGGAAGAAGACGAAGAAGACGAAACTGCGGACGGAGCTAACGACGGCGGTCCCGGGAACGGGAACAATGGGAACGGGAACGGCAACGGAAACAACGGGAATGGCAATGGGAACGGCAACGGCAACAACGGGAACGGCAACGGGTCGTAACCGCTCACCGTGACCTGACGCACTCGCACGCGAAACACACATCTGCTTTCGACACCCCGAACGACGCCTCACCCACAGAGTGCGGGCCACCTGCAATACACCAAGACGTAGAACACTGTCATTCCGATTCCCGGCCTATCACACCGCTCTGTTTTTCTCCGAGTACGGCGAGCGGGGGTGAGACTGTGCCGTTCGGCGGCGTGTCGTCGGAACGGTTCGGTAGCGTTTTCCCGCTTCTCGTCCTCGCAGTACACATGACTGACGGCTATCCGGCCATCAGCGAGCAGCTAGACGACGTAGAGACCGCTCGCCAAGAGGGCCGCCGCAAGATGGACTGGGCGCGCCAGCACATGCCGATCCTGGAGTCGCTCCGCGAGGAGTTCGAGACGGAACGACCGCTCGACGGGGAGCGGATCGGTATGGCGATGCACGTCGAAGCGAAAACCGCCGTCCTCGTCGAACTGCTCGCGACTGGCGGGGCAGAGGTCGCCATCACCGGCTGTAATCCGCTGTCGACCCACGACGACGTGAGCGCGGCGCTGGACGCTAACGACTCGATCACCAGCTACGCCAAGCGGGAGGTCGACGACGAGGAGTATTACGCCGCTATCGAGGCGGTCATCGCCCACGAACCGACGCTCACCGTCGACGACGGGATGGACATGGTTGCCGCCATCCACGAGGACTACCCCGAACTCATCGACGGCATCGTCGGCGGGTGCGAGGAGACGACGACGGGCGTCCACCGGCTCCGCGCGATGGACGACGACGGCGAACTGAAATACCCCGTCTTCGCGGTCAACGACACGCCGATGAAACAGCTGTTCGACAACGTCCACGGGACGGGCGAGTCCTCGCTGGCGAACATCGCCATGACGACGAACCTCTCGTGGGCCGGCAAAAACGTCGTCATCTCGGGGCACGGCTACGTCGGCAAGGGCGTCGCGAAGAAGGCCGCCGGCCAGAACGCGAACGTCATCGTCACCGAGGTCGAACCCCGCCGCGCGCTCGAAGCGCACATGGAGGGGTACGACGTCATGCCGATGGCGGAGGCCGCCGAAGTGGGCGACGTGTTCATCACGACGACGGGCAACCGCGACGTGATCACGGGCGAGCATTATCCGAAGATGAAAGACGGCGTCCTGCTCGCAAACGCCGGCCACTTCGACATCGAGATCGATCTCGACGCGCTCTCGGACCTCGCCGTGAGCGAGCGCGAGGCTCGCGACGGCGTCCACGAGTACGAACTGGAGGACGGGACGCGCCTGAACGTCCTTGCGGAAGGGCGTCTGGTCAACCTCGCCAGCCCCATCGCGATGGGTCACCCCGTCGAGGTCATGGACCAGAGCTTCGGGATTCAGGCCGCCTGCGTCCGTGAGATAGTCGCCAATCCGGGAGAGTACGACGCCGGCGTTCACGACGTGCCGGACGACCTGGACCGCGAAGTCGCGGAGATAAAACTCGTTGCCGAAGGCGTCGAGTTCGACAACCTGACAGACGAACAGCGCGAGTACATGGGCTCCTGGCAGCACGGGACGTAGCGCTCCTCGACGAGACGGGCGTTGACTGTTTTACTGCCCGGGACTGCGGCCGAGTGAGATAGCGTCGACGTATCAGGGTTCGTACGCGGTTCCGTCGACGACGATCTCGTCTTCGCGTACCGTGACCGCAGTGCCGTGATATTCGAATTCAACAGTAGTCACGTTCCCGGACCCGAAAAGCCGGTCGAGCGTGTCCAGATCGATCACGTCGTAGAGCGGCGGGTGCAGCGCGACCGGATCGATGTCGACCGCATCGGCCAACGCTTCCACGATCCAGGTACTCGGACGGGGCGGGTCCTCGGACGGACTGGCGTCGAGCATCTCCGGGTAGTTGTCCGGACTCGGGTATCGAACTGTTCACTACGTGTGTAAACGCGCGGCCTCTGCGACACGATACATGTTTTCCGCAAGTCGGATGCAACTCCGATCCGGGGTGTTTCTCTCGAGACTCGTTCTCACCGATTGAGGTTCCTCTAGCCATTAGTCCGAGGAATATTGGTATGGAAATATATATTTACCCGGTGCCATCATAGTTGTTCGACACGAAAAGCGCCCAATGAAAACTGGCTCGTTCCGTATCGCTATCGCGAATGGTATCGGGCCGGGGGTGATAGCCGCTCTCTCGGTCGCCGCGGCCGGAGTCGCAGCTATCGCCGGTTCGCGCCCGGCGCTAGAGGGGGTCCTCATGGTCGGCGGCGTCGCTCTCGCCACCGTGGACGGACCGACTGACGACCTCGAACGCGTGATCGAGGCCGTCGAACGACTCGACGAGGGCGAGTACGACGTGACGGTGACGGCGGAGAGAGACGACGGTGTGGGGGAACTCGCCGACGCCGTCGACGACCTGGCGTCGACGTTGCGAGAGCGTGAACGGACGGAACAGGTGACCGAGAAGTACCACCCGAGGCTGTACCGGATCGCGTCCGACGCGTCGCTCGACGACGAGGTCAAGGTCCGGCGACTGCTCGAACTCGGCTGCGACCACCTCGGCGCGGCGAGCGGGTTCGTCAGTCGGATCGACGGGTCCTCGGGACGATACGAGATACGGACGGTTCACGGGAGTGACCTCGTTAGCGAGGGTTCGGAAACCGACATCTCGAACACGTACTGCCGGGACACCGTCGAGTCGGACGACATCCGCAGCGTGTACAATGCGTCGACTGCGGACGGGATGGACTCCGAGTTCAGTAACGTCGGCTGGTATCTCGGCGGGAAACTGACCGTTCGCGGCGAGGTTTACGGGACACTCTGTTTCGTCGGCCGGGACCCCCGCGACGAACCGTTCACGCCCGCCGAGAAGGCGATCGTCGGCCTCATCTCTCGCTGGACCGGCTACGTGTTCGAAACGCGGGAGCGCGAGCGCCGCTTCGAACAGTACCGGGCCCACACCGGGAAGATACTGGAGGCCGTCGACGACGTGTTCTACGTTCTGGACCGGGACGGACTGCTCAGACAGTGGAACCGGACCCTGAACGAGGTGACGGGGTACACGGACGCGGAACTGGAATCGATGCACTCGCTGGAGTTCTTCGACGATCCCTACGTCGACAGGATACTGTCGGCGATCGAAACGGTGTACGAGGAGGGACACGCGCGGGTGGAGGCACCACTCCTGACGAAAGACGGCGAACAGATACCCTACGAGTTCGTTGCGTCCGAACTGGCGGTCCGCGGCGAGGACACGATCATTGTCGGTATCGGCCGGGACGTGACCGACCGCAAGAAACGAGAACGGAAGCTACGCGAGCGGGAGCGACAGCTCGAACGTCACAGGCAGTACACCGACAAGATCCTGGACACGATCGACGACATGTTTTACGTCTTCGACGAGGACGGGGCCCTCCAGCGGTGGAACGAGAGCCTGTGTCGCGTGACGGGATACTCTCGCGAGGAGGTCGAATCGATGCACGCGCGAGAGTTCTTCGTCGAAGACGACCGAGAGGCGGTTACGGTGGCCATCGGTCGAATAGACGAGATGATAGGCGAGTATCTACGGGCGGATATACTGACGAAAGACGGCGAACAGATACCCTACGAGTTCGTCGCAGCACCGCTCGAAGACCCTCAGGGAGAGAGAGTGATCGCCGGTATCGGTCGAGATGTCACCGAGCAGAAAGAGCGCGAGCGGGAACTGAAACGAACCAAAAACATGCTCCAGCAGTCCCAACACCTCGCTCAGGTCGGCGCCTGGGAATTCGACGTCCGCGACGGCGACACCGACATGGCCTGGACGGACGAGGTGTATCACATCCACGATGTCCCCCCTGAGGAGGATATCAGCGTCGACGACGGGATCGAGTTCTACCGGTCCGAGTACCACCAGCGCGTCCGAGACGCCGTCAGAGACGCGGTAGAGCACGGAGAGGAGTACGACCTGGAGGCGAAGATCGTCACGCGGGAGGGGAACGAACGATGGGTGCGGTCTATCGGCGAACCCGTCTACGAGGACGGCGAGGTAGATCGGGTCCGGGGATCGATTCAGGACATTACCGAGCAGAAAGAGCGCGAACTCGCGCTCAAGTCACTCCACGACGTGGCTCACAGTCTGTTAAACACCGAGACGGAGTCCGAAGTAGCGGGACTGGTCGCCGACGCCGCCGGTGACGTTCTCGACGTCGACGGCATCGCAGTGTACCTCCTCGACGGCGAGAATAGCTGCCTCGACCCGGCCGCGTACACGGACGGGTTCGTCGATGTCTGTGACGGCCCGAGCCCCGTTGACATCGGCGACAACGATTCGCTAGTGTGGGACACGTTCGTCACGCGAACGCAAACTACGCTCGACGACGTCGACCCCGTCGACGAAGCAGTGTGCCCCACTAGCGGGAACGGTCTGTTAGTCCCGCTGGGCGACCACGGCGTGTTCGTCGCTGTGGCGGAGACGACGACTATCGACGACGAGACGCGACGACTCGTCGAAACGCTCGCAGCGACCACGGAAGCAGCATTCGACCGCCTCGAGAGCGAGGCTGCACTCCGGGAACGCGACGCGGAACTCAGCGAGCAGAACCGTCGACTCAGACGGCAGATCGGTATCAACGAGATCATTCGCTCGATCGACCGGACGCTCATCCAGGCCGACAGTCAGGAAGCGATCGAAGAGACGGTGTGTGAGCGACTAGTCGATGCGGAGAACATCTCTTTCGCCTGGATCGGCGGTTTCGAGAGCGGACGGACGGAACTCACCCCGCGAGCGTGGGCCGGGTCCGCTCCAGAGTATCTGAACGCCCTTTCGCTCCGACAGGACGACGCGGAACCGTCCGTCGCTGCCGCGCTGTCTGGCAAGTCGACGATCGTCGGCAGCGTCGTCGAACAGCTGAAAGCGGAGGACTGGCGAAAGCACGCGCTGGCCGCGGACCTGCACTCTGTCGTCAGCGTCCCGCTTTCGTTCGGCCAGTACGACCACGGCGTTCTGACGGTGTACGCGGACGAGCCGAACGCGTTCTGCGACCTGGAGCGGACGGTGTTCGAGGAGTTGGGGCGCAACATCGCCAACTCGATCAACGCCGCAAAGACGCGGCGAGCGCTGCACGCCGACACCCTCCTCGAACTCACGCTTCGAGTGGACGCCCTCGACGAGTTCCTCTCGAAGGTGGCGAGAGAAACCGGATGTCAGGTCGAGTACGAAGGGCTCGGCGCGAACACGCCCGACCAGACGCAACTGTTCTTCGAGACCATCGGCGCGGACCCGGAAACCGTCGAGACGTTACTCGACGACCTCGTCTCCGTACAGACGTATCGGCTGGTGAGCGAAACAGCAGACCGCTGTCGGTTCGAGGCGACCATCGCAAGTGACGCGCTGGCGGCGAAACTCGTTAGACGCGGGGGGCGCCCCCGGACGATACGGGCGGACGGAACGGAACTCGAAGTCGTCGTCGACGTACCGCCCGCGACTTCGGTCCGCGAGTTCGTCGGGGCGCTCGAAGACGACTACCGGAGCGTCGAACTCGTCGCCCGCCACGATGTCCAGCGCGCGCTCAAGACCAGACGGGACGTGGTGACGGCGCTGTTCGAGGGGATGACCGACAGGCAACTCGAAGTGATTCGGACCGCCTACTTCGCCGGCTTCTTCGACTGGCCGCGAGAGAGCACCGGCGAGGAGGTCGCCGAGATGCTCGACATCACCCAGCCGACGGTCAACCGCCACCTCCGCGTCGGCCAGCAGCGGATCCTGTCGCAACTGTTCGAGAACGGGCGCGACGGAGACGACGAATGAGTGGTCGCGACCGACCCGGGGGAACGGGGAATTTTGGCCCAGTGGTCAGACGGTACGCAGCGGTCAGTCCAACGGCGTCGCCCTCGCCCTGACCCGGTCGAACGCATCGGTCGCCCACTCGACGATTGAGCGGTGTTCGCCGCGGTCCGCCCGGAGAGTAGAGTTGGGACGCATGGTTCCGTCGTACCCGCCGACGAAGACGTGTTCGTCGAGGAGCGCGATTCCGTACTCCGGGACCGAGTCG
This sequence comes from Halostella pelagica, assembly GCF_004762015.1. Taxonomy (NCBI): domain Archaea; kingdom Methanobacteriati; phylum Methanobacteriota; class Halobacteria; order Halobacteriales; family Natronoarchaeaceae; genus Halostella; species Halostella pelagica. The sequence continues at coordinate 65,835 of NZ_SJES01000009.1, forward strand.
GCGACGTAGAGATCAGCCGTCGGCGACGCCAGCAGGAGGTCGAACGCGTCTCGGTGGGTATCCCGGAACGTCTCGATGGCGGCGGCGTCGGTGACGAACTCGAACGGGACGGCGTCGCTCTGAAGGTCCGTGACTGCGGAGACGTACACCGGATTAATGACGGGGACGAACCCACGGACACGGCCCGTCCCGTCGAGGTGTTCTCGGACCCGTGAGACTGGGCGGAACGGGTCGGCCTCCGTCGCGACGGTTATCTCGGCGGCCGCGAGCGCCGACGGCGCGACCGGCGGCGACACGGGGAGGTCTCGGAGGAAAGCGCCGACATCGGTCGCGGCCCCGACCGGTTCGATGGCGTCCTCGACGCCCGAGAGTACGAGTTCCCCGGCGGGTGTGAGTCCGTACGCGTCGGCTGCAGCGTCGTGGTCGATCCAGTGACGGTCGGTCAGTTCGACGAGGTTTCGCCGGAGCGTCGTCCGCGGGACGTCGAGTCGGCGCTTGAGGTCGTCGCTGGTCCGGTCGCCGTCGGCGAGCGTCCGGAGGATCCGGACGCGGACCGACGAGCCGGCGGCGAACTGGAGCGATTCGAGCCGGCGCTCTAACGTCTCGTCAGCCGACTCTCGGGTCATGTCGGCCACTGCGAGCGGTTCCGACTTAGGCGTTCCCCACCGCGTCGACCGCAAACGGCGTCCGCCGACCGAATCAGTCCGCCGTCCACACCGCGAACACGTTCACGCCGTGAACGTGGCCGCCGGATACATTCATCTGGGCTGCACCCCGTCCCACGGACATGGAATACGACGCGATACTGTTCGACCACGACGGCGTTCTCGTCGAGGGGCCGTCGCGAGAATCGATCGTTCGGGCGGGCCGCGAGACGCTTCGGAGTTTCGCCGTCGACGTCCCCGCGTCGAACCACCTCGACACGCTCAAGTCCGGCGACGTAAGCGAGATCGCGCGGTTCTGCCGGGACCACGGCATCGACACGATGGAGTTCTGTTACCGGGCGGCCCGTAACTCCGCACGCGAACAGTACCGAGAGCTCGAATCGGGCGCCAGAACCGCGTACGCGGACGTCAGCGCGCTTCGGTCGCTCGATGTTCCGCTGGGCGTCGTTAGCGACAACCAGCCGGCCGTCGTCGAACAGTTCCTCCGGAGCGTCGGCCTCTACGACCTGTTCGATACTATCCGCGGATGCACGTACGACCCGTGGGGTATCGAGCGGCAGAAACCGGATCCCTACCACATCGAAACTGCGCTCGACGAACTCGACGCCGACGCGGCGGCGTACGTCGGCGACAGGGGAGTCGACATCGCGGCCGCCAACCGCGCGGGCGTCGACGCCGTGCTCGTCGACAGGGATGGCGACGCGCCGGACGCACCCGCCGCGACGGCGCGCATCGAGAGCGTCGCGGAGCTACCGGACGCGCTCCGCTGACAGCCAACCTCGTCGGCAAGGAGGGTCTTCGTTCTGGGGTGCTTTGAAACGATATCGCCACACCGATCGAGTACCAGATATCACATACGGGTCGGTGATGTCTCCCGCGAAACGGTGACAACTCCTTTAAGCACCTGGCGACGATACGTCTCGTCGATGTCGAACGCGAAGGGTGACCGGCGGGAGCGGGAACTCGTGAACGAACTGGACGAGTCGGGGTTCGCGGTGATGCGCGCGCCCGCGAGCGGGAGCGCCACTGAGCGCGAACTCCCGGACGTGTTAGCCGGCGACGGTGGCAGCTTCTACGCTATCGAGGCGAAGTCCAGCGCCGGCGACCCGATCTACCTCACCGGCGAAGAGGTGGAGGCGCTGGTGTATTTCTCGCAGAACTTCGGAGCGAAGCCCCGGGTCGGCATCCGGTTCGACCGCGAGGACTGGTACTTCTTCCACCCGGGCGACCTGTACAAGACCGACGGCGGGAACTACCGCGTGAAAAAGGAGACGGCGCTCGCGGACGGAACCGACTTCGCGGAGTTCACCGGCCAGTCCGAGAAGGTCACTCTGGACGAAGTCGGCGAGACTGACGGCCCGGACCAGCGGGTAGTCGACGTGTTAGAGGCCGTCAAGCGCGGCGATATGTCGGTCGAGGAGGCCGCGGCGATGTTGGAGTAGCGGACCGGAGTCGAACGCCGCTTCGGCCGCAGGTCGTCGCGAACGACCCGATCCGGCGGAGTGCGAAACCGGTTAGTCGGTCGCGCTCAGGACGACGTGGTCGGCCCCCGTCCGAAGCCGTTCTATCGCGTCGAACCGAGAGAGGTGGTCGCGGAGGTCGAGTTCGCGGTGATGCACTATCGCGAGTTCGCCGCCGGGCGCGAGAACGTCACGTGCGCCGTCGAGGAGTTCGGAGAGCACGCCAGCGCCGGCGTGCGTCGGTGGGTTACAGAGAACCCGATCGAACGTCCGGTCAGCGACGCCCGCAACGCAGTCAGCGGTTACCACGGTCCCGTCGACGCCGGACGCCTGAAGGCTCTCTTCCGCACACGTCGTCGCTACTCGGTCATCGTCGCTGAGCCACACCTCGCAGTCCGCAACTCGCCCGGCGTACGTCCCGATAGCTCCGTATCCACAGCAGAGATCGAGCACTGTTTCGTCGTCTTCGATACTCGTCGTCTCCAGCAGGAGACGCGTCCCGTCGTCCAGTCCGGAGGCCGAAAACAGACCCGGAACGGTCACCAGCGAGAGAGTTGTCTCGTCAATCTCCGGCCGTATCGACCGCGGCGATACGTGCGATGGCGGGTCGAACGACCCAGGTCGAGTCGCTTCGAGGAGAGCGACCCCGTCGCGCTCGGAGAGCCGTTCGACGGACGCGGCTGTCTGATGCAGCCAGTCCTCGTAGCGCGTGAGCCCGGTTTGTTTCGACGCCGCCAGATAGAGACTCCCGCCGGGTCGCAACACCGAGAGGGAGTCGGCGATCCGCTGCATTCCAACCGAAATCGGGGTGTAGGGCTTCGGAGCGTACGCGACCGTGTCGAACGACTCGTCGAGCGCAGAGATATCGGCCACGAGCGCGGTCGTGGCGTCGACGCTGTTTCTGCGTGCGTTTCGGTCACAGAGCCGCACCGCACGGGCGCTTGACTCCACCATTCGGACGGACGAGGCGCGGTCGGCGAGGACGATACCGACGACCCCGTAGTTGGATTCTAGGGTCAGCAGGCGGCCGAGGTCGGCGTCCCAGAGGGATTCTAAAAGCAGGAGTTCGGCCGTCCGGAACGAGCGTTTCGAGCAGACGCCGTCCGCGGTGTCGAAGCGATAGGTCGGACGAGCGCCCGGAACGCGCGATTCGAGGACTAACTCGCGAGAAGCGCTCGTCATGGCGATCCTCCGGCCGGGTCCGGAAACCCGCGAAAACAGCGGGCGGTCGTTTGGTGGACGGGCAGGCGTCGCTGTCGGCTGTACGTCGGCTTCGTCGGTGTAGTGTCTGGCATTGACGTGGGGTCGTAACTCGCGGCAGTCGGCTAGCGAATCGTCCCACGCACTGCGCGCTCGTCGGAGAGAACTCGTAGAAGGGGTTCACGCGTGACTAGGCGCAGGGCGTGTACGAAGTGCCAATCAGCGTGACGCCCCGCCGAGAGCCACGACCGATCGCGAATCCGGTCGAGTCACCGAAACGCCCACAGTTGGCGAGCCGGCCGAACCCGTCCTCGTTTCCGCGCGGTGGCGCGGATCACTCGGAGACGGAGTTCGACCCGGAGCCCGTGGTCAATGTACCGCGGTGTTTAGGGCCCGAGCAGTAAAAATTGGTGGCTACTCCCCGGCCGAGCGGCTCTCGTCGAGTGAACGTGGCGGAATACCGAAAGAAAGCGCGACCCGTCCTACTCCAGCCGTTCCAGACGGGACAGCGGGAACGAGTACACCTTGAGCGACTCGGGCTTCGGTCCGTCCCTGTCGATCCGAACCGACTGCGGGTAGACGACGCCCGCGACGGGGTCGTCGTGGTCGTAGTTGCGGTTCGAGGGGTACTCCGCGACCGAGTAGACGGAGTTGTCGATAGCGACCTCGTCGGCGCGCGTCTCGGAGACGGTGACGACCGTCAGCAGGTCGCCCGTCTCGCGGTCACGGACGCGGTCGCCGGCCCTGACCGCGTGGTCGGGACAGAGGTGCGGTCCCGAGGTGTCGCGGGGGACGAACGTCGTCCCGTCACAGACCGCGCAGTTGGCGGTGACCTGTCCCGGCGGCGGGACGCGACCCTCGTTGATCTCGATAGCGACCCGGCGGAGATGCTTGCACCGCTCGCCGCGAATGCCGTGGTCAGGACAGGTACACCGCCCGGCGGGCAGGTTGACGTGGTACGTGTTGCCGCTCTCGGACGCGACCTCGTAGAGATCGGTGCCGAAGGCGGAGACTGACATCTGTTCGGTGCGCGCTCGAAGCGACCGCTCGTCGAGTTCCGTGTCCCTAGGAACGTCGAGCGTGGCTTTCGATGACGCGACTGTGTTTTCTGTTTGCGTCATGGGTGATGCGAGTCGGCGAAGCGCCGTGTTCCGGCGCGTTGCCGGACTCTGTACCGGTTCTTGGGGCTCGGCACGGGTAAGTCTTGCACGTACGTGGATCGATATGACAGATCGAGAGAGTTCGGGGCGGCGGACGTGGTGCAAAATCACAACCCTAAGGCCGACGCTCCTCGTAGGCAAACGCATGAACCCGCTCCACAGTTCGCCCACCTCCGGCGACCCGGCGCTGGTCACCATTATTGGTCTCGCCGGCGTCGCCTCCGCCCTCATCCTCGGTCTCGGTCTGGCGGCGCTCTTCCGGCGGCAGACGAAGCCCTACCTGCTTATCGTCCTCGCGCTGGGGACGCTCGTGGCCCGAACGTCCGTCGCGGCGCTGACGATGATGGGGATCCTTTCCGACGGGGTCCACCACCTCTCGGAACACGCACTCGACGTTGCCATGGCCGGTCTCGTCATCGCTGCGGTGTACGCGTCCCGGACGACAGCACCAGACGTTACCGAGGGGGACGTATGAGCGCCACTCGCACCCGTATCGAACAGCAGGTCGAATCCGATCCCGGCGTCCACTTCAACGAACTCGTCCGGTCGCTCGACCTCGCGTCGGGACAGGTCCAGTACCACATGGGCCGACTGCTGGACTCCGACCGACTCGTTCGGGAGAACCTGTACGGTCGTACACACTACTTCCCGCCGGATACCGACGAGTGGGAACGGGGAGCGCTAGCGATGTGTCGCCGCGAGACCGCGCGCGACTTGATAGCGATGCTGCTCGTGTACGGCCCGAAACGACCTGCCGACCTGACCGACGAACTCGGCGTCGCCCGGAGCACGCTAGAGTACCACCTGAACCATCTGACCGAACAGGATCTCGTCAGAAAAGAGCGCGACGACCGTGGGCGAGTGACGCTCGTCCTCGCGAGACCCGAGGCGACGGCCCGTCTTCTGGACGCCGTTGAGCCGTCGATTCCGGAGCGCCTCGTCGACAGGTTCACCCGCCTCGTCGACAATATGCTCGCCGAGTGAGCCGTCGGCCGATCGGATTCGACACGTGAACCAGAACGCGTTTTCTCGCCGAATACGGAGGGATTCGTATGGATCGACGCGACGTGTTGCGCGCCGGCGGGGGCCTCGGAGCCACCGCGCTGGCCGGTTGTCTCGGAAGCCTGTTAGAAACCGACTCCTCTGGAATACCGCCGGTGCTCGACGACCGGCCCGATGCGGTCTATCTGCCGACCCACCGTGAGGGCATGGCGATGGTCGGGAGCGCGGAGACGGGCGATTACAAGTTCGCACTGACGTACAGCTACCCCCACCGGTTCTGGACCGTGACCGGAGAGGATGTCGAGAAGCAGTCACTGCTCGATAAACACGACGCGCACGTCATGGCCGTCGTCTGGGACCCGGAAAGCCGAACCGTCCTCCCCGACACCGGACTGTCACTGGAGATCCGCGACGCCGACGGGGACCTCACCAGCGAAGAGGTGATCTATCCGATGATCTCCCAGACGATGGGCTTTCACTACGGCGCTAACTTCTCGCTCGACGGCGACGGCACCTACGACGTAAGCGTCAGCGTCGGCGGCACGAGTACCCGTCGTACCCGTGGGTTCGAGGGGAAGTTCGGCGACCCGGCCAGCGTGACGATCGAGTGGGAGTACAGCGAGGAGCGAACGGAGTCACTCGCGTTCGAGGAGTTCGACGACGCCGGCGCGCGGGAAGCACTCTCGCCGATGTCGATGTCGTTCCCGAACGCCGTCGCCCCGGACCCGCTTCCGGGCGAGCGCCTCGGCGAGGCCGAAAGCGGCGACGCCGTCTTCGTCGTTACCGCCCTCGATGCCGCCGATTTCGGCGGTGACGGAACGTATCTCGCTCTGTCCGCTCGAACCCGATACAACGAGATGCTGCTTCCGGAGATGGCGGTGTCGGGGACGCTCGAACGCGACGGTGAAACGGTGTTCGACGGCCCCTTCGAACGGGCACTCGACCCTGAACTTAACTACCACTACGGGGCCGCCGTAGACGGCGTCGAGTCGGGCGACGAGCTAACGATCCGGGTCGAAGTCCCGCCGCAGACCGCGCGACACGAGGGGTACGAAACCGCGTTCGTCACCTCGTCGGAGACGACGCTTTCTGTCGAGTGACCTTCGAAGCGCTTTTGGCCGCCGGGAGTATCGGCGGACGTATGGAACGACAGACGCTGGTCGAGATCGCCGTCTCCGTGGGGTCCGTCGGGGTCATGATCGGCGCGATGATGTTCGTCGGGACGACGTTCTCCGAGAACGGCGAACTGACGACCGAGGGTGGGAAGGTGTTCGTCGGCGTGATATTCCTGTTCATCCTGCTCATGTTCGGGGTCGGCTACGGCCTGGCGAAAGCCGATTTCGAATCCGACGCCGAGCAGGTCGAATCGGACAACGCAAACGGCGTGTGAACTAATCGCGCCAGTCGCTCGCGGCGTCGGCCGAATCGAGTCGCTTCTCGTAGTACTTCATCGGGTGCGGTATCGTCTCGCACAGTTCGTCGGTGTTCACGCAGTCCCCGTAAGCGACCATCGTCTCGCAACTCGGCGGCGGATACTCCGTCCCGCCGTCAGCGGTCGCGATCCGCTCCGTGCGGTAGGCGTCCGCGTCGCCGCTACAGAACTCAGCTATCTCCGTCTCGTCCATCCCGATAGCGGTCAGAAACGACGTGAGGACGAATCGGGAGTGTTCGGGCAGGTCCTTGCCGTCCCGAACTCGGTCTACCAGGTTCGTCATGCAGGGGGGAAACAGGTCCGGAACCACGGTGTCGATGTCGCCTGCCAGTTCCAGGTCGGCGAGCGACTCCTCCACGTCGTCGACCGCCGCTTCGAGTTCCGAGGCGATGGCCTCGGGAACTCTCAGCGGGAGGCCGGCGCTCACCCGGCGTTCGACCGCCTGACGCAGGAGGAGGTGAAGTTCCTCGCGGTCGACGGGAACGCCGCCGTCAGACAGCGCCCGAGTCGTGAGTTGCCACCGGTCGCCCGGTAGATCGCCCGAGAGCGAGAGATACTCGCCGACGTCGACCCGGAACCCGCCGTCGGCTTCGGTGATGGCGGCGGCCAGGTCGAACTCACGGAGGAGACGGTCGAGCGTCATCCGCTCGCCGCTGGCGCTCCGGAGTTCGTCGCCCTCGAAGTCGTCGGTGAATCGCAGGTAGGCGGTGACGGCTTCGGCGCGGGCATACTTTCGGGTCAGGACCGGGTCCTCGACGAGCGAGACGAGGACGCGCGCGATCGGATAGGAGAGCAGTTCGACCCGCGGCCTCCGGTGTGGGTCGCCGGTCGTCTCCCCGGAGAGGGCGGCCTCAACGCGGCCGACGGCGCGCGCGACGGCGGCGGGGTCATCGCGGGCCACGAGGTCGGCCAGATCGACCGCTGCCTCGTCGACCGCCTCCCGCGCGGCGTCGAGAAAAGGGTACCGAGCGTGGAACCGTTTCATCGCCGCTCAGTTCTTCGCGGGCACCGATAAATCACCCGGTAAGCGGTAAGCCGTTCTTACCTCTCAGAACGACTGAGTCACGCGTAGAGCGCGTCTACCCTGAAACCGTAACACCGCCTTACTAACGCCGACGTTCGGATACCGCGTGACAAGCGAGCAGAGGGTCGCTCCCCGTGCGACGAACCGTTTTCGCGTCGCGACAGGAGATCCGTCGCTACGGTACCCGGACCCGGACCCGGACACACAGACCGCGGAGTCGAGTCGCGATCAACCGGCGATCGGACGAACTAAGTCCGAGCGTTTCCCTACGAGCGTTCGTGGTACCGTATTTCGACTACCCCTGTCCCGACTGCCGGACGACGAACGACCTCCACGAGACGGACTGTCGGTTCGCCGGCACGTCGTGGGCGGAGATCGAGAAAGCCTACGTCGACATCGTCGCCGTCCTCTCGGCCGACCCCCGGCCGGAGGCCGCGGTCCGCGACGCCGTCGATGGTGACTGGGGATCGATTCACGCCGCTGCGCTGTCGCTGCTGCGCGACGAGTACCGCGTCTACGAGGTCGGCAGCGACGGGACGGAGGGAGACGACGCCGCCAACCGCGTCCGCGCCGAGGACGGCGACCTTGCGCTGACCAGTCCGGAACAGCGCCACGAACATCTGAGTCAACCGGACCGCGACCCGCTCCGGACTATCTACCGCGAAGGGTCCGTACCGGGCTGTCACGACAACGCCGTCTTCGCGATGATCGCGTACTACGAGATGGTCGGGTTCTCCTGGCGCGAGACGAAAGAGAAGGTCGTCGAGTGGCTTCACGAGAGCGGAACCTGGTCACGCGGGGGGTTCGAGGAAGCCTCGCCGGAGGAACTCGTCACCAGCAAGCGTCACGTCTACGAGGAGGGGTACGGCTGGAAGGAGAAAGCGACGGCCGCAAAGCGAGTTATCGACCGTCGAACGTAATCGGAGAAGACAGTCGAACGCAGTCGAGATCAGTCGCTCTGGATGCGCGGTGCCAGCATGAACGTGACGTGCCCGTTCCCCTCGGCGATGTCGAAGTGGAGTTTGACAGGGAACTCTTCGCCCAGTTCCATCGTCACTTCTGCGTCCTTGGCGATGGCTTTGTCCATGTCTTTCAGGTAGTCGAGACTGAACAGGGAGTGAGCCGGGCCGACCTGTAGGTCGATGAGGTCGCCCTGGTCGAGTTCGAGGTGGACGTCGTCGGTGTCTCCCTCGGCGTCGATGTAGAACAGTTCGTCCGCCTCGTCGACGCCGAGCGCGATGTGGTCCGACACCATGTCGGCGGCCGTGACAGCGCGGTCGATGTCGGCACCCTCGATAACTATCTCCGCGGGCAGGTCCAGGTCGGGAATGTCCGGTTCCTGGCGGATCGAGTCGGGGTCGATCAGCGCGAGCGTGTACTCGAGACCGTCGATCTGCGTGTGAAGCTTCCGGGTCTCCTCGTCGAGTTCCAGTTCGACGAGCTGGCCGGCGTCGGCCATTCCGGCGATGTCTTCCAGTCGCGAGAGATTGACGCCGATGAGGCCGCCGTCGGCCTCGTAGGATTCGAACGCGTCCGCCGAGAGCGAGAGGTCGACCATCCCAACGTTGGCCGGGTCGACGGCCCTGATTTCGATACCGTCCTCGTTCAAGTGGATCTTACACTCGTCCACCAGCACGCTCACGGAATCGAGCGCCGTCCGGAGCGTTTCCGCGCTCACTATCGCCTTGAACATTATTGCGTCGAGATTTGGCTCCCCGCTATAAAAAGGCACGCGTTCCGCGCGTCCGCGCGAGCGCCCACTCGTCGCATTGCCGTGGTGAGTTGCAGGACGGGAGGAGACCCCACGTCGTCTCGGGTCGCGATACGTCCGGCGCATCGGTCAGCTTTTCCGTCGTACCGCCGTATCTGCGACCAAGATGAGAGAATTTGCCGCTGTTCTATCGGTTCAGGGTCCCGGAGGGGTCCGGTAATGGTGTCCGGCCGCGACGAGTACTACAACAAAGCGAAACAGCAGGGGTACCGCAGCCGCGCCGCCTACAAGCTAAAGCAACTCGACCAGCTGGAGGGCCTGATCGGCCCGGGAAACACCGTCGTCGACCTCGGTGCTGCTCCCGGCGGATGGATGCAGGTCGCCGCGGAGATGGCCAGTAACGGCGGCACCGTGATCGGCGTCGACCGTCAGCGGATCGACCCGCTGGAGGACGACCACGGCGCTCACGTCGAGACGGTGCGCGGGGACATGACCGACGACGAGACGCGCGAGGAGGTCGTCGACATCGCCGGCTCCGCCGACGTCGTCATCTCCGACCTCGCACCGAACATGACCGGCGAGTACAGTCTCGACCACGCGCGCTCGGTTCACCTCGCCCGGCAGGCGTTCGAGACGGCACTGGAACTCCTCGATACCGGCGGAGATTTCGCCGTGAAAGTGTTCCAGGGCCCGGACCTGGACGACCTGCGCGAGGATATGGAAGCGGAGTTCGAGTACGTCCGTACGACCAGTCCCGACGCCTCACGCGACGAGTCCTCGGAGATGTACCTGATCGCGAAGGGCCGCCTGACCGCGCCAGTCCGCGTAGGCGACCGCCTGACCGTCGAAATCGTCGACGAAGGCAGCGAAGGCGACGGCGTGGCGAAAGTCGACGATTACACGCTGTTCGTGCGGAACTCCGACGAGGGCGAGGAAGTCGAGATCGAAGTGACGGACGTGAAGCCGCGCTTCGGCTTCGCGAAGCGAACCGACTGAACCCGGCCGCTTACTTCTCTGCTTCGGACTACCGCGAGATCCAGCAGTACGTCTGGACGCCGCCGAACAGCAGCGCGAGTACCCCGTTCTGGACGATAAGGACAGTCTGCTCCGGCGCTACCGTCCGCGTCACGAGCAGCAGGGCTGCGAACAGGGTACTCAACAGGAGATTGTACTTCGCGAGCGCCGTCCAGCACTCCTCGTCCAGTTCGATGAGGCCGTCCGAGCCCATGCCCGACCTACGACGGTCCCACGGAAATGTCCACGACCGTTGTCTACGACCGCTCCGAGTCCTCCAGGCGGCCGTGACGCTCGTCTATCTCGTCTAAGATATCGAGGTTCTTCCGTATCGACGCCCGAACGGCCTCGCTCCGGTTGACGTACTTGCCGTCCTCGCCGACGTGTCGGTCCAGATCCGTCAGCAGTTCCTGCGGGATCTCGACGCTTATCTTGGGCATAGCCGTGTAATATCGGAGGACGGTGTTAAAACCGGCCGGGTCGGAGCAGAACGCCGGTCAGAGCCGTCCGGGCAGCGTCAGCACGAAGAGGATCCCGAGACCGAGCAGATACGTCAGTGCGACCGGGATAGAGACGATCATCATCGTCAGGATGCCCGAGGGCGTCAACACGCCGGCCAGCGCGAAGATGAGGATCGTGACGATCCGCCAGCGCTCGTACATCGCCTCGAAGGAGATGAGACCGCCGACGTGGAACAGGATCTGCGTGACGAGGATGTTACCCAGGATGCCGATGCCCGCAGTCGTGAGGAAGATGAGCCAGAAGAAGTTCTTCAGGCGGTAGGAGATGACCATCCCGGCCTGGTGTGCGTCCGAGACGAGATACGAGATGATCGTCGGCGCGACGAAGAGGTAGCCGACCGCGCTCCCGCCGACGAGACCGGCGACGATGGCGAGGCCCCAGAAGCCGAACACGCGGCGGTCGCCGCTGACGATATCCCGTTCGGCTGCCGCCGGCCAGGCGTAGTAGGCGATCATCGGCAGGATGGCGATGCCGCCGAGGATGGTGCTTACCTTCACCTCGAAGATGAGCGCCTCGACGGGGTGCATCGCGATGACGGGGTCTTGCACCTCGCCGATCACTTCCGGCGGCATCTTCCGCAGGAAGTCCTCCCGGATCTGGCCGATACCGCCGCGGTAGAGCCAGAAGAAGGTGGTCGCGAGGACGGCCATGAACACCCCGACGATGCGGAACATCTTCGAGGTGAGGCTCTGGAGGACGAAGCTGATGTCGTAGTAGTAGCCGCCGATGTCCTCCTCGTCAGTGTCGTCCTCGGTGAACGCGTCGACGACGCCCGTGGTCGTGCTGGTGACGACGCCGGGGCCGTCGTCCTCCGCCGCAGCCGACTCGCCGCCGGGAGCGTCCGCCGGGTCGTTGGCCTCGGCCTGCATCGCCGTCACCTCGTCGTGGCGGTCGAGGAGCGCTTCGGCCTTCTCCGGTCGGTCGTCGTTCATCGCTTCGCGCGCGTTCCGGAGCGCATCGTCTTCGCCCCAGTCAGCGAACACCTCCGGCGGCGCGGCGCGGACGCCCTCGGCGTCCAGCGCATCGACGTCGATATCCTCCGGGTCCGGCGTGCCCGTGACGGTGTCGTACCGCGGCGCGACGGGCGCACGGAGTACCCGGACAGTGAAGACGAGTACCAGCAAGACGCCGACGAGGACGCCGATTTCCGCCGCAACGACTGCCTGGTCAAGCAACGCCTGCGGCGTCGACAGCGGCCGAGTCGTCACCTGTCCCGGACCGAACGGCAGCATCGGGAGGAGGGTGTCGTTGAGAACCGGAACGACGGTTCGCTCGACGACCGGCAGGAGTTCGCGGTTCGCGTAGGCCACGCCGCCGGTTCGAATCGCGCCGACCGTCCCGGCGAACGTGCCGAGGATGGCGGCGACGACCAGCGCGACGGTCCGACCCATCGACCCGCTCTCGACCGCGTCCGGCGCGGCACCTGCCCGCCGGACGTTCGTCACCACCTTGGCGAGGCCGAGGCTGATGACGTAGAGGATGACCAGCGGCGCGGCCCACATGATCTGGGTGAACGGGTCGGGAGGCGAAAACAGCGCGCCGAACCCGAAGATGCCGACGACGGCGTAGCGCCACTTGTCGCGGAACGTCTCGTAGGGGATGATCTCCGCGTACGAGAGGACGCTCATCGCGAGTGGGAGTTGCGCGGCGAGGCCGAACGAGGCGGTCAGCAGGAGGAGAAACTGCGTGTAGAGGACGATACCGTAACTGGGCTTGATCTCCGCGCGGACGGCGTTGACCGCGAGGAACTCGAACATGAACGGGAAGAAGACGGCGTAGGCGTACACGATGCCGCCCGCGAACAACAGGACCGAGAGGAGGATGAACCCGGCGACCCGCGCAGGAGTGACCGGAACGATGGAGTCGTATCCACGCTCTTTCAGCGCGTCTTTCGAGTAGTAAAGCAAGAACGGTATCGCGAGTAAAACGCCGACGAGCAGGCCTATCTTCACCTGCAAGAGGATCACGTCGAACGGGGTCCGAACGATGAAATTGACCCGGCCCTCGGCGACGGTGCCGGCGAGTTGGGACGTGGTGTTCGTCTGCAGGAAGTCCCAGATGAACGTCCGGAGCGCGTAGATGGTTCCGACGAGACCGACGACGAAGACCATGAACACCTTCTGAAGGTGTGACTGCGCGGACGAGAGCATCGCGCCGATGGTTTCCCGGCCGGAGTTGATGGCCTTCGCTGTATCTTCGTCGACGGCTGAACTCATTCGTCGTCGGAGGGTTACTAGCTCGGAGTTATCAATCTTCTTCTCTCGTCGGCGGCGTACTCGGTACAAAAAGGCCTATAAGATGCCGCCCGCCTATTCTCGGACGAATGCCGGAGGAGCCGGAGGACCCGGACGACGATTCTGGGCTGACCAAAAACGATCCCGACGACACGTGGGAGTCGCCTGACCTGCAGGAGGTCCCGGAGCACCAGGTCCCGACGGCCGACGACGCCCCCGACGACCCGTTCCCGCAACCGTCCGCCGAGACGGCAACGGGAGACAACGTCGACGCGCCGCCTGCGGGCACGCCGGGACACGGCGAGGCTCCCGAACCCGACGCCGACGAGGAGTGGACCGACCCGCCGGACGACGAGGAACTTCCTCTAGCGGTCCACATCGAAGAGATGATCCGCCGGCTAGCGGTCGTCCTGTTTCTCGCGGCCATCGTGACGAGCGCCGCCTTCCCCTTCGCTTCGGAGTTCATCACGACCATCTGGTACCATATCCACCCCGGAACCATAACGCAGTGTCCGGGTGCCGAGTCGTGTGCGCCGCCCCACGTCTACGGCCCGCTCGAACTGAAACTGGCGGAGTTGAAACTCGCCAGCCTCGCCGGCCTGATCCTCGCCCTGCCGGTGTTCGTCTACGAGACGTACCTGTTCATGCGGCCCGGCCTCTACCCGCAGGAGCGACGGTACTACCTCGCTGCGGTGCCGACCAGTCTCGTTCTCGCGGTGGTCGGCGTCGCCTTCGCGTACTTCCTCGTCCTCCCGGCGCTGTTTACGTACTTCCTCTATTACTCCCAGCAGACCGCCGACATCGCGTTCGCGCTTCAGGACACGTTCAATCTCATCCTCATGATGATGGGGATGCTTGCGGTCGTGTTCCAGATCCCGCTTTTCATCATGCTCGCGATCATGATGGGGATCACGACCCGGAAGTGGCTCGCGAACCGCCGCCTCTACTTCTGGGGCGCGTTCCTCGGGATCGCTTTCCTGTTCAGCCCGGACCCGACGGGGATGGCGCCTATCATCATCGCCGCGACGATGGTGATCCTGTTCGAGGGAACGCTTGCGATACTGCGCTGGGTCGGCCGCTGACGCGCGGTCGACAGACGCGTCTTCGAACACCGGACTCGGAGCGGTCAGGGTCGAGGGCGTGAACGGGCGGCCACCGACCGACCGGGTGTAATGTAGTTACGAGTCCCGCGACGGCACGTCCGTCCCGACTGCCTCGGTGGGGCGCGTCCGCTGGAGGGCGTAGGTCGCGGCACCCTCCAGCGTCGTTCCGCCACCGCCGTCGCCGCCGGGACCATCGTACGCACCGTCGAAGAGGTCGATGAACTCGCGGGCGATCCGTTCAGCGCAGTCGCGAGAAGCCACCGCCCGCACGTCGTAGGACTCCGAACTCTCGGTGTACGGAAACAGCGTCACGTCGAGGGCGTGCCCGCCGTCCGCGGTGTTTTCCGGCGGAGTGATCCGGATTCGAACGTCCTCGGAGCCGTGAACGTAATCCACGTACACGGTTGACCGCATCTCGTGCGTTCTGCGCTCCCAGTTCGTCGGGCTTTCGTCTCCATCCATCACGGATCCCTACCGTCCGTTACCTTACTTCCGTGAAGGTTCGGTCAATATTCGCGGTGGTTCGAGCGGTTTCTGTACGGGTACTTCAGAACAGGCCAATGCGTTCGGCGGATAATCAAACGTTTGTGTACCGTCAGAGGCGTCAAACTGTGATTCGGACGCAGCCGCAGCGACGAACGCGTCGAGCATGGGTCCGCGGCGATCCCGCGGACGAGTCCCGTAGTGAGTGCCACGAGTGCGTGTTCGAGCGGGCGGTCGGAACGGTTACTCCGCTCGCGGGTAGTCCGTGGCGAACACGTCGCCGCTGTCGGAGTCGTCCCCGGTGACGGCGTCGTCACCGCGGCCGTCGCCGTCGCCCTCTGCGAAGACGTTCTCGACGACCGGTTCATCGTCCTCGTCGGGACTGACGCTGCCGGTACGGTAGCCGTGCAGGTCGAGCGTGACGTGGTCGAAGCCGACGTCCGCGAGGTGGTCGCGGACCGCTTCCACGAAGTCGAGATCCAGCGCCGCGTCCAGTTCGTCGGGCGCGACCTCGATGCGTGCGAGACCGTCGTGGTCGCGGACGCGGAACTGGGAGAAGCCCCACTGACGGAGGATCGTCTCGGCTTTCTCCACGCGGGAGAGACGCTCCTCGGTCACTTCGAGGCCGGTCGGGATCCGCGAGGAAAGACACGCCATCGAGGGCTTGTCCGCGACCGAGAGGTCGAAGCGGTCGGCGATCTCCCGGACCTCCTCCTTGGTGATGCCGTGGGCAAGCAGCGGCGAGTACGCGTCGAGTTCGTCGACCGCCTGCAGGCCGGGGCGATGACCCTCTCCCGGGTCGCTGGCGTTCGTCCCGTCGCAGACGACCTCGATACCCAGCCGTTCGGCGGCGTCGAACATGCGCCCGAGCCGCATCGACCGACAGTGATAGCAGCGGTCGCCGTCGTTCTCGACGAACGCCGCGCTGTCGAGTTCGCTGAATTCGACTATCTCGTGGCGGATGCCTATTTCGTCGGCGACGCGCCGGGCGTCGTCGAGTTCGGCCGCCGGGAGCGTCTCGCTTTTCGCTGTGCAGGCGACAGCGTCGTCGCCGAGGGCGTCGCGGGCGAGGGCAGCGACGACGCCCGAATCCACGCCGCCGCTGAACGCGATCAACACGCCGTCGCGTTCCGCCAGGTCCTCGCGGACGGCCGTGATCTTCTCTTTGAAGGACATAGTTAGCGTTTGTATCCGGCGCGCAAAAGCCTTCTACATCGTCGACGACGAGCCGGACCGGGGCAGTGCTGCGGAAACCAGCGCGAACTGTCGTCTCCGGAAAAACGTGCCGGTAAATATCAGGGTAACGATGAAACAGTGGCTCGGGTTGATGACGGACCCTCAGAGATGGCACGTCAGGCCGTCAGTTCGTAGACTGGCCGAGTGAAAGGATGAGTTGCAACGACGACACAGATCATCGGAACGACAGTACGGAGACGAAGACGAACACGACACATCGACGCCGAAACGTCCTCAAGACGGTCGGAACGATGGCCGCGGCGCTCCCTGTTATCGGGACTACGGCGGCAGCAGCCGAGACGACCGTCGATATGGTCGCAGACCAGGGGTGCGATCCCAACGGCACCGAACCGTGCGACGAGAAGGTCCGTTCGGCGGCCGGCAGCGGAAAACTGCTACAGTTCCCGGCCGGGACGTACCGGTTCGAACGGGAGAACCCCCTCATGGGCGTCAACGATTTCGGGATCCGAGGCGAGGGGGACGTGACGTTTACCGTTCCGTCCGGGTTCGACGGCAAGATACTCACGATATCAGGCGGAGACAGCCTCACCGTCGAGAACGTCACCGTCGATCAGTCGGCCGACGGCGCGACGCCGGGCCTACAGTTCGGCGCGCGACGCGACCTCACTGTCAGCAACGTCGATTTCGCCGGACAGGGTATTCATCCCGATAGCGGCCCGCGCGGCAGCGGCGGGAACCCGCCGGTAACCAACGCGCTCTCGCTCGCAGTACTCGGAGACGGAGGTACCGGAACCATCACGAACGTTACGGCGAGAAACGGCGGCCTAATGGGCGCGTACAACCAAGGGAAGGGTCGCGCGGGAATCTGGGTCGGCGCACGCCACTCCGGAACCCTCACCCTTTCGAACTGTCGGATGTCGGGGTTCCCGAACAACGGCGTGTACGCGAGTCGAACGTCCGGGACCGTACAGATCGAGGGCGGCACCTACCGGAACAACGACATCTCCCAGGTTCGGATCGGGAGTAGCGGCAGTTACGTCGAGGGCGCGACGATCGAGGTCTCGCCGGCACAGAGCAACAGTCCGAACCCGCAGCAGGCGCTGAACCAGCGCGGCGTCTGGCTCGAAGGGGAACTCGACGCCGGCCGAGCCGTCCGGAACTGCAGTATCGACGTCGGATCCGCACCGCAGACGGCGGGAAAGATAGTCGAACAGTGAGGTAGGTCGTCACCCCCGTCGAGATGTCAGTGACGACGGGGCCAACCTCGTCGAGTATCGCTCCGACGACAGCCAGTCGGTGCGGACCCAGGGAGTTCCACCTGAAGCGGTGGGGTTTTCGAGTTAGTACGCCAACGTTTAACATAGTGCCGCGTTTCCGGTGGAACCCGACGCCGCCGGAGAGGTGGCGGATCGACCGGTCGTGTGACTTCTGCGGACATCTCCACCGGAAGCCGAGGGGTGCGCGCCGAACGCCGCCGGTCGTGTCGGCGGTTCCGGGCGGGGGATTTTTCCCCTCCCCCCCAAATTGGGGAGGTAGATGGAGTTCGAGGCGATCCCCGGAGTCGGCGAGAAGACCGCGACGGCGCTCGCCGAACTCGACGACGCCGAGCGAGCGCTGCAGGCCGGCGACGTGGCCACGCTTTCGGATGCACCGGGTATCAGCGAGGGCCGAGCGGCCCGCATCGCGCGGGCAGCGATCCGGATGGACCACGACGACCCCGGCGGGTTCCTCGCGACCGACAGGGCCGGAGAGGTGTACGACGAAGTGTTGAGCCTGCTCCGAGAGCGGACGGTAACGGAGTACGCCGAGAAGCGTCTGGAGACGTTCTACCCGAGCGCGTCGGCGTCGCGCATCGAGGAGGTCCGCGAGTTCGTCGCATCGGCGACCGACCGCGACCCGACGCCGGAACTCGTCGAGGCGCTGGACGGCGTGGAACCGCTGTCGAGTCCCGACGACCTCCGCGTTCGGGACCGGTGCGTCGCGACTAAAGACGCAGAGCGCTACAGCGAGGCGCGCGACGCGTTGCCGGAACTGAGCGTCGAGGTCGTCGAGGACGCCCGCGACCTGGCGGAACTCGCCCGCGGGTACGCCACCGTCGTCGCGCTCGACGAAGAGTTCGCCGGCGTCGACGTGGACGGCGACGTTCGCGTCGCACCGTCGGCGCTGGAGAACCCCGCCGACGTCGTACCCGAACGCGTGCTGGCGTTTTTCGCGGCGAACCGCGACCGCCTGCGGGCCGCCGTCGACGTTCACCGCGCGGCGGGTATGGACGCCCCCTGCGACCTCGACACCCTGGAAAACGCCCTCGTCCGCATCGACGAGGACGGAACCGTCGTCGGCGACGACGAACTCGACCGCCTGACGGCCGCCGTCGACGACCTGGACGCCGCCGTCGGCACCGCCGAGAGCGTGGCCAACGACCGCCTCCGGGAGTCGATCCGCGAGCGAGACGTGACCGTCGAAGGGGCCGACCTCCTCTCGCTGGTCGAACAGGGTGCGGGCGTCGATTCCCTGCTCTCGCGGGAACTGGCAGACGAGTACGCCGCGGCGGCCGACGCCGCTCGCGACCACGTGATCGACGCGCTGGACCTGGACGCCGGTGAGGCCGAGATGATAAAGCGGGCGTTCTCCGACGAACCCACGTTTCCGGTCGAGCGGAACGAGGAGGCCATCTCCCGCCTCCGCGACGACCTCGCCGCGGCGAAGGAACGACGCGCCACGGCGCTGAAACGCGAGTTAGCGAGCGACCTCGCGGACCTGCGCGACCCGGCCGCGGCGCTCGTGCGGACGGCGCTGGAACTCGACGTGGAACTGGCCGTCGCGCGCTTCGCAGCGGACTTCGACTGCACGATGCCCGAGTTCGGCGGCGGACTCGCCGGATCGGACGGGACGGAATCCCGCGGCGGGTTCGAGATAGAACGCGGGCGCTCGCCGCTGCTCGACGTCCCACACGAAGTGGTCGATCCGGTTGACTACGGCGTCGACGGGGTCGCCCTGCTCTCCGGCGTCAACAGCGGCGGGAAAACGTCAACGCTCGATATGGTAGCGACGGTGGTCGTCCTGGCGCACATGGGCCTACCGGTCCCCGCCGAGTACGCGCGGGTCGAACGCGTCGAGGAACTCCACTACCACGCCAAGACGCAGGGAACGCTGGATGCGGGCGCGTTCGAGTCCACCGTGCGGGAGTTCGCCGACCTCGCGACCGGCGGCGAGGGGTCGCTGGTGCTCGTCGACGAACTGGAGAGCATCACCGAACCCGGCGCGAGCGCGAAGATAATCGCCGGCATCCTCGAAGCCCTCCACGAGAACGGTGCCGCGGGCGTTTTCGTCTCGCACCTCGCCGGCGAGATCCGCGACGCCGCCGACTTCGACGTGACTATCGACGGCATCGAGGCGAAGGGCCTGAAAGATGGCGAACTGCAGGTGAACCGCTCGCCGGTCAAAGACCACCTCGCTCGGTCGACGCCGGAACTCATCGTCGAGAAGTTAGCGACGGACGCGGACGGCAACGGGGGTGCGAGTGCCGCCGACCACGCGGCGGCGTTCTACGACGGACTGTTGGAGAAGTTCGAGTCCTGACCGTCGCGGCGGAAAGCGACGCTGGGACGGGCGACTAATACTGTCTGACGAGGCCGGTGAAAACTGTCGATACCCCGGAGTGTCGAATCTCGTCGCGTCGGTCCGTCCGACAGTATGAGCGAGAGAGTAACTCTCGGTCCGAGGTCCGTGTTCCGACGAGCGAAAGCGTCCTACCGGCCAACAGCGAGCGATTTGGTCCCCTCTGTTCAAAACCCGTGCCAGCGGTGTGCGTCGTCGTCTTCTTCGTCCTCTTCCGATTCGTCGGTTATTTCCTCGACCGGCTGTCCGCCGTGTTCCTCGCTGTAGACGGCCAACTTCTCGACGTGTTCCCCGATCGCTTCCATCGTCTGGTCGTCCTGAAGTTCGAACGATGTGGTGAGGTCGTCCGGTACGTCGCTCGACGTGAAGAACTCGTCCGATTGGACGTACTCCGCGACCGCTCGGAGGTCTTCGGCCGGCAGTTCGTGGAAACGTTCGACGAGGAACTCCGGGATATTGTCGGAAGGCTCCAGATCCATACGAACTCCGTGCGGTTTATCAGTATTTTAACTTTTGGGCGGAGTCCGTCGCGAGAGCAACGCGGGAAAACGGGATCGCGACGGCTGACCGGAGAGCGGCCAAACCCTTACGTCGTCGTCGGTCGTCCCCTCGAAGGGGGGAACACGTGCCGTACAACTACGACTGTCCGGAGGCGAACTGCGAGTACAGCGCGCGGGACAACGACATGGAGAGCGTCGTCGAAGACGCCCAGCAACACCGTCAGGACAAACACGACGAAGCGGGGAAACGCGCCGAAGTCGAAGAGCGGATCATAGGGCCCTAAACCGCAGGGACACCCGCCGCCGTGACGTGTCAGAACCTGATAGCTCGACTGTGGGGGTCAGGTGGGCAAAACGCCCGAAAGCGAAGAGTCTGACACCTGTCTGCCGAAAGACTAAGTGTCTACGGGAGCGTGGTGAAAGTAATGGCGGACGACCCCGACGAGGGGATGTTGTCCTGGGACGAATCGGTGTTCCAGAACGAACACGTCTTCGAGATAGATTACGTTCCGGAGGCGTTCAGACACCGCGAAAGCCAGGTCGACAGCCTCAAACACTGTCTTCGACCGGCGGTCCGCGGGTCCAGACCCCTGAATGCGATGGTTCGTGGACCACCCGGGACTGGCAAGACCACGGCGATCCAGAAGATGTTCGGCGAGCTATCCGGCAAGCCGAGCGTCCGGACGACGCGTGTGAACTGCCAGGTCAACGCCACCCGCTACTCGGTGTTCTCGCAGCTGTTCGAGACGATGTTCGACTACGAACCGCCCTCCAGCGGCATCTCGTTCAAGAAACTGTTCGGTCAGATCACGGAGAAGTTAGTCGAGGAGGACGAGGTGCTGGTGGTCGCGCTCGACGACGTGAACTACCTGTTCTACGAAAGCGAGGCCTCGGACACGCTGTACTCGCTGTTGCGGGCCCACGAGGAACACACCGGCGCACGGATCGGAGTCATCGTCATCTCGTCGGACCCCGACCTCGACCTGATCGACGAACTCGACGGGCGCGTCCAGAGCGTCTTCCGCCCGGAGGAGATCTACTTCCCCGTCTACGGCCAGCAGGAGATCGTCGACATCCTGAACGAGCGCGTCAGGCGCGGCTTCCACGACGACGTGATCGCGGACTCCGTCACCGAAAGGGTGGCCGAACTCACCGCCGAGAGCGGCGACCTCCGGGTCGGTATCGACCTCCTGCGACGGGCGGGGCTGAACGCTGAGATGCGCGCGAGCAAGACCGTCACCGTCGAGGACGTCGAGAGCGCGTACGAGAAGTCGAAGTTCGTCCACCTCTCGCGGAGCCTGGAGAACCTGAGCGACAGCGAGCGAACGCTGGTTCGCGTCATCGCCGAACACGAGGGCGAACAGGCCGGCGACGTGTACGAGGCGTTCCACGACGAGACGGACCTGGGATACACCCGCTACTCGGAGATAATCAACAAACTCGACAACCTCGGCCTGGTCCAGACGGAGTACACGGACGTCGAGGGGCGCGGGCGGTCGCGGTCGCTAACGCTGGCATACGACCCCGACGCCGTCCTCGAACGGCTCTGATCAGCCGTAGCCTAGCTTTCCTGCCGCCCGAAGACGCCGGCGATACCGCGAGAGAGTACCGTGGCGACACCGTCGAAGTAGCCGGTTCCCCAGAGCGCGACCGCCACCGCGCCGAGACCGTTGAACACGAGGTCGAGTACGATGTCGCTCATGCCGTACTGGGCGAGCACCGCCTGCCCGCCGACGAGACTGGCCAGACCACCCGAGGCGAACTCCGCTATCTCCCAGACGACGCCGAACGCCACGACGAACAGGACGATGAAGAGGAACCGAAACTTCGGCGGGAAGTCGACGGCGTCGGACGACTCGTCTAACGCCTGCACGAGAGCGTAGCCCACGCCGGCGACCAGAGTCGCGGAGAGGGTGTGTGTCACCTGGTCGTACCAGCCGACCCACTTGTACGGGCCCAGCGCACCGATCGAGTGGAGAAACGCCGCGGTGGCGATCCACAGCGCGAGACCGCCGCTCATGGTGTGGTCGTAGCGCCAGGCAACGAACTCCGGCGTGAGCGTCACCAGGAGCGGCAAGACAGCGTTGACCACGAGTCCGAAGTTGAGTGTCGCGACCGCGTACCCGGCGATGCCGAGTAACAGGAGCTGTAGCCCGCGAACAGCGAGCCACAGCGAGGAGTCGGTCAGGCCGACCGCGTCGCGGAGGTTCATCCGAACTCCTCCCGACCGTCGCGCGTGACGGTCGCTGCCGGGCTGAACCGGCGGAAGTACAGTTCGAAGACGACGCCGGCGACCACGCCGACGGTGGCCGCGGTAACCAGGTCCCACATCATGTCCGGGATGTCGGCGAAGAAGTTGGTGCCGAGGTACAGGTCGGAGAAATACCGCGCAACGGTCCAGCCGCCGGCGACGGCGAGCGTCGTGATGACGACGAACGCGACGGCGAACCGGGCGGTCATCTCGATCTCAGTGAACACGTCGAGTTCGACCGCGATCAGAAGCGCGAGCGCGGCGACGGCCACGTACCCGGCGATCTGCGTGTAGAGTCCGTACGACCGAACGACGGCAGGCAGCGCCGCGAGGCCGACGAGTTCCGGTGGCGGCATCGTCGTCGCGGACCGCCGGACGACCGCGGGGATGAGAGCAACGGCCGCAACGACGGCTGCGAACCCGCCCCACAGCGGTTCGCCCGTGACGAAGCTCTCGACGGTCGCGAACAAGAGGAAGGCGACGGACAGCCACGAGAGCGCAGCGTTCGTTCGCTCGTCCGACAGGATGGATTGCGACATGTCCGACGTACGGTCGCCGGCGGCAAAAGCGTCGGACGTCAGAACTCCTCGACGGCCGGCCGGAGGTCGAGTTCCAGCGTCCATGCGGTGCGGTCTTGCTCGACGAGATGCCAGTACGACTCCGCGATAGCGTCCGGGTCGAGAAAGGAGTCCTCGGAGCGGCCGTCGGCTTGCTCTCTCGCGTCCGGCGTCAGGATCTGCCCGTCGATTACCGCGTGGGCTACGTGGACCCCCTTCGGGCCGAGTTCACGAGCCATGGACTCGGCCAGGCCGCGGACCGCGAACTTCGCGCTGCTGAACCCGGCAGCGCCGCCGCGGCCGCGGACGGCGGAGGTAGCGCCCGTGAAGATGACCGTCCCGCCGTTGCCCTCGACCATGTCCGACACCGCTCGCTTCGAACAGAGGAACGCGCCATATGCACAGGTACGCCACGCGTCCTCGAACTCCTCGGCCGACGACTCGCGGAGGCCGCTCCACCCGCCGCCGCCGGCGTGGTTGACCAGCACGTCGACGGGACCGAACGTCTCGCGAACGCGCTCGAACGCGCTCTCGACCTGCGACTCGTCGGTGATGTCTGTCGGGACGGCGGCGGCGTCCCCCGCCGTCTCTGCGTGCAGTTCGCCGGCCAGTTCACCCAGGTACTCGTCGGAACGGGCGAACAGGCCGACGTTACAGCCCTCGCTGGCGAACTTCCTGGCGATCGATTCGCCGAGACCGGGACCGACGCCCGCTACGACCGCAGTTCGTGCCATGCGGTAGCATAGTCGTCGGGCGACAAAACGTTCGGGCCGAACGGACGGTCGCCACGGCAGTTACACGCGGTCCGTTCGGTCAGTGTGTCTCCGTCGTCTCGGAACCGTCCGGTTCTGACGAGACGGCAGTCTCCCGGTCGTCCCCGGCGACGCTGTCCGCGACCAGAGCCGACGCCTCCTCGAAGACGGCGTCGGCGCGGTCGGGATCGCGCGCCTCGGCGGTGATCCGCACGAGCGGTTGCGTCCCGCTGGCGCGGACGAGGAACCAGCCGTCGCCGAGGTCCACGCGAACGCCGTCGACAGTCTGGATCTCCTCGTACTCCCCGAGAACAGCCTCGCGGACGCGGTCCATGGCGGCGACCTTCTCGCCGGTTTCGATGCTGTCGCGGCGGATGGGGTAGGTGTCGATATCGTCTACGAGCGCGGCGAGCGATCCGGTTTCGCTCGTGAGTTCGACGAGTTTGCAGGCCGCGAGCGGGCCGTCCGGACAGAGCGTCTCCTCGGGCCAGATCCACGCCCCGCTCTCCTCGCCGCCGAACGCCACGTCCGGCGCGGTCGCCGCTTCCGCGACGAACACGTCGCCGACTCGCGTCCGGGTGAGCGACGCGCCGACCTCGGCGAGGGCGTCGTCGACCGCGAGGCTTGTGTTTAGCGGCGCGGCGACGCGGTCGCCCTCGCCCGCGGCCTCGCGGCCGAACAGCGCCAGCAATACGTCGCCCGAGACGAACTCGCCGTCGGACGTGACGGCTTTCATCCTGTCTGCGTCCCCGTCGTGCGCGATGCCCAGGTCGGCGTCTGTCCGCTCGACCAGGGCGCGAAGCGACGCGCAGTTCTCGGCAGTGGGTTCGCTCGGTCGACCCGGGAACGACCCGTCCTCCTGCGCGTTCAGCGTCTCCACGTCGCAGCCGAGTCGGGACAGCGCCGCGACGGTGACACCGCCCATCCCGTTGCCCACGTCCACGGCGACGCTCGGCGGGTCGTCGACGGTCACCGACGCCGCGAGCGCCTCGACGTGGCGGTCGAATGCGCCGTCCCACCGGCGCTGGGTCCCCAAGGCGTCCCACTCGCGCAGGTCGTGGTCGTCCGCCAGGATCCGCTCTTTCATCGTCTCGCGCCGGCTCTCGTCGAACGCCTGCCCGCTCGGAGACCAGAGCTTGATCCCGTTGTCCGGCGCGGGGTTGTGCGACGCAGTCACGGCGACGCCGGCGTCCGCGTCCTGCCACGCGACCGCGCGGCCGACCGTGGGGGTCGCCGCCCGCCCCAGGTCGACGACGTCGGTGCCGCACTCCCGGAGCCCGGCGGTCAGTGCGTCGGCGAGGAACGCGCCGCTCTCTCGGGGGTCCCGGCCGACGATGACGCGGTCGGCCTCGACGGCGAGCGCCCGACCGACGGAGAGCGCGAGGTCCGCCGTCACGTCCTCTCCGACTTTCCCGCGGATACCGCTCGTTCCGAACATACCAGTGAGGACAATGGCGGGTGGGAAAAGCGATGCGGGATCCGAAATCACAAACAGTTCCGGTGCGAGCAGTACCTGTTCTACAGACGGGCAGTACTCAACGGGGTTCGCCGGCTACTCCCAGGGGTGTTCGCCCGTTTCGCTCGGCCAGAGCGGATACCAGTACTCCTTGTCGCTCTCCACGCCGAGTTCGCCGTCGAGCACGCTCTCGAGTTTGAACTCGACGCTGGAGTCGCGTTCGTTGCCCGGCCGCGGGGCGAACGGGTAGTACGCGC
The DNA here is from genome assembly GCF_004762015.1 of Halostella pelagica. Classification (NCBI taxonomy): domain Archaea; kingdom Methanobacteriati; phylum Methanobacteriota; class Halobacteria; order Halobacteriales; family Natronoarchaeaceae; genus Halostella; species Halostella pelagica. The sequence goes on from NZ_SJES01000009.1 coordinate 91,433, forward strand.
CGCGGCGGAAGGAGTAGATCCAGTAGGCCGGGTTGCGGTCGGCGGTTCCACCGCCTCCCCGTCGATGGCTCGCAGAGCCATCGCTCTTCTCGAACCCGAAGACGGCCGCGAGCAGGCGCGACCCGTAGTCGCGTTCGATGAACGTGTCCGCGGCGAAATGCATGCTGGTCACCAGGTCCTCGTAATCGTCCTCGTCGCGCAGGACGACCCAGCGGTAGCCGTGGCCGTCCTCGTGGAGTTCCGCCTCGGTGCCGGTTTCCTCCTGCCCGCGTTCGAGAATGGCGACGACCTCGTCGACCGTATCGGCGAAGTCCGTGCTGTCGACGCCGGCGAAACACAGGGCAGCCTCGTCGACGGTGTCGTAGCCCAGTTCCGCCTGCATGGTCAGGTAGGCGGTGCTCATGCCGAACAGGTCCTCGGGGTCAGCGTCCCGCGTCGCGTCCGACTCTGCGCGGGTGCCGAGCAGTTCGCGCAACCCGTCGAGCAGTCCCATGGTTCAACCGTCGGACCGCTCGGGCCTTATACTGACGGTTGGGAGTGCGATTGCACCCGCTACTAGCATCCCGATGGCGGAGAGCCGTCAGTACCCTTCCATCTCCCGTTCGAGGTCGCGCAGGCGCTCGACGCGTTTCTCCGTCGGCGGGTGCGTGCTGAACAGGCGGGAGATCATGCCTTTCGAGATCGGGATGATGAAGAAGGCGTTCATCTCCGCCTCGTCGCGCATGTCCTGTTTCGGGATGTTGTCCATCTCGCCCGATATCTTCAGCAGGGCGTTCGCGAGCGCCGACGGCCGGCCCGTGATGCTCGCACCGCCGCGGTCCGCGGCGTACTCGCGGTAGCGCGACAGCGCACGGATGAGTACGTAGCTGATTATCCACACCAGCAACGAGACGCCGATGGCGACGATGATGCCGCCACCGCCCCCGTCGCGGCGACGGCCGCCGCCAAAGAACGCGCCCCAGCGGACGACGACGAACGCGACCGTCGAGAGGAAGGAGGCGAGCGTCATCACCATCATGTCGCGGTTCTTGACGTGGGCGAGTTCGTGGGCGAGAACGCCTTCTAGTTCGTCTTGGTTCAGCGTCCGCATGAGACCGGTCGTCACGCAGACGGCCGCATTGCGTTGAGACCGACCCGTGGCGAAGGCGTTCGGAACCTTGTCGTCCGCCACCGCGACCTTCGGCTTGGGGAGGTCGGCCTGCTGCGAGAGCCGGGACATCGCGGCGTGAAGTTCTGGATACTCCTCCTCCGACACCTCCTTTGCGCCCATGCTCCACAGCGTCAGCGTGTCGCTGAAGAAGTACTGTACGAGCGAGAACCCGCCGAAGATCAGTCCCATCATCAGGATGCCGCCGCCGATGTACTGGACGATCACCGCGGCGAAGACGATGTACAGTGCGAACAGCAGGAACATCGTCACGAACATCCGCAGGCGAAGCCCCCAGTCCGTTTTCCACTGCATGGGTCTTCGTACGGGACCTGACGCCTAATACTGTCGGCTGTAATCCCTTGAAGAATATCGGACCCTCTCGGTCCGATTATCTTTACGAAGGTACAGCCGACAGTATAAAGCGTCGCGTTACAGCGATGCGAGGAACCGAAATGCGGGACGACCACCGAACGCGCCGTTTAAAAGCGAGAGCACCGTACCACGGGTAATGAGCGAATCACGCGCGTTCTGTCCTCGCTGTGGCGACCCCGTCGCGGAGCGAGAGGGGTTGCGCCCGGGCGAGGCGCGCAGCGACCCCAACCTCTGTGACGCGTGTTACTTCGAGGATTTCGACCTCGTGGACGCGCCCGAGCGGATCGAAGTTCAAGTCTGTTCGCGGTGCGGTGCCGTTCACCGCGGCAACCGCTGGGTCGACGTCGACGCACGCGACTACACCGACATCGCCATCGAGGAGGTCAGCAAGTCGCTAGGCGTCCACGTCGACGCGACCGAGGTGTCCTGGCAGGTCGACCCCGAGCAGGTCGACCAGAACACGATCCGGATGCACTGCTATTTCACCGGTATCGTCCGCGATACGCCGCTGGAGGAAGACATCGTCGTCCCGGTGAAGATCTCTCGGGGGACCTGCGACCGGTGCGGCCGTATCGCCGGCGACTACTACGCGAGCATCGTCCAGATACGGGCCGCCGACCGGACGCCGACGACGGAAGAGGTCGAACGGGCGGAGGCGATCGCGAACGAGGTCGTCGCCGAGATGGAAGACACCGGCGACCGCAACGCCTTCGTCACGGATGCCAGCGAGACGGACGACGGGCTGAATCTCAAGGTCTCGACCAACAAGATCGGCCAGAAGATCGCCCGCAAAACCGTCGAGGAGTTCGGCGGCACCGTCGGCGATTACGAGACGCTCGTCACCGAAGACGAGGACGGGAACGAGGTGTACCGCGTCACTTACGCCGTCCGCCTACCGCCGTTCCGGCCCGGCGACGTCATCGACACCGCCGACGACGACGGGCCGGTCCTCGTCCGGAGCGTCCAGGGGAACCTGAAGGGGACGCGCGTCACGACGGGCGAGGCGTACGAGGCGTCGTTCGAGGACGGCGACGCGCCCGAGGCCCGGAAGCTCGGCACCGTCGAGGACGCCGAGGAGACGACGCTCGTCACCGTCGAGGACGAGAACGCCGTACAGGTGCTCGACCCGGAGACCTACCGGGCCGAGACCATCGCCCGCCCCGACTACATCGACCCGGACGCCGACACCGTTCCCGTGTTGAAGAGTCGTGCCGGCCTGCACGTCCTCCCCGAGTCCGCGACGCCCGACGATGAGTGATCTCGCCGCCGTCGTCGAGGAATCCCGCGCCGAGATCGCTATCGAGGAGCTTCGCACCGAAGGTGTGTACGACGACGCGCGGAAAGTCCGCGGGTACGGCGACGCGGCCGTTGCCCTGCCCGTGACGGAACCGCCGTCTGAGACGGCCGTGCGGGAGGTCGTTCGGCAGGTCGACCCCGAACCGCGGAGTCCGGACCTGGAGACGTTGCTCCGCGAACGCGGGTGGACGGACGAGGAGATAGCGCATGCGCCGGGGTCGTGGGCCGTCGTCGGCACCGTCGTCCTCGTGACGTTCGAGGACTGTCCCCGCGAGGGAGAGGTCGGCGAGGCGCTGCTCGAACTGCACGGACAGGCCGACACCGTTCTCGCGACCGAAGGCGTCTCCGGCGAGTTGCGCGAACCCGAAACCCGCGTCGTCGCCGGAACGGGCGACACCGAGACCGTCCACACCGAACACGGCACGCGCTACGCGCTGGATCTGGCGGAAGTGATGTTCAGTCCCGGAAACAAGGCCGAGCGCGCGCGGATGGGCGCAACCGTCGGTGAGAGCGAACGCGTCTTCGACATGTTCGCCGGCGTCGGTTACTTCACGCTCCCGATGGCCCGGGCGGGGGCAGAGGTCACCGCGACCGAGATCAACCCGACGGCGTTCCGATATCTCACAGAGAACGCCGTTCTCAACGACGTACAGGAGCGCGTCAGCCTCTACCGCTCGGACTGCCGCGACGTCGACGTGTCGGCGGAGCGCGTCGTGATGGGGTATTACGACGCGTACGAGTATCTCGACGCCGCCCTCGACGCGCTGGAACCCGGCGGCGTCGTCCACATGCACGAGGCCTGTCCCGACGAGTTGCTGTGGGAGCGACCCGTCGGACACGTACAGAGCGCGGCCGCAGAGCGCGGCCGGACCGTCCGCGTGCTGAACCGCCGGCGCGTCAAGAGCCACAGCGAGGGCGTCGCACACGTCGTGGTCGACGCGCGGGTGGAGTAGACCTATAGTAACAACTGAAACGATTTACACACCGATCGCACAGCCGTCGTGCGATCGGGTGTACAATGACTTTCAGTGGCTACTATATACTGTCGGCCGTCAGCACGGCAGTCTCACCTCCGACGAGCGCGTGCGGACGGGTGCGGCCGAAAGTACAGTTTCATGTTCGTCCGGCCGCGAGTTGGGGATATGGACCGCCAACAGATCATCTCGCTCGTACTCGTGTTCCTGATGCTCGGGTCGTCTATCGCCTACGCGGCGACTATCATCTGAGAGGGACTGTCGTAACTGGATGCCGGTAGTCGCCGACCCGGGTCGGCGACCTGCCGAATCAACTCACAGCAGTCCCTATGACGCGACGGGGTCAGTCCACGTCCCACACGTCGGAGATGGGGCTTTTCTTCTCCGAGCGCCCGCTGGATCCGCCGGAACCGCTCGACGTGTTCGTGCCGTTCGTCCGACCGCCGGACCCCGAACTTCTCCCCGTTCCGCCGTTGCCCGCGTTCGACCGGGATGACCGCCGCGCCCGTCCGCCGCCCGCCGCGTCGGGGTCGAACGCCGGGAGGTCCGGCCGCGAGATCCGGTCGACCTGTTCGCGGAACCAGTCGGGCATATCCGTCTTGGCGCGGTCGAACAGGTCGAGCAGCGACGAGTCCGCGAGGTAGGTCGCGCCGTGGTCGTCGGGCGCGCGGACGACGCGGCCGCAGCCCTGGATGACAGTCCGAAGCGCCGTTCGGTAGTACCACGCCCACTGGTCGTCTTCGAGGCGATGGGCGACCCGCGAGTCGTTCGTGTTGGGAAACGGGGCTTTGCAAAGAACCTGCCAGCGGGCCAGGTCGCCCTCCAGATCCAGCGCCTCCTCCATCTTCACGGAGAGGAACACGTCGGGGTCGTCCGTCGCCTTCCACGTTTCGAGGGCGTCGTCGCGGCCGTCGCGGTCGTGCGAGCGGACGCGGTCGGCGACGCCGAACTCGACGAGATGGTCGCGCAGTCGCTCCTGGATGGCGTAGGAATGGCAGTGGACGATACCCTTCTCGTCGTCGTGTTTCTGCATGATCCGGACCAGCGTCCTGGCGAGGTCGGGGAGCGTCTCGTCGCGTTCGGCGTAGGTCATCTTCCCCTGTGTCACGTCGTACAGCGGTCGGTTCTCGACGGGGAAGGTGTGGCCGACGTCGACCAGCGCGACGTTCGCGGGGTCGAGACCGACCTGACGGCAGAACGCGGCCTTGTTCAGGATGGTCGCCGAGAGGAGCGCGAAGCGGTTGCCGCGGTCCCAGACGGTGTGTTTGAGGTACTTCTCGGGGTTCATCGGCTTGATCGTGAGCGGGCCGCCCTCGCCGTCGCTCGCGTCACCGTCCGGGGGGTCGCTCTGGTCGACGAGCCACTCGGTCGCGCTCTGAGGGTCGCGGTAGTCGTCGACGAACCAGTTGAGTTCCGAGAGCAGTTCCTGTAAGCGGTCGCGGGTTCGCACCTCCTCCGCCGTCAGTTCGCCCTGCGCGAGCAGGTCGTCCTTGTGGCGCTCACAGATGTCGACGAGGCCGTCGGCGTACGTGACGGCGCGCTCCACGGAGTCTATTTCGGGGACTCGAAGCTCCTCCCAGATCGGGACAGAGCGGGGGTCGAGTTCGATAGTCGCGTACATCTCGGCCCACTCCGCAAGGCCGTGGGCCTCGTCGATGACGCAGACGTCGCGCTTGCGGAACACGTCGGAGCCAGCGGTCTGCATGAAGTACGCGAGCGTCATCGCGGCGATACGGCGGTTCGATGCGATGGCGCGGTCGGAGAAGTACGGACAGCGGTGTTTCACCGAACAGTCGTACCCCGTCTCCCGGACGCAGGGGGCCTGGTTGACGGGCGTGTTCTCCTCGTTCGGCAGGATGCAGGTGTAGTTTCCCTTCCCGCGGATCACGTTGAGGTCTTCGAGCAGGGGGTCGGCCGCCACGTCGTCGAGTTGCGACACCTGCGGCGTCGTGTAGTAGGCGTTGGTGGCGTCGCTCGGCGAGGCGTCCTCCCCGCGACGGGCGCAACCGGCGATAGCCCGTGCCAGGAGGGACTTGCCGCTTCCGGTCGGCGCGCGCACGAGGACGACGTCGTTCCCGTCGGCGAACGCCGTCCGGATGTCGTCGAGCGCCTGCCGCTGGTTGCCGCGGTAGGAGGGCGCGGGAAATCCGTCGTGGATCCGCTCGGGGTTCACTGTCGGTGGACGGTCGTCCGGCGTCCTAAACCTACCTATCGCGTCCGGGCAACGCCGCGACGTCCGCGGCCGCCGGATCGTCCGGGAGGTCCTCGATGCAGTCGAAACAGAGGAAATGTTCCGTCCCGTCGGCGTCGAACTCCAGGGTGACGCCGCCGGTCTGGTCCCCCTCGAACGACCAGAGGTTAGCGATGCCGCCGGCGATCTTCACGGGACGGTCGCACCCGTCGCATGGGTCCGTGGTCATGACACGTACATTGTCGGCCGTACTCACCTAAAGGGATACCCTTCGCCGGGGTGGCGGGCTTCTGCAAAGGGGCACTGCCAGCAGTACGCCACACTCCGGGTCGAAGCGGGCCCCCGGTGCGCTTTTGCGCCGAGGATTCAAACCCGGGGGCATGGAGGTCAACTGCGAAGGCTGTGCGGGATGCTGTCTGGACTGGCGCTCGCTCGCCGACGTGACCTCAACCGCGAGCGCCGCGGTCCGTACGACCCGCTGGACGACGCATACGACCTAGTCGCACTCACCCGAGACGAGGTGCGGGCCTTTCTCGACGCCGGTACGGGCGACGCCATGCGACCGCGGTGCGCCCGGATGGGAGTCACTCCGGACGGTGCTTCGCCGGCCAGATGGCCGACGAACGGGTAAGGCCGAAGGAAGAGAGCGGCGCTACTGCTCTTTGATCTGCTCGAACTGGTTCAGGAGGTCTTCTGTCGATTCGCCGGACTCGTACTCGACGGATCCGCGGTAGACAGTTCGCTCGTCGTCGAAGTCGGCGTCTACCTCGCTGTTTTTCTGCTCGCGCCGCTCGTGTTCGTCATCGTCATAGGCACCCATTGACATGGCACTCAATTACAGGATAGGAAACTGTCGTATTTCAATGTAACGGTCGTTCAGGAAAGACACTGCGCGGCGTACACGTCCGGCCGACGACAAGAGGTATACCGCCGCATCACGTATCGCCCCTCGTGGCACGTCCGCTCCGATTTCGGCGCTCTCCAGAACGCTGGACCGCGTCCCGAGTTCACGACCAACTGTTTACCGACCTCGACCAGAACCTCGGAGCGACGTCAGTCGACCCCCGCTTCAAGCCCGCCGGCGAGTGGGAGACCCGCCGGTTCGAGATGGACAACGGCGACGTCGCCCTGTTTATCTGGGACGAGGACGCGGCGTACTGGATGGGCAACACGGAGACACCGAGCGCCCTCTGGCGGACGGACAAGTACGACTGGGACGACATCCCCTATCAGGTCGCCCGCTGGGCACAGCGGGAACTGCTCGCTGACCTTTATGAGGGGTCCCCGTGGCTGGAACCGTACCCCCACATCTCGTGGTTTTTCCTCCCAGTCTTCATGTCGAAGGACGGCCGAGAGACGACCCGCAGATTCTTCCACGACCACGCCGCCGGCTTTCCCGACGCGACCCGCGACGAGGCGCTCGGGTTCTACGAGTCGTTCCTCTCGACCGGCGTTCTCGACCCCTACCGCGACGAGATGGCCGGCAAACTCGGCACCAGCGAGCAGTTCGACGTGGTCCGTATGAGCTCCGCGATGGCCGAGTTCGCCGCCGCCAAGATACTCACCGACGCGGGCTACCGGATAACGCCCGAAATAGAGGTGACGACCGGCCACTCGCTCGACTTCCGGGCGGCCCGCGGCGACCACCAGCCGCTCGTCGAGGTGACGCGACCCCGGCCGCCGACCCAGCGTGCGGCAAGTACCGCCGTCGCCGCCGTCCGCGAGACGGCCGAGACGAAAACCAACGGGCAACTCAGCCAACACGGCGGCGGTGCCGTCCTCTTTGTAGACTGCTCTAGCTTCCGCGACGACGAGTGGCAGGCGGTCAGTGGCGAGCAGCCGGAAGTCCGCCACCGTCCCGCGGTCGTCTATCGCGTCCGTCCGGACGGCCGAGTCCAAGGCTACTCCAAGGGAGCGGTTCCGCTCGATCTAGGCGGCGCTATCGAGTGGGTATAAACGACCTTTTTTCGCTTCGGGTGCGCTCTCCGCTCGCGCGGTGAAACGTTCGAGGAGGATGCCCACAGCGAGCGAAAGGCTCGCGAGGACACCCGACGAGAAAAAGGTCGTTTCAGAACGAGATCTGGTCTGGACCGTACTCGCTCCCCGGCGTGATGGGGTCGCGGTCGCTGTAGCCCTTGCGCCCGATGGCCTTACTGCTGAGGGAGGAGTAGACCGTAAGACGGGCGTCCTCGGCCGTATCGAACGTTTCGGCGTCGGCGTGGGCGAGTACCTCGGCGATAGTCTCCGTTCCGTTGGGCAGTTCGAGTTCTTTGTCGCCGTGGCGCTCGACGAACTGTTCGGACGTTGTCGGAAACTCCGTCTCATCTAGCAGTCGATCGGTGGTGCCGCGTAGCATCGTAAGCCATACTGAGTGAAAGATAATTATAAACATTGTCCATATACGACCTTCCAGTTGACGGTACTCCTTTCCTTCATAATTTGTCCTTATACACCACGCGATAGGCAGGGATTTGTCGCTGGGAACGATATCGACCGTATGGTGTACGCGGATCTTCACGTTCACACGACGCGCTCCGACGGCGAGATGTCGCTGTCGGACGTGCCGGCCGCCGCCCGCGAGGCGGGCGTCAGCGTCGCGGCCATCACGGACCACGACCGCATCCACCCGGACCTGGACGCGCCCGTCACACAGCACGAGGGCGTGACACTCATTCGGGGAATCGAACTCCGCGTCGAAACCGGCGACCAGCGCGTCGATCTGCTCGGCTACGGCGTCTCCCCGACGCCGGCCCTCGAAGACGAACTGGACCGACTCCAACGTGACCGGATCGAGCGAGGTCGTTCCATCGTCGAGAACATAGAGGACCGCATCGGCGTGGAACTGGACGTGGACATCAGCGAAGGGATCGGCCGCCCGCACATCGCTCGGGCGGTCGACGAACACCCGGACGCGGACTACGACTACGAGGACGCGTTCAGCGAACTGATCGGCAGCGACTGCGACTGCTTCGTCGCGCGAGACGTTACGCCGTTCGACCGCGGGCGTGACCTACTCTCTGCCGCCTGCGACCTCGTTTCGCTGGCGCATCCGCTACGGTATCCGAACCCGAACGAGGCGCTGGCACTCACAGAGTATCTCGACGGCGTCGAGCGGTTCTATCCGTACGGCGACGCGGTCGACGTGCGACCCGTCGAACGCGCTATCGCGGAACACGACCTCGTCGGAACCGGGGGAAGCGACGCTCACGACGACACGCTCGGCGTCGCCGGTCTTTCCGAGTCCGAGTTCCACGCGATTCGGGGTCGGTTCTCGTAGCGTAGGGTTCAAACGCACTCGCGCCCTTGCTTCGCGTATGAAGTGCCACTACTGCGACCGGGAAGCCGCCTTCGCCGCTGAATCGGACGGCATCCGGGTGGGGCTCTGCGAGGATCACTTCCGTGACCGCCTCGAAGAGCTGTCGGAATCTGACGCGTTAGAGCAGATACAGGAGAAAGTCGACGTGGACCGGGCGGAGTGAGGGTTTTATCCGAATGTTATACCGGTTCACGTCGATTGGACGTGGACCGGGCAGAGTGAGTGACCTTTTCAGGATCGGTTAGTACTACTGTCGCTACCCTGAGCGCCCGGCGTCGACGTCGATAGCGTCGACGGGGCAGACGTCAACACAGAGCATGCAGTCGATGCACTGGGCCTCGTTTGCGGGATCGGCCTTGATCTCGCTTTCGGGGTGGTCCGGCGTGTCGACCCACTCGAACACGTCCACGGGACAGTCCTCCAGACACGCCCCGTCCGCGAGACAGATGTCGAAGTCCACGGCGACGTGAGTCCCGTGAATGCCGAGTTTCTCCGGTTCCTCGACCGGGCCCCACACGTCGTGGCCCTCGTGTTCGTCGACCTTCTCGCGGTTTTCGTGGAACTGCGGGTCGATAGCCATGTACGACGTACTGGTGGCTCGTCGCCTTAAACCCACGCTTTGACTTATAAAGCTGAGCGGCAAGATCCAGGCGGCTGACGCTAAAATCGCCTGCATGCGTCCGAACGTGTTCGGACGGACGTGAGCCGGGAGTAGATAAACCCCCTCACACCGATACCTCGTCACAGTCGGACTGTGGTGGGTTTTTCCTCGTTCGTCACGACGGTTCGCACATGAAGCGACAGACTCTCGACGACATGGAGTCACGGATGGGACCGGCGGACGTGGTTCGGCCGCTGACCGACGCGCTCGGAGCGACAGACCTGGCGCTGAACTACTACGAACTCGCGCCGGACGATAGCTTCGGATACGGGTTCCACGCCCACGAGAAGCAGGAGGAGGTGTTCTACGTCCAGGAGGGAACGGTGACGTTCACGACGAGCGAGGGCGACATCGAAGTCGAGGCCGGTGAACTGGTCCGGTTCGGACCGGGCGAGTACCAGCGCGGGGTCAACCGCGGGGAAGACCGCGTCGTAGCCCTGGCACTCGGTGCGCCCCAGGACGCCGGCGAGACGGAGATACTCCGCGACTGCGCCGACTGCGGCGAACCGACGCCCCAGCGCATCGAGATGACTGACGACCGCGACGCCGTCGTCGCGCTGTGCGAGGAGTGCGACGCGGAGACCGGTCGCTTCGACTGATGGCCGACTCCGACGCGTCGCCGCCGCCCCGCCTCGTCTACGACGACGACTGCGGCTTCTGCACCTGGTGTGCAGAGTACGCCGCCGCCCGTGGGACGTTCGAACTCGTCGGATTCGCCGAACTGACGCCTGACCAGCGCGCCCGCCTGCCCGACGAGTACGAGGACTGCGCGCACCTGCTGACGCAAGACGCCGTCTACTCCTGCGGCGAGGCCATCGAGATAGCGACCGCGAAACTCGGACTCTCGTACCGCTTCGCCGTCGCGCTCTTCCGGGCCGCACCGGGAAGTGGACAAGTCAGAGAACCGCTGTACAGGTGGGTGGCCGACCGTCGGTCGCTGTGGGGAAAACTGCTCCGTCGGTGACCGGACTGGGCTACGCAGCGGTCGCGCCAGCGGCCGTTCGCGGCGGTCGCAACAGCGGTCGTCCACGCCGGGGTCCTGCCGACCCTGAGAGAGTCGACTCGCGGGCTGGAACGACCAGTCTTATCTCTCGGTTGGTCCAACGGGGTGGACATGCCAACCGAGGACGGGGCAACGGCAAAGCGATATTTCAGGAACGCGGTCGAGCGCCACTGGAGTCCGTACGAGGTCGACCTGACGGCCGACAGGGAGACCCTCACGGAGCTTAACCGGTCCGCGTTTACGCAGTTGCGCGCGACGGTCGCCATGTTCGGCGCTGGCGAGGAGAGCGTGACCGAGGACCTTGTCCCGCTGGCCGCGACCGAAACGGGGAAAGCGACCAACAGTTCGTCGCTCTCGTTCGAGCGTTAGTACCCAAGTCCGAGCGCCCAGTTGACGGCGAGTGCGACGACCACGAGCGCCAGCAGTGCGGTTAGCACGCTGAACGAGACTGCCCATCCGAAGGCGTCGGCGAAAAACCCGGTCGCAACTGATCCGAGCGATCCGACGACGCCGTAGACGGTCCGAACGAGGCCGAACCCGGCACCCTGCTCGCTCTCGGAGAGTTCGTCCATGAACCGCGGGAGGAGCGCGCCGCCCCAGCCGAGTCCGGTTCCGACGAGGATCACCGCCGCCGCCACGGCGACGAACCCGGGGACAGCGATGAGTACCGCGAAGCCGGCCGCGGCGAGCGCCATGCAGCCGGCGGTCGCTATCTCGCGGCCGTAGCGGTCCGACGCGGCCCCGACGCCGACCTGCGTGACCGCCTGCACGACGAAGTACGCCGAGAAGACGGCACCCGCCGTCGTCGTCGACTGCCCGCGGTACTCGACGAGAAACGTCGGCAGGAACGAGGACGTCGCTTGCCAGACGAACGCCCCGGCGATCGCGAGACAGACGGTAAAGGCGATCTTGGGCCGCGAGATCAGTTCGACGACCGGTTCGAGTTCGAACCGGTTTCGCATCGGTTCGTCCGGCCGGCGCGGTTCGGTCGGCCGGACGCGCCAGGCGAACAGCACGAAGATTGGAACGGCGACGACCGCTCCGATCGCTACCGCGGGCCGCCAGCCGTATCGGACGCCAACCCACGCGGCGAGCACCGGTGCCACCAGTCCCGCGGCCGGCCCGCCGGAGTTGTGAAACCCTATCGCGATTCCGATGTCGTCGTACGTTCGAGCCAAAAGCGTCGCCGCGACGCTGTAGTGCAGGCCCGCGACCGCGCCGAGCAGTACCGTCGCGACGACGAACACGGCGAACAGCGGCGCAACCGCGATGAGCAGACTCGTCACCGCTGTCCCGCTCACCGCTACGAGAATAACTGACCGCTCGCCGAACCGGTCGGCGAGTACGCCGCTCGGGAACTGCGACGCGAAGTACGCCATCCAGAGCCCCGTCATCGCGACGCCGACGACGGCGTTCGAGACGCCGAACTCGTCGGTGATCGCAGGGATGACCGGACTGATAACCAGTCGCGCGGCCATCGTCGCGAAAAACGCCAGCGTGCTCAGTACGAGGACCGTTTCCTTGTATCGCCACTCCATCGAGTCACTAACCGGTCGTCATCGGTTACGCGTGGAAATCATATCGGTCGCCCAAAGAGAGCGTCGATTCCGGCAGTCCGGGAACGAGGTTCCGAAGCGCTGGCGCGCTACTCACGGCTCCGCTGTTCGTTCAAGACGGCGTCGCCGCTCGCTACTCGTAGGCTGGAATCCCGGTGAGATCCTCGCCGAGGATCAGCGTGTGAATGTCGTGAGTGCCCTCGTAGGTGTACACCGTCTCCATGTTCGCCATGTGGCGCATGGGAGAGTAGTCCGTCGTGATGCCGTTGCCGCCGAGCATCTCGCGGGCGACCTTCGACTGCTCGCGCGCCATGTTGACGTTGTTGCGCTTGGCCATCGAGACGTGTTGCGGGCGGAGGTCACCGCGCTCCTTGAGGTCCGCGAGGCGGTGAGCCAGCAGTTGCGCAGTGGTGATCTGAGTGGCCATCTCCGCGAGTTTCTGCTGTTGGAGTTGGAACCGTCCGATGGGACCCCCGAACTGCTCGCGGTCGGTGGCGTACTGGCGAGCGGTCTCGAAGCAGTCCCGCGCCGCGCCGACGACGCCCCAGGCGATCCCGTATCGGGCCTGGGTGAGACACGACAGCGGCCCCTTCATTCCGGAGACGCCGGGGAGGACGTTCTCCTCCGGAACGACCACGTCGTTCAGACCGATCTCGCCGGTGACGGAGGCTCGCATCGACAGTTTGTCGTCGATCTTGTTCGTCGTGACGCCGTCGCGGTCGGTCTCTACGAGAAACCCGCGGACGGGGTCGTCCTCGGCCGATTTGTCCCGCGCCCAGACGACGGCCACGTCGGCGATGGGAGAGTTGGTGATCCACGTCTTCGAGCCGTTCAGGACGTACTCGCCCGCGGTGCCGCCGCCGGCGCTGTCATCGACGCGCTCGGCGCGGGTCTCCATCCCGGACGGGTTCGACCCGTGTTCCGGTTCCGTCAGCCCGAAACAGCCGACTGCCTCACCGCGGCCCAGGTCGGGGAGCCAGCGCTCTTTCTGCTCCTCGCTCCCGAAGGCGTGGATGGGGTACATCACGAGCGCGCCCTGGACGCTCGCCATCGAACGGATGCCGGAGTCGCCCGCTTCCAGTTCCTGCATGAGGAGCCCGTACGCCGTCTCGCTGACGTTCGGTGAGCCGTACCCCTCCAGGTTCGGAGCGTAAAAGCCCAGTTCGCCCATCTCCGGGATCAGCTCTTCGGGGAAGGTCCCGTCCTCGAAGTGGTCGCCGATGGTGGGATCGATGCGGTCCTCCACGAACTCCCGGGCCGTGTCCCGGATCATGCGCTCTTCCTCGCCGAGGTCCGCCTCCAGTCCTACGTAGTCAAGCATGCGTTACCCTCTCGGCCGGTTCGTAAAAAGCGCACCGCAAGTCTTGCCACTATCCCTGCCAGCGCTCCTCCAGCAGACGGGCCTCGCAGTCCTCGCACGTGACCGCCACTACCTCGTACGACCGACAGCAGGATTCGACGGTCTCCTCGCCGAGCGACACCTGTCCGTCGCAGACGGGACAGGTCTCTACGAACAGGCGGAGCCCGCTCAGCAGTCGTCCGCGACTTGCGGGAGCGAGACCGGACCACCCCGCATAGCTGTCCGCGAGCGCCCGTGCCCCTGCCGCGTCGGCCATCAGCGCGGCCTTCGACGGCCACTGGGCGAGATGCCGTCCGCCCTGCGTGAGGCGGTAGGCGTCGTCGTGCGATTCGAGCGTGCAGTCCGACTGGTCGAGGCCCAGGGCATCGAGGGCGTCTTCGGCGGTGATATCCTCGGTTCTCGCGTCGCGCCACGCGTCGCGGAACGCGTCGGTCAGACAGAGATCGTCGATGTCCTCGCAGGGTTCGACCGCGTTCGCGTCCAGAAGGGCCCGCTCGGGATTCACGTTCTCCTCCGGCGCGGTCTCCGCGGTGGTCGCCCCGGTCGCCGGTTCCGGCGCTTTGTCGAACCATCCCAACACACGGTCGGGAAGGTACCGCTTCGTGAGTCGGGGGGTCCCGGGGACGAGATAGCCGCGAAGGTAGATGGTCACCGTCGCCAGGGCAAACGCCGTGATACCCGCGGCGGTGCCCACGGTCGGCCCCACCGTGGTCGCGGCCAGCCATGCCGCGGCGGCGCTACCAGCGAGCGCGAGCGCGACGTTTACGAGAGTACACGGCGTACAGCGGTTATCGCCGGTGTACTCCGGTTGGCGAAGGGAATCGAGGGCGGACGGGGCACTCATCGGTCCCGGTTTCAGTCTCGCGAAATAAATAAGTTCAGTCGCAACGCGGTCGGTCCGGGGGGCTCAGACTGTCGGCTGTACCTTCGTAACGATACTCGGGCCTCCGGGGGTCCGATATTCTGCAAGGGAGTACAGCCGACAGTCTCAGTCTGCGGCCGACGGCTCGCCGGTTCGGAGTTCCCGCATGAACTCGAGATAGTTGTCGAACAGCGTCTTGGCCTCGCAGGCGGCCGCGTAGTTCTCCTCGTTGATGCCGTCAAGCACGGCCTGGATCCGCTGGTCCGGCAGGTCCTTCCCTTTCGTCACCGACTCGGCGGTTTCCATGTCGTACTCGGGGTGGAACTGGACGCCGAAGACGCGGTCCTTTCGGAAAGCGTGGATCGAGTAGTCGTTCTCCGCGAGGTGCTCCGCGCCCGGCGGCAGGTCGACGACGGCGTCAGAGTGGGTGGTAAACGCAGTGAACGCCTCGTCGACGCCAGCGAGCAGCGGCGACTCGCCAGTTCGCTCGACCGTCCGGTAGCCAATTTCGTACTCGCCCATGGGTTCGACGCGCCCGCCGAGCACGTCTGCGAGGAGCTGGTGTCCCCAACAGACGCCGAGGAACGGAAGGCCGCGGTCGATAGCCGTCTCGACCCACTCTTTGGTGGGGTCGATCCACTCCTCGTCCCAGTATACTGACGCCCGAGAGCCCGTGACGAGACAGCCGTCGAAATCGAACGTCTCCGGGAGCTCCTGACTGACGACGTCGAACTCCACGACATCGGCGTCGAGCTCCCGCCGGAAGTTTCGACGGTTGTGCTCGGGATCGTGTGCGGCGTTCAGCACGGCGATACGCGGTCGACTCATCAGTTGCATTCAGTACACCCGGGGAAAAGTGCGTTTCGCCTGTCCGGTACTTCTGCCGAAGTTCGTGACAGGCGGTCGCGCCGCGGCACCGCTCACAGTTCGAGGTCCGCGTGTTCCTCCAGGAAGCCCTGCAGTCGGTCGTTCACCGGCCGCGACCGCTCGACGAAAAAGAGGTGGCGACCCTCGAACGCTGCCAGTTCGCCCTTCGGCAGTTCCGCGGCGAGGCTCTCGGCCGCCGAAACGGACACTACGGGGTCGTCCTCGCCGCACATCACGAACGCGGGGCACGTGATCTCGTACAGCGGTCCGGCGTCGTAGCTCTCCAGCGCCGCGGCCTGCGCCCGCCAGGCGTCCGGTTTTGCGTCGCCGTCGCGTCGCCACTCGACGATCCCATCGACCACGTCCGGTTGGCGCTCGCGGAACCCGGGAGAGAACGCCGCGTCGAGCGACCCGCGGAGCGCCGCCTCGTCGCCGGGGTCGGCAAACAGGTTCCGTTCCGGCGCTTCGAACTCGTCGCCGCTCGCGGCGGTGCTCATGAGAGTTAGCGTTTCGGCCCGCGAGTGTCGGTGGGCGTACTCCAGCGCGACCAGCCCGCCCAGTCCAACGCCGACGAGGTGGGCGTTCCGCGCGCCGGCGTCCGACAGCACGGCCTCCAGGTCGTCGGCAAGCGTTGCGACGTCGTACGGCCCCGGCGGCGCGTCCGAGCGACCCGTCCCGCGCAAGTCCCAGACCAGCGCCTCGAACGGCCCCGATACGGCCGGCTGTTGCCACCCCCAGAGCCACGCGCCGTACCCCACGTCCCCGACGAACGCGACGGTTTCGCCGGCGATTCCCTCTCCCGATATGTCGTAGTACAGCGACGTGTCCTCGTTGCTCGCGGTCGGCATCTGTCGTGGCTACGGTCCGCCGGCATCTTAACCGCCTCGCTGTCACGCCGGTTCGACGCACGCATCAGTCGCGTCGGCCGTACCGGTTCGTCTATCGACCCATTCGATGCAGCGTCGCTCCGTCCGCCACCCGCGGCGGTCAGGAAGCAGCGAAACCGACCGTAATCACCGTCAGCACTACGCACAGAGCAACGAGGAAGTATATAAACGGGCCGTACTCGGTCGGACCCGCCTCGTCGTCCAGACGGGTCCACCGGTAGGCCGCGTACAGACAGAACAGGAGGCCAGTGAACAGTTGCCACGCCGATCCCGGCACTACCTGCACGCCGTGAGCGGTCACGTACTGCGCGACGTTCAGTACGCCCGCGTAGAAAAACAGGATGTCCGCCAGCCGTTTCGGATGCATACGTTCGCCGAACGGCGGGCGTACAATAAACCGTTCGCCATCCCGACCGGTTTTTGCCCCCGCGCTGTCACAGGGTGTGCATGAACGCGATCAAGGACTCCGTCCACGACTACGTCGACGTCGACGGCGTGGCGCAGGACCTGCTGGACGCCGAAGCGGTCCAGCGTCTGCGCTACGTCAAGCAACTCTCGACCGTTCGTCTCGTCTACCCCTCTGCTAACCACACGCGGTTCGAACACAGCCTCGGCGTCTACCACCTCGCCGGACGTGCGCTCGACCAACTCGGCGTCGACGGCTCCCGGGCCGAGGCGGTTCAGGCCGCTGCGCTCCTGCACGACGTCGGCCACGGGCCGTACGGCCACCAGACGGAGGGGATCATCAGGCGGCGACTCGGCCGTCACCACGACGACATCCACGGCCTCCTCGGCGAAGGGGAACTCGCGGCCGTCCTCGAATCGCACGGACTCGACGCCGACGTCGTGGCGGACCTGGTCGCTGGCGAGGGGGAACTCGGCCAACTCGTCTCGGGAGAACTGGACGTCGACCGCATGGACTACCTGGTGCGGGACGCTCACCACACCGGCGTGCCGTACGGCACTATCGACCACGGCCGCCTGCTCCGGTCGCTCACGCTGGTCGACGGCGACCTGGCGCTAGCCGAGGGCAACGTCGCAACCGCGGAGAGCGTACTCGTCGCTCGGGCGCTGATGAACGCGACGGTGTACCGCCACCACGTCTCGCGGATCGCCGGTGCGATGCTCGAACGGGTCTGCGAGCGGTTGCTCGACGCGACGGACCTCGCACCCGAGGAGTTCGCCCGGATGACCGACGACGAACTGATGGCGGCGCTGCGCCGGCACGACGAGACGGCCGAGGGCGCGGCCCGCCTTGCGACGCGCGACCTGTACAAGCGCGCGGTGTGGGCGGAACTCGACGCCGTCCCCGAAACGGTTGTCGGGACGGACCACGAGCGAGTGCGCGCGCTCGAAACCGAGATAGCCGAGGACGCTGGCGTCCCCGAGCGGGCGGTGATCCTGGACAGTCCGGGTCGCCCCAGTATGCCGGAGTCCTCGACGCGGGTCGTCGTCAACGGCGACGTCCGCCGCCTCCACGAGCAGTCCGCGCTCGTCCAGGGGTTACAGGCCGCCCAGCGGACGCAGTGGCGACTCGGCGTGTACGCGCCCGAGGAACTCGCAGAAACAGTCGGACGGGCCGCCGTTGCGGTACTCGACCTCGACGCGGGGGACGCGACGGTGGAAACGGCGGCCGGCGACCCGGTTCGATAACCCGGAGACGAGACGCTCTACTGGTAGCCGTCCCGCGCCGCGACGCGAGCGTTGACATCCTGCAGGAGAACGGTGAACGCCTCCGCTCGCAACTGCTCGTTCTCGTCCGACTCCCGCATGGCCGCGACCTCCTCGACGAGGTCGTCGAGGGGTTCTGCGGCGGCGTTGTCGAGCACCGCTTCGCAGACGTCCACCTCCATCTCGGGGACGAACGCACCCACGGCCGACCAGAGCGCGTCGTCGTCGTCCGCGCCGTCGATCCGGCGTCCGTCCTCGTCGCGGAGCGAACCGATCACCCTGTCGGCGAGGCGGTCGACGAGCGCGTCGTACTCGGACCCGTCCATGTCAGGCGTTCCGTACCTGTCTGAGTACGTCCGGCGCGTCGTCGAGCGCGTCGTCGAGCGCGTCGGTGTCGGGGCCGCCGCCCTGCGCGAAGTCCGGCGGTCCGCCGCCGCCGCCGCCGACCTTTCCGGCGAGTTCGCCGACCACGTCGCCGGCGTTGACGTTCACGCCCTCGGGCACCGCGACGACGAACTGCGCACCGTCGGACTCGCTTCCGAGGACGGCTATCTTCCCCTCCTCGACCAGCGCGTTCGCGGTGGCGCGGAGTTCGTCCATGTCGGCGTCGAGTCGCTGGACGACCGCCGTCGCGTCGCCGACATCGACCTCTTCGCCGCCGCCCGCGCCCCCTGCGCGCGCCGCGGCGAGTTCCTCCTTCAGTTCCTCGATGCGCTTGCCCCGTTCTTTCCACTCGCCGAAGAACCGCTCGGCGGTTTCGGGCACTTGCTGGGGGGTCACGTCGAGTATCTCGGCGGCCTCGTAGAGCGCGTCTTCGGACCGCTGAGTGCCCTCGATCGCGGCCTCGCCCGCGGCGAAGGTGATCCGCTCGACGCCGTCCTGGACGCGTTCGGTCGAGCGCACCTTGATCGCGCCGATGTCGCCCGTCCTGTTGACGTGCGTCCCGCCGCAGGCCTGCACGTCCTCGGCGACGTGGATGAGACGGATGTTCGTTCCCGGCGGGATGCCGCCCTGGTAGAGGTCGAAGCCGTGCTCCGCCTCGGCCTCGTTGCGGTGGGGCCACTCCTCGCTGACCGAAGTGTTCTCCATCACGATCTCGTTTGCGACCCGCTCTATCTCCTTTATCTCCTCGCGGGAGATGCGGTCGTAGTGGTTGAAGTCGATCCGTGAGGAGTCGACGCCTTTCTGTGCGCCCGCCTGTCGGATGTGGTCGCCGAGCACCTCGCGCGCCGAGTGGATGACGACGTGCGTCGCAGTGTGGTGACGCATCAACTGCCGGCGGCGGCCGGCGTCTATCTTGCCGCGGACGAACTCGCCTTTCCCCGGTTCTCCGTCCGTGCGGTGGAGGATCACGCCGTCGACGCGCTGAACGTCGGTCACCTCGACGGTCGCCTCGTCAGTCGAGAGTGACCCGGTGTCGGCGGGTTGACCGCCACCCTCCGGGTAGAACATGGTCTGGTCGAGGACGACGTCGTACCCGTCCTCGCGTTCGAACACATCGAGGACGACGGCCTCGAACTCGGTGCCTTCCTGGTCCTCATAGTAGAGGCGGTCGGTCTCGGGCAGGTCCTGCAGGCGCTCGTCCCCCTCGGTCTCCACTTCGAGGGCTCCGCCGGTGTCGTGGCGCTCGGCGACGAGACCGTAGAAGTCGTCGACCGTCTCCACCGACGCGCCCTTCTCGTCGGCTATCTCTTCGACCATGTCCGGCTGGATGCCGTGCGAGTCGTACAGTTCGATGAGTTCCTCGGTCGGGATGGGGTCGTCCGACTGGCTGTACTCCTCGGCGAGCTGTTCGACGCGACGGGAGCCGCGGTCTAGCGTCTCGCGGTACTTCTCGACCTCCGTTCGGACGATGTCGCGGACGGTGTCGCGGTTCTCGTACTCCAGGCGCTCGGCCTGCATGTCGACGAGTTCGTCCAGCGGCGCGTCGACGCCGACGTTGTCACAGAGCCGCTTCGTTCGTCGGAGCACCATCCGGGCGAGATAGCCCGTCCCCACGTTCGAGGGGACTATCTCGTCGCCGAGCATGTACGCGAGCGTCCGGCAGTGGTCGGCGATGGCGTAGATGTCCTCCAGCGGCACCATCAGTTCCTCTAAGTCCGCCGCGTCGATGCCTATCTCGTCGGCGATGGTGTCGCGGGCGGCCTCCATGTCCTCGGCCTCGTCGATGTCCATGTGGCCGGCGAGTTTCGCGGCGTGATGGACGACAGCCTCCTCGTGGTCGGTGAGGTCGACCCCGGCGTTGTCCTTGAGGAAGTCGATCATGTCGGGGTAGACCGCCTCGTAGACGGTCGGCGTCCCCTGGCTCACCCACGTCCACCGCTCCAGCCCGTAGCCGGTGTCGACGACGTAGGTGTCCATCTTCGAGTAGCGGTTGCCGTCTTTCATCTCGTACTCGCCGTCGGGCTCTTGCTCCATCGACATGAAGACCAGCGTGGCGAGTTCGGCCCCGCGGTAGATGACCTCGATTGCCGGCCCGGCGTTGCCGCCGCCGACCCACGGGTCTTCGATGTAGGTGATCTCCTCGACGTTCGCGCCCATCGACTCGAAGAACTCGTCGCAGTACTCGACGGTCTGGTCCTTCCAGTACACCTCGCCGTGGTAGGCGTACTTGTCGGGGTCGACGTCCTCTCGCGTGTTGAACGCGTGGTGGGCCATCATCTCGAACGCCATGGTGTGCCGGCCAGTCTTCCCGACGTTGTCGATGTCCTGCATCCGGATGCAGGGCTGGCTGATGGTGAGCGGGTTCGCCGGCGGTGGCGTCTTGCCGCTCGTGACCAGCGGCTGGAAGTCGTAGATAGACGCCTGAGTCAGAAGTACGTCGTCGCGCCAGCGGTTCGCCGCGACCGGATACGGGTCGATGCGCTCGTGGTCGTGTGCCTCGAAAAAGGAGAGAAACTCCTCGCGCATCTCCTCTAAACTGTGTTCGTCGTCGAAACCGGGATTGTCGATAAACCCGTACTCCTCGCAGGGCGGTTCGCCACAGGTCGTGCGGCTCTCGTCCCGCGTCCAGAAGTGAGCGCCACACTCCGTACACTCCTTTCGGACGAAGTCGTTCGTCTCGAAATATTCGAGACGGTACTCCGCTTCGAGCTCGCTCATGATACAGGAATGTGGCTCCGCAGCCCGTATAACAGTTCCGTAAACGCTGGATCGCCCGCCTGCGGCCCGTCGCGTGCAGCCGTATCGGCGACTGTTCCCGTTCTCGGTTGTATGTGAACGATCAACCACAACCGTTATACTGTCACTAGTTCTAACTAATGTAACCTAACTCGAATGACTGATGCACAATGGCACGGTCGCTGACTGTTCTCTTCGTCGTTTCGGACGCCGTGCGTCGGGGTGAAATCGCCGACGCTATCGACGAGCGGCCGGACCTGTCAGCCGACGTGTCGTCGCCCAGCGCGGTCCCTCCCTCACCATCGGTCGACTGCCTGATCGCGGACGCGGCGTTCGTCGGCGACTGTCGCCACGCGGACCTTTCGGTTCCGGTCATCGTGTGGAGCGCCGACCCACCCTCGGAGGTTTCGGTTGACGGGACCGCTGGCTACGTCCGCTACGACCCCGACGACCCGGACATCGACCGAGTAGTCGACCAGGCGACGTGGGCCACCCGGTCCGAATCGAACATGGAGCGGATCGAGGCCCTCCACGCGAGCGCCGCGGACCTCGTCGCCTGCCGGACGGAACAGGAACTGTTCGACCGGACCGTCGAGGCCGCGGAGCGGATCCTCGATTTCGACATCTGCGGCATCGACAAAGTCGAGGACGGATACCTCGTCCCGCGGTCCGTTTCAGACGGTATGGCCGACGAGGGGTTCAACCGGCTCTCAGTCGAAGAGGGTATCGCTGGCCGGACGCACCGGACGGGGGAATCGGTGCTCATCGACGACGTTCGAAACGACGGCGACGCCGAACTGGCGAGCGACCGATACCGCTCTATCCTCTCGGTCCCCGTCGGTGACGCCGCGCTCTTCCAGGCGGCGGCGACGGAGATCGGTGCGTTCGACGAACGCGACCGCGAACTCGCGGAACTGCTCCTCTCGCACGTCGCGGAGACGCGAAAGCGGATCCTCGCCGAGGAGGCGCTGCTGGGGCGCGAAGCGGAACTCGTCACCGAACGGGACCGGTTCGCCGCCCTGTTCGAGAACGTCCCCGACTCGGTCGTCAGCTACGAGATCGAGGACGGGGCCCCGATCGTCGCCGATATCAACGGCCAGTTCGAGGAGACGTTCGGCTACGACGCCGCGGAAATAGTCGGCGAGAACCTCGACGACTACGTCGTTCCCGACGGACGGGTCGAGGCGGTGGAGGAGATCAACCAGTCGGTGGTCGCGGGCGAGCGGTTCCAGACCACGGTCCGCCGAAAGACGGCCGACGGCGTCCGCGATTTCCTCCTGCACGTCGCTCCCCTGGAGGTGGGAGAACGGAGCCAACAGGGCTACACCGTCTACACCGACATCACCGACCAGAAGCGCCGAGAGCGGGAACTCGAACGGCAGAACGAGCGGTTAGACGAGTTCGCGAGCATCGTCAGCCACGACCTTCGCAACCCGCTGAACGTCGCGAGCGGCTTCCTCGACCTGGCGCGAGAGTCCGGCGACGAGGAGCATTTCGACCAGGTGGGGGCCGCTCACGACCGGATGGGACGGATGATAGACGAACTCCTCTCGCTCGCCCGACAGGGCGACATCGTGGGCGAGATGGGCCCGGTCGAACTCCGCGTCGCGGCGACCGAGGCCTGGGCGTCGGTCGACACCGATGAGTGCACGCTACTCGTGGAGACGGAACGAGTCGTCGACGCCGACGAGGACCGCCTCGGCGACCTTCTCCGCAACCTCTTCAGGAACGCCATCGAGCACGGGACGACGAGCGACCAGTCCGATACCGACGAGACGCGCGACCGCGGGTCCGACGCGGCTCGCGTCCGCGTCGGCGACTTCGAGGGCGGCTTTTTCGTCGCTGATAACGGTCCCGGCATCCCCGAAGACGAACGGTCGCTCGTGTTCGAGTCGGGGTACACGACTCACGAGAACGGAACGGGCTACGGCCTCTCCATCGTCGAACAGATATCCGAGGCCCACGGCTGGACGGTCGATGTGGTCGAGAGCGAAAGCGGCGGCGCGCGATTCGAGTTCTCGGTCGGAGAGTGAGACAGTCGGACGGAGTCAGTCTTCGAGCGCCAGCGACGCCAGCAGCGCCTCCAACTGCACCCGTTCGTTCGCTCCCTCGGTGATGCGGTAGTCGGCCTCGCCGACGCGGTCCATCAGCCGGACGGCCGCCTCGTCGCCGAGGTCGAACTCCCAGACCGAACGATGTAACTGGTCTATCACGTCGCCGCCGGCGATCCCTTTCTCGGTGAGCAGTTCGTCGAGCGTCGACCGCGCGGCGACGAAATCGCCGTTCAGGGCCGTCGTCACCATCTCACGCACCTCCTCGGGGCGGGCAGTGCTGGTGATGGTAAACACTGCGTCCTCGTCGACCGTCTCGCCCATCACGGCGGCGGCCTGGAGGGCGTTTATCGCCTTGCGCATGTCGCCGTCGGCGGCGTAAGCGATGGCGTCGACGCCGTCCTGGGTGAGTTCGATCCCCTCGTTGTCGGCGATCTGGCGGATCTGTTCCTCGACGGCCTCGTCCGACAGCGGCGAGAACCGGAAGACCGCACAGCGAGATTGGATCGGGTCGATGATCTGGCTGGAGTAGTTACAGGAGAGGATGAAGCGGGTGTTGCCGGAGAACTGCTCCATCGTCCGGCGCAGCGCGGACTGGGCGTCGCTGGTCAGCGAGTCCGCCTCGTCTAAGAAGATGATGCGGTAATCGTAGTTGCCGAAACTCGCCCGCGCGAAGTCCTTGATGCGACCCCGGACCACGTCGATCCCGCGTTCGTCGGAGGCGTTGAGTTCGAGGAAGTTCTCCTCCCAGTCGTCGCCGTACACCTCGCGGGCGATGTTCGTGGCCGCGGTCGTCTTGCCGATACCGGCCTCGCCCGAGAACATGAGGTTGGGCAGTTCGTCGCGCTCGATGTAGCTCTTCAGACGGTCCGTGATCTCCTCCTGTCCGAGGATGTCGGAAAGCGACATCGGGCGGTACTTCTCGATCCAGATCTCGTTCCGACCCGGCGTCGGTTCGTCGTCGGCGTCCGCCGTACTCATATCTCGGTGGTGGGCCCTGACGATGATAAAGCCCCCGAGAGTCGACAGCGTGCCGGTCCGGTCGACGGGCGCACACTTTTTGCCGTATCCGTCGTCTAGACGCGTATGAACCGCAGTCGAAGCGCGCCCGCCGTCGTTCTCGCCCTGCTCGTCGTCCTGGCGCTCCTGCCCGGCGTCGCGGTAGCACAGGAGACACGCAGCGGCGACACGGTCGTCGTCAGTGCGGACGAAACCGTCGGTGGCGACCTCGCCGCCGCCGGCGGAACGGTGATCGTCAGGGGAACCGTCACCGGCGACCTCACCGTCGCCGGCGGTAACGTGATCATCGAGGGCGAGGTGCAGGGCAACGTCGAGGCGTTCTCCGGCAACGTCCGGATCGCCGGGGACGTCGGCGGCGACGTCACAGCGGCCGGCGGCAACGTCGTGATCGCCGAGAACGGAACCGTCAGCGGGACCCTCGAAGCGGCCGCGGGGTCGGTGACCGTCGACGGTACGGTCGGTGCGGCCGAGATCGCCTCCGGGTCGATAACGCTCGGGTCGACGGCGGTCGTGCAGTCCGACCTGCGGTACGACGGGGAGCTAACCGTCGCCGAGGGTGCGACGATAGGCGGAGAGACGATCCGCGACGCGTCGATAGCACCCGGTCCGCAACCACCCCGCTTCGCGTGGGCGGGGACGGTCTACGGGTTCCTCACGAACCTGCTACTCGGCGCGCTCCTGTTGGCGCTTCTCCCGTCGTTCTCGGCCCGCGTCGCCGGCTACGGTCTGAACAACCCGTTCCGGGCGGGCGGGTTCGGTCTCGCGACACTGCTGATAGCGCCGGTCCTCTTCGTCTTGCTCCTCGTGACGATCGTCGGCATCCCGCTCGCGTTCGTGTGGCTCTTTCTCTTTCTCTTCCTCGCGTGGGTCGGCAGCGTCTACGGCGCGTACGTCGTCGGCGAGGGACTCCTCTCGCTTACGGAGATCGCCAACCGCTGGCTGGCGCTCGTCGTCGGTCTCGTGGTCGTCGCGCTGGTGACGCAGGTCCCGATCGCCGGCGGCCTGTTCGGACTGCTCGTGTTCCTGGTCGGCCTCGGCGCGTTCGTCGGCGTCCTCGTCGGCGGCTACCGTCGCCGCCGCCGCGGTGGAGCGGCGACCGACGACCCGTCCGTCGACTTCTCCTGAGGCTGTCCGTCTCCTGAGGCTGTCGGAGAGCGGGTCGCAAGAACGACTCCGCTCCCGTGACGACACGCTTACGACCGACCGTCGGCAAGGCTCGCCTATGGACGTCACCGTCGAGGTCGCTGGCGAGGAGACGCACGAGTTATCCGTGCCGGATCCGACCTACGCCGACCTGCTCGCCGAGATCGACCTCTCGCCGCACGAGGTGTCGGTGATGGTCGAGGGCCGGCCCGTCCCGGAGGACCAGCCGGTCGAGACCGACCGCGTCACCGTCGTTCGGCTGATCAAGGGCGGATGACGGGGTCCGAGTCCGGGCGCTCACGCGCGACCGACGCCGTCGCCGTCCGCGAGGCTCGGCCGGCCGGAGGCCGCGGTCCGCCGCGTTCTCGACGCCGCGATGCTCGAACCGGGCGACGTTGCGGGCGCGATCGACCGCGGAGACGCACTGGTAGCCGCCGCTGACGACACCGTCCTCGGCGCGCTCGTCCTCGACCCGCGGGATGGGGGCGCGCACGTCGAGGCAGTCGCCGTCCGCCGCTCACGGCGCGGACAGGGGATAGGGACCGCGCTCGTCGAGGCCGCGGCCGAACGCGCCGACCGCCTCACCGCCGACTTCGATCCCGGCGTGCGCCCGTTCTACGAGTCGCTGGGATTCGAGATAGAGCCGACCGGCGAGGGCGAGGAGCGCCTTCGCGGGACGATATAGCAGAAATTGAAACTATGTACACATCGACCGGCACTCCGGGTGCTGGTCGAGTGTGTCATTGCGTTTGATTTCTGCTATAGGCTAACCGCGGCGTTCGTTGATGACGGTCGGCGCGAGCACGCCGACCCCGACGAGAACGATCCACGCCCACAGGTCGTTCTCGACGGTGATGGACGTGAGATACCAGAGGACGACGCCGGCGAGGACGAATGCGAGCGATATCTTCGTCTCCTGCGAGACCATACCTCCCCGTCGTGGCCCGGCGAGTTAAATCAGCGGTTTCACCAGTTCACGCCCGTCCGCCAGCAACGCCTCGACCCGTTCCTCGCTGTCGGCCTCGGCGTACACCCGGAGTTTCGGCTCCGTCCCGCTCGGCCGGACGAGCGTCCACGACCCGTCGTCGAGAAGCAGTTTGAACCCGTCGACGGTGACGATATCCTCGACGGCGGCACCGGCTACCTCGTCGGGAATCACGCCTTCGAGTTCGTCGATCACGCGGTCTTTCTCGCTGTCGGGGCAGTCCACGGAGATCCTGCCCTGATGGATCTCGCCGTGTTCGTCGAGCAGGCGGGCGACGCGGGCGTCGAGCGACTCTTCGTCCGCCGCGGCGGCGGCGAGCAGTGCCATCAGCACGCCGTCTTTCTCGCGGACGTGACCGCGGACGGTGAATCCGCCGCTCTCCTCGCCGCCGACGAGGGCGTCGTGTTCGGCCATCGCTTGCGCGACCCACTTGAATCCGACCGGCGTCTCGACCACGTCCTCGCCGTGGGCCTCGGCGATCTGGTCTATCAGGAACGTCGTCGAGACGCTCCGGACCGCGGGCCCCAACTCCGACGCGAGCAGGTGGTCGTAGACGGCGGCGAAAAAGAGGTTTTCGTCGAGGAACCCGCGCTCGGGCGTGACGATAGCGATGCGGTCGGCGTCGCCGTCGTTCGCGATCCCAAGGTCGGCGTCTCGTTCGCGGACGGCGTCGACCAGGCCCGTGAGGTTCTCCTCGCTCGGTTCCGGGGCACCGCCGCCGAACTCCGGGTCGCGTTCGCACCGGCGTCGTTCGACGGTCGCGCCCGCCCGTTCGAGGAGAGCATCCGTCGTGTCG
This sequence comes from Halostella pelagica, assembly GCF_004762015.1. Taxonomy (NCBI): domain Archaea; kingdom Methanobacteriati; phylum Methanobacteriota; class Halobacteria; order Halobacteriales; family Natronoarchaeaceae; genus Halostella; species Halostella pelagica. Next base: position 118,714 of record NZ_SJES01000009.1, read on the forward strand.
CGGCCGCTGCCGTGCATCGCGTCGTAGACCACGGTGAGATCCGAGAGGTCCGCGTCGACCAGATCCAGCGCGTGGTCGAAGTGCGACGCCGTCAGATCGGTTTCGCGGATGCTCCCGTGCTGTTCGGGCGGGAGCGGGTCCGGGTCGGCGAGGCGCTCCTCGATGGCGTCCGTCACTTCGGGTAGCGCCGGCGCGCCGTCGTCCGGGATGAACTTCACGCCGTTGTACTCCGGGGGGTTGTGCGACGCCGTCACCATGAACGCCCCCGCGAGGTCGCGGTCGACGATGGCCCAGGCGACGAGCGGCGTCGGTCGGTCGCGTTCGGGCATCACGACGTCGTGGCCGTTCGCGGCGAGCACCCGAGCGAGTTCCTCGGCGAACCCGCGGGAACTCTCTCTGGCGTCGTAGCCCACGGCGACGGGGTCGTCGCCGCGGCCTTCGTCCGCCAGATACGTCGCGACGGCCTGTCCGACCATCCGCACGCGGGGCGCGGTGAACTCTTCCAGGGTGGTGCGCCACCCGTCAGTTCCGAACGTGATCGGCGTCTCCATACCGCCTCCAACACCGTCGACTGCGAAAAAACCCGCGCCGGACCTCGAACGGTGACCACGGCCTGTAACCGCCCGGCGGTTACGGAGCGACGACCGGACGCCGCTGACCCCGACACGCCGGTTTTGCAGAGCGGCTTTACGCGTTCGTCGACTAGACGAAACAATGACCGACACACCTCGTATCGTCGCCGTTCCCGGGAGCCTCCGCGATGAGAGCTACACGCGGACGGCGCTCGTCTACGCGCTTCGGGCCGCCGAGCACGCCGGTGCCGACGCCGAGTTGCTCGATCTTCGCGAGTACGACCTGCCACTGTACGATCCCGACCTGGACGAGCCCGGCGACAGCGAACTCGTCAAGCGGAAGACCCGCGAAGCGGACGGTCTCATCCTCGGCTCGCCGACGTACCACAACTCCTACTCCGCCGCCTTCCGAAACGTCCACGACTACTGGAGCTACGACGAGTTCGAAGATACAGTCACCGGCCTGCTCACCGTCGCCGGAGGGAGTTCCTACGGCAGCACGTTAGACCACATGCGGATCACGATCCGCGGCGTCCACGGGTGGGTCCTCCCGCATCAGGTCGGTATCCCGAACGTGTACGACCAGTTCGAGGCGGATGCGGACGCGCCCGACGGCCGCGCGTTCGTCGACGACGACCTGCAAGACCGCGTCGAGAAACTGGGCCGACTGGTCACCGAACACGCCGGGTCGGACCCCGTCGTCTCCGGGTCCGAGGCGGCGGCCGACGACTAGGGGACTAACCGCTCCTTCTCCTCCCGAGTGAGCTGTTTGATCTCGTACTCCCGCGACATGGCCGCCGACTGCGAGTCGAACGACTCCGAGTACACCAGTTCCACCGGCGTCCGGCCGCGAGTGTACTTCGCGCCCTCGCCGGCGTCGTGTTCCGCGACGCGTCGGGAAACGTCCGTCGTGTACCCCGTGTAGTACGTCCCGTCTGCGCACTCCAGAACGTACACGTAGTGACTCACTGTCGAGTGGTGTGTCGGGACGGGGCAAAAACGGCGCGGAAGAGGAAGGCTTCGCGTGGTAGTCGTCCGCTATCGGTCTCAGCGGTCGTCACGAACCGCGGGCGCGCTGTCGTGCCGCCTCGGCGATTCCTGCGTTCGCCGAACAGCTCGGACACGCGTAGATACGCCCGCGTTCGTCTGCGAAGACGCGCACGAACCGTTCGGACACGTGCGCTTCGCAGTGGTCACAGGTGGGCATTGTTCTCATCCGGCACTTCGGTGCCGGTGGTTTAGGGTTGGATGCGCACCCACATATATTCTTTCCAAATTTGGACCAAATTTGCGGTTCCGAGAATATTTCTTTTCGCTCCCTGCACTCGATCGCACGCAGATCGATACAAATATCGAATTACAGCGACCTTACTTTTGTGAACCGCTATCTCCCTCGATCGCTCTGGCGATGAGTCCCGCCTGAGCGCCGGCGACGAACCCGGCGTCGACGTTGACCGTCGAGAGGACGGTACACGACTGGAGCATTCCCGAGAGGGCCGCTTCACCGTCGCTCCCGTGTCCGTACCCGCTCGACACGGGAAGCCCGATCACCGGCGTGTCGACTAATCCCGCGACGACCGTCGGAAGTGCGCCTTCGCGGCCGGCGGCGACGACGAGGACGTCAGCCGCGCGGAGCGTCTCTACCTGGTCGAGAAGTCGGGCGATGCTCGCCACGCCGACGTCCTCGATCCGCTCGACGGTCGCGCCCATTTCCGTCGCGATAGCGACCGCCTCGCCGGCCGGACCGGCGTCGACCGTCCCGCCCGTCACCACGCAGACTGTCGCGTCAACGTCCGGAAAGTCGAACGTCGCGCTGTGGACCGCGAGCACGGCGGAGCGCTCCCGATGGTCCACCTCGGCGTCCGGGAACGCCTCGTATATCCGCTCCCGGACAGCGGCGACCTGCTCGTCGTCGATGCGAGTCGCGATCCCGCGACCGGTCGTTTCGACGGCCGTGGCGACCAGTTCCGCCACTTCCGCGGCTGTCTTCCCCTCCGCGTACACGGCTTCCGGGACGCCGCGTCGCTGTTCGCGGGCGGCGTCGAACCGCCCGGCATCGCCCGTCGCGTAGCCCCGCAACTGGGCCTCGGCCTGAGCGGGCGACAGGTCGCCCGTCGCGACCGCTTCGAGTATCTCGCGCATACTCCGGGTCCGCGCTGGAACTACTACCGCCTTTTCGTTCCGCGCGTCGGTACTGGCTCGCACCCGATTCGCCTCCCCGTATTAAAGTGCTTGGTTTATATTTCCGCACTCTAACAGGAATTCGTCGCTGTACGCCCGACTCAGGGCCGCTCGCCGCGCGATTTGAGAAATCTTATAAAGGGTGCCGGGCAATCCCAGGTCGTATGGCAGACCTCATTGTCAAAGCAGCCGTCAAAGAAGCGCTCGACGACAAGAACGTTGCCTCCGACTTCTACGAGGCGCTCGACGGGGAAGTCGACGAACTCCTCGAGAACGCCGCGGAGCGCGCCGAAGCGAACGACCGGAAGACGGTCCAGCCGCGCGACCTGTAATTAGGGACCCCGTTAGCTGAACGGCCTCGCGCCGTCTCAGGTTTTTTTCGCGTCGACGCCGTCCTCGTGACCGACGAGTATCTCGTCCGCGACGCCCACGAAGAGGCCGTGTTCGACGACGCCCGGAAGTTCCGACAGCCACGCCGCCAGTTCCGCGGGGTCTTCGATAGCGCCGAAATCGCAGTCGAGCACGAGGTTCCCGTTGTCCGTGACGACCGGCCCGTCTTTGCGCTCCGCCGCGCGCAGTTCGGGGTCGCCGCCGCGCGCGCCGACGCGCCGCACGACGAGCGGACGCGCGGCCGGAAGCACTTCGACCGGGACCGGGCGGTCGAGTTGCTCGGCGGCCTTCGACGGGTCCGCGACGACGACCAGACGCTCGGCCGTCACGTCCACGATCTTCTCGCGGGCGTGGGCCGCGCCGCCGCCTTTGATCAGGTCGCCACCTGCGAACTGGTCCGCCCCGTCGACTGCCAGGTGGACGGTGTCGACTTCGTCCAGCGAAACCAGCGGTATCCCCGCTTCGATCGCCAGCTGGCGCGACTGGAACGAGGTTGGAACGCCCCGAACGTCGAGACCGGCGTCGACGGCATCGCCGAGGGCGCGGATGGCGTGAGCCGCGGTGCTTCCGGTGCCGAGTCCCACGACCATCCCGTCCTCGACCGCCTCGGCCGCGCGTTCGCCGGCCCTGCGCTTTGCTTCCGTCGTGCCGCCGCTGGTCTTCATACGCGAGTACGCCGTTCGGGGACGCAAAAAAGCTCGGGAGTGCGACGGAGGACGTTCGGAGACACAGTCGAACTGCCGCCCGTCGTGCGCCGGATCACGCTTTTGGATGATCCGACCCTAGAAGGTCGCTATGGGTGATGACCCCGCAGTGACTCTCGGGGACGTTCGCAAGACGTATCGCGTGGGTGAACCCGTCCACGCTCTGGACGGCGTCGACCTCACTCTCGACCGCGGGTCCTACACCGCGGTGATGGGTCCGAGCGGCTCCGGAAAGAGCACACTGATGAACCTCGTCGGCTGTCTCGATACGCCGACCGAGGGGACGGTGACGGTCGACGGGACGGACGTGACGGAACTGAGCGACCGCGACCGAACCTCCCTGCGCGGCGACGAGATCGGGTTCGTCTTCCAGACGTTCAACCTCATGCCGAAGCTCACCGCCCGAGAGAACGTCGCGCTCCCGCTAATATTCCAGGGCGTTCCGGGTTCGCGGCGGACCGAGCGCGCGGACGAGATACTCGAACGGGTCGGTCTCGGCGACCGCGGCGACCACCGCCCAAACGAACTCTCCGGCGGCCAACGTCAGCGCGTCGCCATCGCCCGCGCCCTCGTCACGGACCCGACACTCGTCCTTGCGGACGAACCGACCGGCAACCTGGATACGGAAACAGGCGCGATCATCATGGACCTGTTCGACGAGGTCCGCGCGGCGGGCAACACCGTTCTCGTCGTCACACACGAGCGCCACATCGCCGAGCGGGCCGACCGAATCGTCCACCTGCTAGACGGACGCGTCGAGCGGGTGGAACCACTCCGCGACGCGGGAGCCGCCGGATGAAACTCCGAGAGAGCCTCCGCCTCTCCTGGCGGTCGATCCGCGGCCACACCCTTCGCTCGACGCTCACGACGCTGGGCGTCGTCATCGGTATCGCCGCCGTCATCACCTTCGTCACGCTGGGCGTCAGCCTCGAAGCGGGCATCCTCGGCGACGTCGAAACCGGTGACACGAACCGGATCTACGTCTGGGGCAGTCCACCGGAGCAGGGCGGCGGACCCGGGGAGGGCGCGGAACTGGTCTTCACCCAGCGGGACGTCACGGAGCTCAGAGACCTCGAAGACGTCGCGGCGGCCTACCCCTGGACGCCGCTCCCGACGGAGTCGATGGCCCACGGCAACGACACCGTCCCGATACGCCAGGGAGTGATCGCGACCGGTCCCGAGTATCTCGACTCGGCGCAGATAGACGACGGGAGACAGTTCACCGAGGGGGAGCGCGAGGCGGTTCTCAATCCCGTGGCGGCCGCCCAGTTCGAGGGGAACGTCTCCGTCGGTGACCGAATCACCGTCTCCGTCCCGGGTGACAGCGCGGTCAACGTCACCGTCGTCGGCATCCTCGACACGTCCGAGGGACAGGGACCGTTCGAGGGGTTCGGCGAGGACCCGCGGGTGTATCTCCCCGCCGACCCGGTGTATCTCGACCTCGCGGGCGAGGCGACCGACGACCCGCGCTACCTCTCGGTGATCGTCGAAGCCGAGTCGCCTCGGACGGTCGAGACGACCCGCGACAGCGCCCGCGACTACCTGACGAGCAACGCCTCCGACGCCAGCGACTATCTCGGCGACGACCTCGAACTGACGCTCCAGACCGGCGGCGAACTACTGGACCAGATACGCGACATCCTCGACCGCGTGACGGCGTTCGTCACCGGCATCGCCGTCATCTCGCTGGTCGTCGGCGCTATCGGAATCGCCAACATCATGCTCGTCAGCGTCACCGAGCGGACCCGCGAGATCGGGATCATGAAAGCCGTCGGCGCGCAAAACCGCGACGTGTTGACGCTGTTTCTCACCGAGGCGGCGATCCTCGGCGTCATCGGCGCCGTCGGCGGGACGGTCCTGGGAGCCGTCGCCGGATGGGCCGCTACCGAGTACGCGGATCTACCGCTTTCCTACCCGTTCGAGTGGTTCGCCATCGCCGTCGGCGTGGGCGTGCTGGTCGGCATCGTCTCCGGTCTCTATCCCGCATGGCGGGCCGCGCGGACGGACCCGATCGAGGCGCTACGATACGAATAGACGCGAGTGTCTCTCGACGGGGCCGCCGCGGGCCGGCGGCCCGCTGTGACCCGCTTTTCCTTACTAAACCCTTTCACTTCGAGCACATCCACCTCGACGCTTCCGTACAGTTTCACTTTCACTCCCCTGTTAACCGGGGTTTATGTAGCAGGGGTAGCTTAGGGGAAGGTATGGCAGCAGACGCAGACCTCGAAAGCCTCCCCGGCGTCGGACCGGCAACCGCAGAGAAACTCACAGAAGCGGGCTTCGACTCGTTCCAGGGCCTCGCCGTCGCGAGTCCCAGCGAACTGTCGAACACCGCGGACGTAGGCGAGAGCACCGCCGCCGACATCGTTCAGGCGGCGCGCGAATCCGCCGACATCGGCGGCTTCGAAACCGGCGCGGCCGTACTGGAGCGGCGCGAACAGATCGGCAAGTTGACCTGGCATGTCGACGAGGTCGACGACCTCCTCGGCGGCGGCGTCGAAACGCAGTCGATCACCGAGGTGTACGGCGAATTCGGCTCCGGTAAGTCCCAGGTCACGCACCAGCTGGCAGTCAACGTCCAGCTCCCGAAGGAGTACGGCGGCCTCCGCGGCGCTGCGATGTTCATCGACAGCGAGGACACGTTCCGTCCCGAGCGCATCGACGACATGGTTCGCGGCCTGCCGGACGAGACGCTCGAAGCGTTCATGGAAGACCGCGAGATAGAGGGGAGCCCCGACGACGACGAGGCGATGGACGACCTCATCGAGAGCGTCCTCGACAAGATCCACGTCGCCAAGGCGTTCAACTCCAATCACCAGATGCTGCTGGCCGAGAAGGCCCAGGAACTCGCCAACGAGACGCAGGACGACGAGTACCCCATCCGCCTGCTCTGTGTGGACTCGCTGACGGCGCACTTCCGCGCCGAATACGTGGGCCGCGGCGAACTCGCCGAGCGCCAGCAGAAACTCAACAAGCACCTCCACGACCTCGACAAAGTCGGTAACCTCCACAACGTCGCCGTCGTCGTGACGAATCAGGTCGCGTCGAACCCCGACTCCTTCTTCGGCGACCCGACCCAGCCCATCGGCGGGAACATCCTCGGCCACAAGTCCACGTTCCGCATCTACCTCCGCAAGTCCAAGGGGACGAAGCGGATCGTCCGCCTCGTGGACGCCCCGAACCTCGCCGACGGCGAGGCCGTCATGCGCGTCGAAGACGGCGGTCTGAAACCCGAATAAGACGACCTTTTTTCCTTCGGGTCGCCTGCGGCGACCTCTCAACCAAAAAAGCTCGGCCAAAAAACCCGCGGCCGAACGGAGTGAGGCCGCGTGAAACGGCGGCAAAGCCGCCGTATGCTCCCGCGGATTCTTTCTCTTTCAAACTGACCGCCAGCCGACGGCCTGCCCTTCCCCGTCTTGCTCGCTCGCGGCGCGTCCGAGCGCCGCGCGCTCGCACTGGCCGGGAACGGGTCGAGCGTCGCGTTACAGCGCTTCCTTGTACGCTTCGAGCGTCTTTTCCACGTCCTCCTCGGAGTGGGCGTAGCTGATGAACTGCGACTCGAACTGGTTCTGGCTGAGGAACACGCCCTGCTCTTTCATCTTCGGCCAGAACACGCGCCGCCAGCGGTCGGTCTCGCAGTTGCCGACGTCCGCGCCGTTTTTCGGACAGTACTCGTAGCGCGGGCAGTCCGGACGCTGCCGGCAACCGGCCTCGCACTGCCCGTCCAGGTCGCGCGGGCCGTCGCGGGTGAACAGCACCTTGAACAGACTGTCCGTACCGGCGACGGTGTACTCGGGGGCCTGGTCGGCGACGACCTCAGTCAGGCCGGAGCGGAGCTGTTCGCCGAGCGAGTTGACGTGGTCGTACACGTCGTTTTCGGCGGCGTAGCGCAGCGTTTCGAGCCCGGCGGCCATCGTCACGGGGTGGCCGGAGAAAGTGCCAGCTTGGAACACGTCGCCCGAAGGTGTGAAGTGCTCGATTATCTCCGATTTCCCGCCGATAGCGCCGACGGGGTAGCCCCCGCCGATGATCTTGCCGAACGTGGTAACGTCGGGCGTAACGCCGAACTTACCCTGTGCGCACTGGAGGCCGCCGACACGGAAGCCGGTGATCACCTCGTCGAAGATGAGCAGCGAGTCGTGGTCAGCCGTGAGGTCCCGGAGCGTCTCGTGGTAGCCGTCCTCCGGCATCACGATCCCCTTGTTCGCGAGGAGGGGTTCGACCAGCACCGCGGCGATGTCGTCGCCGTGTTCCTCGAACACCTCGTGGACGGCTTCCTCGTCGTTGAACGGCACGGGGAGCGTGTGCTGGGAGAACGACTGCGGGATCCCAGCGGTGGAGGGCCGCGGGTTGTCGGCGTTGCCCTCGACAAGCGTCGACTCCTGGGCACCGTGGTACCCGCCCTGCATGACGACTATCTTGTTGCGGCCCGTGTAGCCGCGAGCGAGGCGGACCGCCGACACCGTCGCCTCGGTGCCGCTGTTGACGAAGCGGATCATCTCGACGCTCGGCACGTGCCGCGCGACGAACTCGGCGTGTTCGACCTCTATCTCGGTCGGCATCCCGTACATCGGGCCCTCGCTGGCGTGGGACTGGACCGCCGCCTGGACGGGTTCGGGCGTGTCGTGACCGTACAGTAGCGGTCCGAGTCCCAACACCCAGTCGACGTACCGGTTGCCGTCCGCGTCGATGAGGTGGCCGCCGTCGCCGCGCTGTGCGAACGGCGGGTACGGTTCGATAGCGGCGCGAACCGAGGAGTTGACGCCACCGGGCATGACCGACAGCGCGCGGTCGTAGAGGTCGCGGGATTCGTCGTGATGCATAGGTCCGACTTTGGGCCGCCCCGGAAAAGACGTTTCTGGACGCGGCGAGCTGCCGTGTCAACAATTATCAACACGATGAAAATAGTTTTGCCGACTGCCAGCTTTCGGATACGCGTGACGAGATACCGAACTGTGGCCGGGTTCGTCCTTCTCGGCACCGTCTGGGGAACGTCCTTTCCGGCGGCGAAAGCGGGACTTGCAGTGTTACCGCCGGCCCTGCTCGCCGCGTTTCGGTTCGACGCGGTCGCCGTTCTCGTTCTCGGGTACGCCGCCCTCTCGGACGCGCGCTGGCGGCCGGGCGGGCGGGACTGGCTGGCTATCGTCGCCGCCGGCGTCTGCATCGTCGCCGTCCACCACGCGCTGTTGTTCGCCGGGCAGCAGTACGTGACGAGCGCCGTCGCCGCCGTCGTGGTGAGTTCGATTCCGGTTCTCACGGCGGGCGCGTCCCGCGTCGCGTTTCCGACGGACCGACTCGACCCGGCGACGGTCACGGGCCTGTTTCTGGGTTTAGCCGGCGTCGCCGTCGTCGCTCGGCCCTCCCCGAACGACGTCGACGCCTCGGCTTTCGGAGTCGCCCTCGTGTTCGGGTCAGCGCTGGCATGGGCAGTCGGCGCAGTGGCCGTCGAGCGGGTCCGGACCGACCTCTCCGCGCCGGCGCTCCAGGGATGGGCGATGGTCGTCGGCGCACCGCTGCTGCACGCGGCGAGCGTCGCACTCGGGGAACCACAGACCGTGGCGTGGTCCTCCCGGGCGCTCGTCGCCATGGCGTATCTCGTGGTCGTCGCGGGCGGCGCGGGCTACCTGCTGTACTTCTCGTTGCTCGACCGCCTTGGCTCGCTGGAGATAAACCTCGTGAACTACCTCGTACCCGTGTTCGCCGCGCTTGCCGGGTGGCTTGCGCTGGGCGAACCGCTCTCGCTCGCGACCGTCGTCGGATTCGGCGTCGTGTTCGCGGGGTTCGGACTGGTCAAGCGCAAGGCGCTCCGGGACGTGTTGCGGGCGCGAACGACCGCGTCGTAACGCGGCCGCGGGACGAACAGTGGAAAGCTTTCGTTTCGGCGATACCGGGACCCGCGTGGACCGGATTACAACGGCAGACGCGTCTACACCGCTTCGGGACCGCGGTTGCCGGTGCGCACCTGTAGGGCGTCCTCGACGGGCAGCACGAATATCTTCCCGTCGCCGGGTTCGCCGGTCTTCGCGCCGTCGCGGATCGCCTCGACCACGTCGTCGGCCGGGATGTCGGCGACGACGCACTCGATCTTTACCTTCTGGTGGAGGTCGACCGTGTACTCCTCGCCGCGCCACTGGCCCGTCTTGGCGGGTTGGCTGCCGCGGCCGGAGACGTTCGTGACCGTCAGCGACGGCGCGCCGGCCTCGGCGAGCGACTGTTTTATGTCGCCGAGTCGGTCGGGGCGCACGATGGCGGCAACCATCTTGATGCCGCCCGCGGCCGCCGTTCCGCCGTCCATGCGGACAACGTCGGACCCGCCGTCGGTGACGGTGTCGGGCGTGCCGAACTCGGGGTAGGTGTCGACGCCGTGTTCGGAGACGTCGAGGCCGTCGCGCTCGTGTTCCGGCGAGACGCGGGCCTGTCCGACGGCGTTGAACAGTCCGAACACCGCACCGGTCGCGAGGACCGTCCACGCGGAGATGACGGCGACGCCGGCGACCTGTGCGGCGAGCAGGCTCGCGCTGAACCCATCGACGTGGAAAAACGGGATCAGCAGCGCGCCGACGACCCCGGCCGACCCGTGGACGGGGAAGACGGCGCAGACGTCGTCTATCTTCAGGCGCTTCTCGACGAACTCGAAGACGAACGGGAGCTGTGCGCCGGCGACGAGACCGGAGATGATGCCGCCGTACCAGACAACGACGTTCGCGGACGCGGTCACGCCGACCAGCCCCGCGAGCAGGCCGTTAGCGACGTACAGCGTGTCGACTTTCCCAGTTTTGTACAGCGTGGCCAAGCCGGCCCCAACGGCCCCCGCGGCCATGCCGAGCGTGGTGTTTAGAGCGACGCGACCGACCGTGTCGAACGCGCCGAGCACCAGAGAGCCGTCCTCGACGGCGAACACCGACGCGGCCGTCCCGACGTTGAAGCCGTACCAGCCGAACGCGAGGATCAGCGTGCCGAGCGCCGCGAACGTCATCGAGTGTCCGGGAATGACGTTGACGGAGCCGTCGGCGTTGTAGCGATCCATCCGCGGACCGATGACGTACGCCGCGGTGAGGCCGGCGATGCCACCCATCCCGTGGACGATCATGCCGCCCGCGAAATCGGCGAAACCGGCGCCGATGACGTCGGCGATCCAGCCGTTCGCCGATTCGGGGTTGATCGCCAGCAGGCCGCCGCCCCAGGTGAAGCCGGTGACGACGGGGTAGATGACCGCGGCGAGCAAGACGGTGTAACCGACGTACGCGCGGAGTTTCGCGCGGCCCGCGACTGCGCCGGAGACGATTGTCGCGGCGGTCATCGCAAACACCGCGCCGAACAGCCAGCCGACCCAGTCGTTGACCGCGTTGGTCGTCATCGTGCTGTAGAGGTCCGTGGGGGCAAAGCTCCCGCTACTGGTTAGCGTCCCGACGACGGCGGAGACGCCGGCACCCACGACGAAGAAGGCAAGGACGCCGACGCTCCAGGTCAGCAGGTTCTTCGTCAGCTGATTCGCCACGTTCTTCGAACGCACCTGCCCCGCCTCCAGCATGGCGAAGCCGGCGTGCATGAAAAATATCAGGAACGTCGCGACGAGCACCCACATCAGGTTCACGCCCTCCGCGATCACCTGCGGGTCGACCTGTAGCGCCGTCGTCACGCTCCCGTCACCTCCGGATCAGACGGAATAGATTCTGTTTTTAGACGTACGTTCCTCGAATCTTCTTTTGGCACCACATTCAGATTTTGAATCACGATATAACTTCATTACCGTTGCCCTTATAACGATTATTGTTACCGAATGTCCTATTTTTGGCCACTTGGTTCGACAACCATCCGGAGTAATACGGGTTATTACGAATATAAGGTGGATGAGCGTCGGGAAACTGGACGATCGGATCGAGTAAATCCCACGATCGTTTGCGGTGGCGGAGCTACGCCGGGTAAGCATCGCCGTCTGCGGTCACGGCAAACGGGGGCGAGACGGCAGTGATAACGGCGAACGGTTGACGAGACGGCAGTGATAACGGCGAGCGGTTGACGAGACGGCAGAACTACCGACGGCGTTCGGACGCGGCTTAGAGCGCGTCCGCGACATCCTCGGCGAAGTACGTCACGATGAGATCCGCACCCGCCCGTTTAATCGAAAGCAGCGACTCCAGAGCCGCACCCTCCAGATCCAGCCATCCCTTCTCCGCCGCAGCGTGGATCATGGCGTACTCGCCGCTGACGTTGTACGCCGCGACGGGGTGGTCGAACGACTCGCGGACGTCGCGAACGATGTCGAGGTACGGGAGCGCGGGTTTGACCATCAGCGCGTCCGCGCCCTGTTCGACGTCTCTCGCCACCTCGCGTCTGGCCTCGCGGCGGTTGCCGGGGTCCATCTGGTAGTGGCGGCGGTCGCCGAACGCGGGCGCGCCGTCGGCGGCATCGCGGAACGGACCGTAGAAGGCGCTCTCGTACTTCGCCGCGTAGCTCATGATCGGGACGTGGTCGTGACCCGCCTCGTCGAGGCCGTCGCGGATAGCCCCGACCATCCCGTCGGTCATGCTGCTCGGCGCAACCATGTCCGCGCCGGCGTCGGCGTGAGAGACTGCGGTTTTCGCGAGGAGGTCAAGCGTCTCGTCGTTGCGGACGGTCACGTCCGGGTCGTCGGCTGCGCTCTCTTCGAGTACGCCGCAGTGTCCGTGATCGGTGTACTCGCACAGGCAGACGTCGGTGATGACGTACGCGTCCGTCGCCGCTGTGATCCGACGAGTCGCTTCCTGGACGACGCCGCTTTCGGCCCAGGCGCGGCTACCGCGGTCGTCTTTCGACTCGGGGATGCCGAAGAGGATGATGGACTCGATCCCGGTCGCGAGCAGTTCCTCGACCCGGCCGACAGCCTGGTCGACGGGGACGCGCTCGTGGCCGGGCATCGATTCGATCGGTAGGCGTTCGTCGGTCGTTGCGTCGACGAACACCGGCGCTATCAGGTCGCTCGCGTCGAGGTCGGTCTCGCTGACCATGTCGCGGATACCGTCCTGACGGAGGCGGCGCGGGCGTCGAGTGAGGGTCATACGTCTCCTTACGGCGCGGCGATAAAAGGCGTCGCGGTCGCGCTCCGCCGCGCAGGGGAATCCGTATCGCCGTCGTGTCACAAAGCATTTTACCGGCGTGGTGGTTGTGAACGGACGAATGCAATCGGAATCGGGAACCACGGCCGTCGACGGGAACCGAGCGCGACGGTTCCTGGCTGATTACGGTCCGCTCGTCCTCGCCATCTTCGTTGCCGTCGCCGCCCTCATCGGTATCGCACTGGTGTTTCTCGGCGACGAGGAACTCGCCCGACAGTGGTTGAGTCGCTACGGCCTGCTCGCGCTGTTTGCCATCCTGATCTTGGAAGGGGCGATGCTGCTCTACTTCGCGCCGAGCGAGGCGCTGGTGCCCGCCGGCATCACTCTGCTTGCGGATTCGGCGCTCGACCACGTCGCTATCGTCCTCGTCGCCGCCGCGGGGGCGACCGTCGGCCAGTGGGCGCTGTTCGCGCTGGCGAAACGTTACGGGCGCGAGTTCCTGCTCGACAAACCCTGGTTCCGGGTGAGCGAATCCTCGGTGAGGCGGTTCGAGGGCTGGTTCGACCGGTGGGGCCGTGTGGTTATCCCCGTGAGCAACGCCCTGCTTTTCACCCGCGGGATGCTCACCGTCCCGGCCGGGTTCGCGGAGATGGACGACGTGGAGTTCATCGCCCTCTCAGCTCTCGGTAGCCTACTCTTCCAGACCTGGTTAGCGGCCACCTGGATCTATCTCGGCGAGTACGTCACCGCGCTGTTTTGACCCGCCACGGCGCGTGAATGATACATGCTACCACACCGACGGTAGAACTATTTCGAGCGAGTCGAGTGGTGAAGTCATGCCCGGTGCGACCTTTCTCGCTGGCGACCGCGTCGACCTCCGAACCGTCGAGGAGGACGACCTGGAGTTCCTGCGAGACCACAGCAACGACCCCGCGATACGACGCCCGATGACGTTCGACACGCCGACCAACCTCGAACAGCAACGCGACCGCTTCGACGACATGTACGCCGACGACGACGCCGGCTTCCTCGCCTGCGTCGACGGCGACCCGGTCGGTTACGTGATGCTCTTCCACGTCGACGATTCGGCGGGCCACGCCGAGATCGCGTACTGGACCACGCCCGACGCGCAGGGAGACGGGTACACGACGGAGGCCGTTGCCCTGCTCGTCGACTACGCGTTCGACGAGCGTCGCCTTCACCGCCTCCGCGCCCGCGCACTGGAGAGTAACGCCGCCTCGCGCGGCCTGCTTGAGAAACTCGGCTTCACGGAGGAGGGCGTCCAGCGCGACGAGACATTCGTCAGCGGCGAGTACGTCGACACTCACTTCTACGGCCTGCTAGAGAGCGAGTGGGACGGTGTTCGGCCGAGCAGAGAGAGATCGGAGTCGGGAGAAGAGCGAAGCGAGTCCGCCAACGGGGAGGCAGTCTGATGCCCGGCGCTGCCTTCCTCCGGGGCGATCGCGTCACCCTCCGGACCGTCGAGGAAGAGGACCTGGAGTTCATCCGGGACAACATCGACGACCCGCGGGTCCGCCGACCGCTCACGAGCGCGAACCCGACCAATCTCGAAACCACTCGCGAGCACTTCGAGGAACGGATCTCCGACGACGACGCGGGGGTCGAACTTGCGGTTTGCGTCGACGATGGCCCCCGCGACGGCGACATCCTCGGTACCGTCTCCCTGTTCGACGTCGACAACTCCGACGGTCACGCTGAGATCGCCTACTGGCTCTCGCCCGACGTTCACGGCGACGGTATCATGACCGAGGCCGCACGCCTGCTGGTTCGCTACGCCTTCGAGGAACTCCGCCTCCACCGCGTCCGAGGGCGGGCGTTGGCGACGAACCCCGCCTCCCAGCGGGTGCTCGAAAAGACGGGGATGCAACGGGAGGGCGTCATGCGCGAGGCCGAGAACGTGAACGGCGAGTACGTCGACATGGTGTACTTCGGCGTCCTTCGCGAGGAGTGGGAGGAACGGGACTGGCGCGTCAGTTCTCAGTAGTTACCCGCCTTCCGTTCGGCCTGGCGCTGCCGGACGACGTTCGCGATCTCCTCGTAGTTGCTGATACCGCCGAGAGTAAGCCCCTGCAGGCCGCTCATGGCGATCAGGCTGCCACGGGAAAGGATCGAATCAGAGACGGTGATATGGCCGTGGCCGAGGAAACGCTCGACGAACGAGGCCCCGGTCTGCATCCCGCGAACGTCTTCCATCCACGTCTCGTTGGTCTGTTTCGACGAGATACCCGTGACGACCACGATCCGACGGTCGGTGACCAGATAGCGTACTTTCTTGCGCTGGAACCAGACGTAGCCGACGAGGAGTGCGGCGACGACGATACCGACGCCGACCACCTCCGTTTCGCCGACGAGAAGTGATCCCACGACGACCAGTCCCGCGATGAGCAGGTGAAAACTCCATGCCGACCACGCGGGGCGAGCGTCGACGAGGATCTCCTCCCCGTCGAGAAGGAGAGGCATGATGGCGGCGTTTACGTTCCGCACTGACTCGGTTGTTCGAGCGTCATCGTGCCGTGCCTGTTGGTCGCCCCAGCCATCGCCGTTTCGCCTCCCGTTTGATTCGTTCGTCTCTCGCTGCTCCTCAGTGCGGTCTTCACTGGATCGAGACATGACAATATAGAAATGATACCGGAACGTCATAAAAGAACGGACTGAACCGTCAGGCCGCGGCGACGCGCTCCTCCTGGCCGAGCGCCTCCGCGACCAGTTCGGTGAGCCCGACCACCTCTATCTCGTCCTCGAACCCGCCGGTCTTGCGCCCGTCCTCGTACATCGTCGCGCACATCGGACAGGCCACGACGAACTTCTCGACCGCACCGCCCGCCTCCGTGTCTTCCAAGGCCTCCCGCAGTCGTTCCTCGCTCGGCTTTGGCTCCTCGTCGAAGTCCATCCACAACCCGCCACCGCCGCCGCCACAACAGAACGAGTCCGAGCGGTTCCGCGGCATCTCGTAGAGATCAGCCCCCG